>NZ_JAUYVX010000011.1:0-148078 GCF_030688925.1 Oceanobacter sp. 3_MG-2023
ATCATGGTGAGATGAATCATGGTGAGATGAATCATGGTGAGATGAATCATGGTGAGATGAATCATGGTGAGATGAATCATGGTGAGATGAATATGCAAGGTGGAACAGCCCCTGCTGATGCACGTGATCCTCATGCCTACTCGGGCGGCTACACGTTGACCTCAGGTCCTTACGCGAGGTCAGGGGATCGGCAGCTACGTCTGGCCGACGAGCATCACTTCTCGGCATTGATCATCGACCAGTTCGAATGGGCGCAGCACGATGGTTCAACCTCCTCACGATTGGGTGGCGAATACTGGTATGGCACCACATGGGATCGGGCTGTGGTACAACTCGATGGCGAACACCAGCAAGGTGACACCGAGGCCGAGTTAGGCTTGTATTGGCGTCATGCGGTGACCGCTTTCTGGAATACCCAGCTTGGTGTGCGGTATGACACTACGCCAGAGCGGTCTCGGTACTGGGTCGGTGCCGGGTTTCAAGGGTTGGCTCCTTACTGGCTGGAGAGCCAGGCGATGGTGTTTGTGGGCGAGCAGGGCATTACCCGGTTGGAGCTGGAGACCGAATACGATCTGCTGCTGACCCAGCGCTGGATTCTCGGACTGGAAGGGAAATTAACAGCCGCTGGCAAACGAGATCCACAAGATACGTTTGCCCAAGGCCTGAATGACACACAGTTCAGTGGCCGCTTTCGTTATGAATTCAGCCGTCAGTTCGCACCGTATGTCGGGGTTGAACGTCGCCATGTTTATGGTGCAACGGCAGATATACTGGGTGAGTCTGCGGCCACAAAGTGGCTGCTGGGTGTGAAAGCCTGGTTTTAAATGTGTCTGGCTGGTTTGCCTGTGTCTGTGCTGGTTTGTGAATAGTCCACCGATGACCTTTGAACGTCATTGGCGCAATGTAGGATGATCTTTGGTGTGGCTGTGGTCTGGTAACAAATACTGCTTGCGGTGTTTTCCTGTTTACGGCTGTTTCTCGGTTTACGGCTATGCTGATAAATAGCCGATGTAGATTTCAGACCTCTGGTTGGCGCCGGATTTTTCAGGATTGACTATGACATTCCAGATCACAGCGAATGAATACCGACGGTTTCAAGATATGCTGGAGCAGTACAGTGGCATTGTGCTGGGAGACGGCAAGGATTATTTACTCAGCAGTCGCCTGAAGCAATTACTGGCCCAGCAGCAATTGGGCTCGATTACTGCGTTGCTGGATAGCCTCGACGGCGACCAGCGTTTGCAGGAAAAAGTCATCGAAGCCATGGCCACCCACGAAACACAGTGGTTTCGGGATGATTCCCCTTATCGGGTATTCCGCGAACGTTTGTTGCCAGAACTGGCGGCGTTACGTCGGCCGCTGAGGTTGTGGTCTGCGGCCTGTTCGTCGGGGCAGGAACCTTATTCATTGAGTATCGAAATCGAGGAATTTCGCCAGCGTTCACCGGGCCGTCTGGCGGTCGGGGAGCAGATTCTGGCGACGGATATTTCCCAGGCGGTGCTGACGCAGGCGAAGGACGGCGTTTATCCGTCATTGGCCATGACTCGCGGCATGCCGGAGCCATACTGGCGCCAGTATTTTCAGCCTCTGGCAGAAGGGCGCTGGCGGCTGGATTCGCGTATCAAGCAGCGGGTCGAGTTTCGCCAACACAATTTGCAGCATGGTTTTGACGGGCTGGGCCGCTTCGATGTGATTTATTGCCGCAATGTGCTGATTTATTTTGCAGCGAAGTTGCAGCTGGATTTGATCAAACGCCTGCATGGCAGCCTGAACCCGCAGGGTTATCTGGTGCTTGGGGTGTCCGAGCAGGTGCAGAATCTGAGGGAGTATTTCGAGACGGTGCCCTGCCACCCGGGGGTGATCTATCGGGCACGTTAATCGGTTGGTCAGGGGTTAGGCAATGACAAGGTCATATCATGCCAGTGCAAGCCACCGTGGTTGGAGGCGGACTCTGACTGGTAGATAAACCCGCAACGCTGGTAAAAACGGATGTGATGGCTGCGGCACATCAGGTGAATCCGTTGCTTGTGGAGACGGCGCATATGCTCAATGTAATTGAGGAGCAAGGTGCGGCCCCAGCCATGGCGTTGCCAGACCGGGTGAATCACCACCGACATCACAACGTTCTCCGGGCCTTCCGGGTCGTGGCCAAGCAACTGCTTGAAGTGTTCGTCGTCCATGGCTACCTTGAAGCAGCAACCGGAGTTTACAAAGCCAATGATGGCGCCAGCCAGCTCCAGTACCAGAAATCCTTGCGGATACTGCTCAATGCGCCGCTGGATGGTCTCCAGAGTGGCGGCTTCATCCCCTTCGTAAGCGCTGTGTTCAATGGCAAAACAGGCGCTGGCATCGGCCGCTTGTGCCAGTCGTATACGGTAATCGGTATGGACGTACATGGTGACTCCAGAAATCGACAATGGTCAGCTCAGCTGGCGATAAATTCTTTCCAGGCTTGCAGCAGCTCAATAAAGTCTTCCAGCCCGCAGCCTGTGGTCAGGTCGTAATCATGCAGGATCAGGTCCTCTTCCAGATCCAGGTCTTCGTCGTACAGCAGCGTGTTGGAGGCCAGATCGACTTCATGTTGGGTCATTTTCAGAATGGTTTCTTTGCCCTGCCAGCGATAATCCCGCAAACCACCGGATTGCAGTAATTCTGCAGTGGTGATCAGTGCGCGCAGGTGTTTCAGATCGTCGCCTATTTCGTCGGTTAGCCAGTGGCTAAGCAAAGAATGTTCTTCATCAAGACGGGCGACAGGCTTGTTGCCTTCAAACCAGAATTCGTAGTCCAAGGGGAAATCTCATATTGCGTGCAAGAGTGAAACATCAACACATTCAGGTTGCTGCAGCGTGATGGTCGCAACCCATCGGGCTTCACCAAAAACGCCGCTGGTCATGATCAGCGGCGTTTGGTATCAGTCTGACAACTCGGTACCGGGTTTAATGTCCAAGGGCCAACCGCCCAGATCCTTGTAGCGATTGACGATAAAACAGAACAGCTCAGCGGTTTTCCAGGTGTCGTAGGCGGCACTGTGGGCGGCGCTGTTGTCAAAATCGAGCCCGGCGGTCAGGCAGCTTTTGGCCAGTACGGTTTGTCCGAGTGAGATAGCCGCAATCGAAGCGGTATCAAAGGACGAAAACGGATGAAACGGGTCTCGCTTGATGTCGTTACGCTCAATTGCAGCACGCAAAAAGGCGTGATCAAAGTGCGCGTTATGGCCCACCAGTACCGCTCGATTGCAGCCGTAGTGTTTGATCTCACGACGAATCACCTGGAACATATTGGTCAGTACGTCGATTTCAAATTCGGCATCACGTTCAGGGTCGAACGGATCGATGCCGGTAAAATCGAGGGCTTCCTTTTCCAGGTTGGCACCGTCGAACGGATGCACTTCCGCTGCCAGCGTCTGGTCGGGGTGAATATAGCCTTCGTCGTCCATGCGCAGGGTGACCATGGCAATTTCGAGCAGGGCGTCGGTATCGGAATTAAATCCCCCGGTTTCCACATCCACGACCACGGGCAAAAAGCCGCGGAAGCGTTGGGCCATTGGGGTTTTTTCCTGCTTGTCGCCGTTTCCAGCGGGAGTTGTACTCATCCTAAGCCTTATCTTCAGGAGTTTTGCAGTTGCCAGCGCAGGGTTTCACCCGCACGCAATGGCACAATGATATCGTTGCCAAATGGCATCTCGCCAGGTACCTGCCACTCGGATTTCACCAGGGTGATGGTGTCTTCGTTGCGTGGCAGATTGTAAAAATCGGGGCCGTGATGGCTGGCAAAGCCTTCCAGGTTTTCCAGCACACCGAGGTCTTCAAAAATTTCGGCGTACAGTTCAATCGCAGCATAAGCGCTATAGCAACCGGCGCAACCACAGGCACTTTCTTTGGCGCCTCTGGCATGGGGAGCACTGTCGGTGCCGAGAAAAAACTGCGGGTTGCCAGAAACCACGGCGTCTTGCAGCGCTTGCTGGTGGATATTGCGTTTCAGTATCGGCAAACAATAAAAATGCGGCTTGATGCCACCAACCAGCATGTGATTACGATTATAGGCCAGATGCTGCACGGTAATGGTTGCGGCGACGTTATCGCCCTGGCTTTGCACAAACTCAGCCGCTTCTTTGGTGGTGATATGTTCCACCACCAGACTCAGGGCGCTGTGCTTGCTGGCCAGTGGGGCCAATACGGTGTCGAGAAAGGCTTTTTCGCGGTCAAATATATCCACATCGCTGTGGGTGACTTCGCCGTGTACCAGCAGCTTCATATCGTTTTCAGCCAGTGCCGCACAGACCTCGTCGAGCTTGCCCAGATCGGTCACACCGGAAGCCGAGTTGGTGGTTGCACCTGCCGGATACAGTTTGGCCGCGACAATATGACCTGCGGCTTTGGCGGCGCTGATCATGTCGGGGGTGGTGTTATCGGTCAGGTAAAGCACCATCAGAGGGTCAAAGTGGGAATCCCCGGCCTGGGCCAGAATACGCGCACGGTACGCCAGTGCCTGTTCAGCATCCATGACGGGCGGTTGCAGATTCGGCATGATGATCGCTCGTTTCATCACCCGGGCGGTAGCCGGTACCGTGTGTTGCAGTACCTCACCATCGCGAACGTGCAAATGCCAGTCGTCTGGGCGAGTGATCGTCAAGCGGTCGGTCATGAGGTTTCCTTCTGTGCATCTTGGTGATGTTGCCCAGCGTAACGGCTGGCAACCGAATTCCGGATTGGCAGAAGCCAGGCTGACAAACGAATCCGGCAGACATAAATATTAGCCCGGCATTGTAACGCAACCGTTTTTTTACTGCTTGGCTTTGTGGGTTCAACATCCTGCCGGGTTGTGTAGAGAGTCAGTGTTTTTTTATCAAGGTTTCATTCATCCGTGATGCCATCACATACAGCCCAATCAACCCGGTGGCGGCAATCAGCTGTGAGCACAATAACAGGCTGCCAACGGTGAGGATGGCGCTGATAGCCAGTGGTGCCGCTGCCTGGCCGGAATCGGACACCAGTTTCCAGACGCCCATAAAGCGGGCGCGGCCGGTGGTGGGGGCGAAGTCGGAGCCAAGTACCATCACCAGCCCGGCACTGACGCCGTTGGCAAAACCGATCAGCAGGGCACTGAGCAACAGGCCAAGGTAGCTGTCGGCCCAGCCGAGAGCGGCGAGACCACAGGCAAACAGCAGCAGACTGGGGGCAGCAGCGGCCTTGCGTCCCCAGCGATCCATAATGATGCCTGCCGGAATAAACATCAGGCTGTCCATCAGTGCAGCGGCGGCCACCACCAGACCGATTTCGGCCACCGACAGCCCAATGGCGTTACCCGCCAGGGGTAATAACACCACTCGGCCAGCACGCATGAATTGCAGTGAAATCATTGCCAGGCCGGCACTGAGAAACGCCTGACGGTGATCGGTCAGTACGTGCATGATGGCGACCAGGCTATGGGGGGTACGGTTTACCTCGGGTTCGCCACGGTCGGCGGATACCAGCACCACCAGTAATGACAGCAGGCACAGCAGTACCAGCACCACAAAGGTAGCCTGATAACCAAACTGCACGGCGGCCAGGCCGCCCAATGCCGGGCCGAGCAGGGAGCCAATCCGCATGGCGCCGGCCATCAGTGAAATTGCCCGGCCCCGCTGGTGCACCGGTGCGCGGCTGGTGACGTACGATTGTCGCCCGATTAAAGAAAACGACATGCCGATGCCAGCGATAACACCGCCCAGTCCCAGCAGCAGAGGTGTTTCGGTCAGTGTCATCAGGCTGTAGCCGATGACGTAGCCAGCGGCCCCGAGCATCAGGCAGGTTTTGTCACCCCAGCGCCCGGCGACGATACCGGCAGGAATATCGCCTGCCAGCTGGCCAATGCCGCGAGTGGCCATCATCAGGGCGGCGATGGCTGGACTGTAACCCAGCTCCAGCACGTACAGCGGTAACAGCACCAGAATGGCGGTTTGTGCCGTGGCGGTTAAAAAACCCGGCAGATAAACCGGCCAGAACAGGCTGGTAAGTAGCAGGCGCAGTGAGGGGGCGGGTGTTGTCACAAAAAGCTCTCGTTGAAAATCGCTCGAGAGTCTAACGGCGCGCTACTAAAGTATAAACCGCTGATTGGGCAACGGCTTGTTGCTCACCGCACAGCCGGTGAATGATGTGGTCACCGAGACAGGCTGCAAAAGCGCTTCCCACCGCTTACAATGGCTGCTTGTTCATTATCCGGTGTTTATCCTGACCATGCGTGATTTTCTGATTGCCCCTTCAATTCTTTCTGCTGATTTTGCCCGTCTGGGAGAGGATGTTGCCGCTGTGCTGGACGCCGGTGCCGACGTGGTTCACTTTGATGTGATGGATAACCATTACGTACCGAATCTGACGATTGGGCCGATGGTATGCAAGGCATTAAAAAAATATCTTGATAACCATGGCTATAAGGCACCGATAGACGTTCATTTGATGGTGTCGCCAGTGGATAGCCTGATCGCGGATTTTGCTGATGCCGGAGCCACTTATATTACGTTTCATCCGGAAGCGTCGGAACATATCGACCGCAGCCTGCAGTTGATCCAGTCGTTGGGCTGTAAGGCTGGTCTGGTGTTTAACCCGGCTACGCCATTACATTACCTCGATTATGTGATGGACAAGCTTGATGTGATCCTGCTGATGTCAGTCAACCCGGGGTTTGGTGGCCAGTCGTTTATTTCGGGTACACTGGATAAGCTGCGCCAGGTACGTCAGCGCATCGATGCGTCCGGGCTGGATATTCGTCTGGAAATCGATGGCGGCGTCAAGGTTGATAATATTCAGGAGATTGCCGAAGCCGGGGCCGATATGTTTGTTGCCGGGTCGGCGATTTTCAACCAGCCGGATTACCAAGCCGTGATTGACCAGATGCGTGCACAGCTGGCGGCCAGTGCTGTTTCGCCTTCTCGCAACGATTAAAATCCATCAAAAGGTATTGCTGATATGTCGATCTGGAGTGAACCGGTATTAACCTGTTTTTCGGCCCGTGAAAAAGCGGTTCCGCAAGCGCTGCTGTTTGATCTGGATGGCACCTTGATCGATAGCGTACCGGATCTTGCGGCGGCGATTGATCAAATGCTGGTGCAACTGGGCCAGGCTCCCGCCGGGGAGACACTGGTGGCAGAGTGGGTCGGTAATGGTGTCGATATGCTGGTACGCCGGGCCTTGTGCCAGGGGAATGACCTGCAGGCTCTGGCACTGGATGACGCCGATGTTGCTGCTGCCCAGGCCTTGTTTGATCCGTTTTATCTGGCTCACCTGAATGACGCCACTGGCGTTTATCCCGGCGTTACCAAGACTCTGACCACCCTGGCGGTACTGGGGATTCGTATGGCGCTGGTGACCAACAAGCCCCGAGCTTTTACCGAAGTGATACTGGATTCTCTCGGCTGGCAGCCGTACTTTGATGCTGTGGTGTGTGGTGATGACTTGCCGCAGCGCAAACCCGATCCGGCGCAGTTGTTGTACGCCTGTGAGTTGATGGCAGTCGAGCCACAGCAAACCATGATGGTGGGAGATTCCCGCAACGATATGTACGCTGGCAAAGCCGCCGGTTGTGTCACGGTGGCGGTACCCTATGGCTATAACCACGGCGAAAATATTGCCACCTGTCAGCCCAACCTGCTGATCCATTCTCTGGCTGAACTGATCGAACCGGCATAAACCGCACGGAATATACCGCCGCATCGGCCGCAACAGGGGGACGCAGTATGCATTGGATGGCATGGGTGATCAGTCTGGTTCTGCTGAGTGGAGCCACCCTGGCTGAGGTCAGTATCCGTTTGCCGCAACCGGACTGGTCCAGTATCCCGGTGGCGGCTTCTAACCACGCGTTTGAGGATGGATTGCATCCCTATCTGGATGCTGCCTATGGCATCAGTGCATTCGATTGGCCTGATGATAAAGACCAACCGGATGATGACGGTCAGGGGGCGGTGTTAGGGCGTTTTTTGCGGGTAGGCGGTGGTTACAGCTGGCATTCGATACTGTCGGTTGGCGCGGCTGCCTGGCTTTGGATGGGGGATGACGATGATCCGGACGACGAGAGCATGAATCCGGTCTATCAACAACACGGCGTGGCATTCAGTTGGGATGTGCGGGCGATGTTGCCGATCGGGTCCGGGTCTGGCCCCTGGCTGGGGTATGGCAACATCTGTTTGCGTACCCGGGCTGTACGGCTGGAGGCGGTTCACCGGGTATCGGGCTGTACGCCAATGTGGCAAGCCGGATTGACCTTGTCGGCGGGGTCGCAGGGGTATCCTGTGGCGTTGAATCTGGAATACGGCCGGGCAGATATTGATGATGTGCAGAGCTATGTCATCAGCGCCGGATTGAGAGGAATGTTCTGATGGATCGATTGACCCTGGCTGCGTTGTTTCCGTTTGAGTCCCAGATGGTGGGCAGTTACGTCTTGTTGGCGCTGTCTGGTTTGATCTCCGGTGTGCTGGTAACGGCACTGATCATGCGACATCGCTCCAGAACTGCGGCGAGCTTGATGCAACAGCAGTATGAACAGCGTATTTCCTTGCTGGAAACCGAGCTGAAAGAAACCGGTGTGGCATTGCATGCATCCCGCACAGAAGCCGCTCGCTGGCAGGAGCGTGGTAATGCTGCGGTGATGCAAAAGCAGGCGCTGGAAAGTGAACGCAAGGCGGCCCAGTCATTGTGGCAAAACCGCTTGGCCGATTTGCAGCAGCGTTTGAGTGAATGCCAGACAGAGTTGGCCAGCGAGCGTCAGGGGCGGAAAATGCAGCAACAGCATGCCGATGAAAAACTGGCCTTGCTGCAGCAGAACAAGGAGCAGCTGTTGCAGGAGTTTGAACAGTTGTCGCAAAAGATCTTCGAACAGAAACAGCAGCAGTTTACGCGTCAGAGCCAGCAAGGGCTGACCAGCTTGCTGACACCGTTTCGGGAGCAGCTCGATGGCTTGCGCAAAAAAGTCGAGGATGTGCACATCAGTGACACCCGTGACCGGGCTTCTCTGCAGGCGCAGATTGTGGAGTTGCACAAGCTCAACCAGCATATGTCAGCGGAAGCGCATGCACTGACGACGGCCTTGCGGGGTGAAACCAAAACCCAGGGCAACTGGGGAGAGATGGTGCTGGAAACCGTGCTTGAACGCTCCGGGTTGCGCAAGGGCGCTGAATATGTCCGTGAAGAAAGCCATCAGGACGACAGCGGCCAGCGTTATCGGCCGGATGTGATTATCCGCTTGCCGGAAGGCAAGCATATCGTGGTGGATTCCAAGGTATCGCTGAATGCCTATACCGATTATATCAATGCCGACTCCGAGCTGGAGCAGGCCGCGGCATTGAAGCGGCATATCGAATCGGTGCGTAATCACGTTCGCAGCCTCAGTGACAAGGCTTACCAGAATCTGAACGGATTGAATTCGCCGGATTTTGTGTTTCTGTTTATGCCGGTTGAACCCGCATTCATGCTGGCTTTTCAGCACGACGAAAGCCTGTTTAATACTGCCTTTGAACAAAAAATCGTGGTGGTAACGCCAACAACCTTACTGGCGACGTTACGTACCGTTGCCAGTTTGTGGGCGATTGAGCGACGTAACCAGAGCACGGAAAAACTGGCCGATCAGGCTGGCAAACTGTACGACAAGTTGGTGGTGGTGGTCGAGAAATTCGAGAAAGTCGGCAGCCAGCTGACAACGGTAAACAAGAGTTACGATGAGGCCTGGAACTCGCTGAAATCTGGCCGGGGCAATTTGCTCAGTCAGGCCGACAGCTTCCGCAAGCAGGGGGTGCGGGTCAAAAAGGCCCTGGCCAAAAACCTGGTGGATGATGCCAATGCCGAAGCGGAATTACACGAATCACTGGCAACACCACCGTAGGGCCTGGCTGTGTCCTCGGCCGTTGATCCTGCTTTTCTGCGGCCGCTGCCCCGGTTTTTTGTCCGTGCCGTTGCGTCCCTGCTCCTGTTGATAAACGGCTGATTATTGGCTGGTTTCTCCGCCCCGGTTGTCGCTGTGATACCATGGCGATTTGTGATTGCCAGCGTCTGCCAAGACGAACTGGCCCTGATAAGTGACCAGAGACAGCCGTATGAACGAGCGTGACGACCTCTACCAGACTCGTGAATCCCGCAGTGCCGATTTCCGTTTTGATGACGCCGTTGCACGGATATTCCCCGATATGATCAAGCGTTCCGTCCCCGGCTATGCCGAGACGGTTGCCATGTCTGGCATTATTGCCGGACGTTACGCTCAGGATAATACGCATCTGTATGACCTTGGGTGCTCGCTGGGTGCGGTGACACTGGCGATGCGTCACGGGGTCCGTGCCCAGGGGTGCCAGATTATCGGGGTGGATAACTCGGCGGCGATGCTGGAACGCGCTGCTCACTATATCGCTCTCGATGATCACTCCCTGGCGGGTGATTCGGCGGCGGTGGAATTATTGCAGGCTGATATCTGTTCATTGGCGCTGGAAACAACATCGGTGACGGCGCTGAATTATGTGTTGCAGTTTATCGCCCTCGATCAGCGTCTCGATTTGCTGACCCGTATTGCAGAAGCCACTGTGCCGGGTGGGGCGCTGATCCTGTCGGAAAAAATCTGCTTTGATGAGGCTGAACAGCCGGTGCAGGATGCCTTGCACTGGGATTTCAAGCGCGCCAATGGCTACAGTGAAATGGAAATCGCACGCAAACGTACGGCGATTGAGAATTATCTGATTCCAGAACGCGAAGAGGTGCACCGCCAGCGCCTGTTGGCGGCTGGATTCCGTCAGGTAACCCGCTGGTATCAATGTTTTAATTTTGTTTCATTTCTGGCGGTGCGCTAATACCGTTAACGCACGTTGGTTTTTGTTCCCTTCTTTTTTGAGTCTGCTTCATGCCCGTTGATGTTTCTCCTCTGTTTGCTGATCTGGATGCTGCTGACGCAGCGACCCTGTTGCCGCTGTTTGATGACGTGCTGAAGGCGATGCGCGAGGAGGGCAGCCGGATGGGCCGCTGGGCCGATGTCTTGCCCGGTCAGTTACAGGATTTGCTGGTTACTCGGGAACATGGCGATCAGTCCCGTTGGGTGGACGCCTTGCGTTTGTTGCCATCACTGACGGCGCTTGATTGTGATCTCAATGCCGATGATCTGGCGATTACCAGTGCTGCTTGTACTGCGACACAGGCGCAAGCGATTGAAGCCGGGCTGAGGGGGCTGATGCCGTGGCGCAAAGGGCCGTTTCGGATTGTTGATAGCCATATTGATACTGAATGGCGCTCCGACTGGAAGTGGCAACGGTTGGCGCCTCACCTGTCGGATCTGACCGGGCGTACGGTTCTGGATGTTGGCTGCGGCTCGGGCTATCACCTCTGGCGCATGCTGGGTGCCGGTGCGTTCCGGGTGCTGGGAGTGGATCCTTCGCGGCTGTTTCTGATGCAGTTCCAGGCCATCAAGCGCTATGTCGCCGCAGCACAGGGCGTGGCTCCCCGCGCAGACCTGTTGCCGTTCAAAATGGAAGATGTCCCTGCTAACCTGAAAGCCTTTGATACTGTGTTTTCGATGGGGGTGTTGTATCACCGCAAATCGCCGATTGAACATCTGGAAGAGCTGCGCGGGGCATTAAAACCCGGTGGTGAGCTGGTGCTGGAAACGCTGGTGATTGATGGTGTTCAGGGGGAAGTGCTGATGCCGGAAGATCGCTACGCCATGATGCGGAATGTCTGGTTTATTCCAACGGTTGAGACCTTGTTGTTGTGGTGTCGGCGTACGGGTTTCCGTAATGCTCGCGTGGTGGATCTGAACCGGACCTCGCTGGATGAGCAGCGCACGACCGATTGGATGCGCTATAACTCGCTGGTGGATTTTCTGGACCCGGAAGATATATCAAAAACCGCTGAGGGGTATCCCGCTCCGTTGCGGGCGGTGATTATCGCTGAAGCATAAAAGGCTGGGGCTGGGGACGAGGTGAGTGATATCGATTGCCGACAGTATCCCGCACTCCAGGCCCATACTCCATGCTCACGCCCAAGCTACTCTCCAGACTTATCGGGAAGTCCTATCGGGGGAAGTACAGTAAGCAACGACGTATTTACTGCTCCGCTGGCGGGTTGACCGCAGGGCTGACAGGGTCCCGTTCTGCGGTGGCCGCTTCTTGCATTTGCTGCCCGGATTTTACGCCCAGCACCTTGCCTTCGGTATCGGTGATCAGCCAGTTGCCGGTTAATCCGATGGTCAGTCTCACGGTGTCGTTAAACTCGAACAGGCCTGCCGGTGCCCGGCTGTGGAGAAAATCCATAAAACCGCCATCGGTGATGGGATGCAGTTCTTCGGCCGTCAGATGCTGGTAATTTTCAGGGCCAAAGATCGAGCCACCGCTGTTGGGCAAATAATAAAATACCTGGTTATCACTGGTCTGAATGGCTTTTAACGTGTCGCTGTTCAGGGTCTGGGCATAGAGTATTTCATAACCTTGCGGCGGGAAGGCAACGTACAGCGCTACCGGACGGGTTGTGTGGACGGTATAGACGCCCGCAATCAGTGCAGCCAGTTGCACCACAGCAATGATACTGAGATCCATCTTCAAACTTTTTTTCGCTGGATTGAATACCAGCAAGGTCAGTGTCGGCCCCAGTACCAGATCAACCCCGGCAATCATCAGCAGTGCCTGATGCCAGCCTTGATCGGCTTCGCTGAGAATGCCGGGATACCAGACACCAAATACCAGTGCCACCAGAATAAAAAACAACACCAGGCTAATGCCAAAGTGGGCAGCAAAGGCCTGATAACGATTCCATGAGGTCAGATGCATAAAAGTCCCCTTTATATAAAGATTCGTTATAGATTTTTTGTGATCAACCGTCTGTGACCAATGCCATGTCAGAGTGTAATACGCATGGATAAGTCAATCGCTTTACAATCCTTGGTCAGTGCACCGATAGAAATATAATCGACACCGGTGCGTGCGTAAGGCAGCAGGGTGGCATCGGTAATGCCGCCTGACGCCTCCAGTTTGACCGGGCCAGCAGGACGGTGAGTGGTGGCAGCACGGGCGTGTTGTACGGCGATGGTCATTTCTGCAGGAGTGAAATTATCCAGCATGATGATGTCGGCATCGGCGTTGATGGCTTCATCCAGTTGGGTCATGGATTCCACTTCTACCTCGACGGGTTTACCCGGGGCAATGTCACGGGCTGCGGCAACGGCCTGAGCAATACCACCGCAAGCCATTATATGATTTTCCTTGATCAGAAAGGCATCGTACAAGCCTGTACGGTGGTTAAAACAGCCACCGACGCTGACAGCGTATTTCTGTGCGATACGCAAGCCGGGCAGGGTTTTCCGTGTGTCGAGCAATTTGACCTGGGTGCCCGTGACCCGATCGGCATACTGTCGACACAATGTGGCGGTAGCGGACAGGGTTTGCAGAAAATTCAGCGCACAGCGCTCGCCGGTCAACAGGCTGCGGGATGATCCCGACAATTCAAACAGTACCTGATCAGGCCGTACCCATTCACCTTCGGATACACGCCAGATAACCTGAACGTTTGGATCCAGTTGACGGAAGACTTCATCAACCCAGGCTTTGCCGGCGATGATGGCTCGTTCGCGGCTGATAATACGGGCGTGGGAGCGTTGCTGTACCGGGATCAGGCGGGCCGTAATATCCCCACTGCCGACATCTTCGGCGAGGGCGGTGGCAACGGCGGTGGCAATATCGGCAGCGTGTAGGCTCAGGTTCATGGTATGGCTCTTGATACGAATTGTAGGACGGATAACAGATACAAGGTGTTGTGCCCCTCCGGGCGACCGGGTCGTCTCTGGGTCGCGGGTCATGATGGCAGGTCACGGTGGCGGTGAATATTACACGGAACGCGGCGTTGGTGCATGGCGACTCGCAACACCGGGACCAGCAGCAGTTCTGGCTGCAACAGTGCCAGCCACGACGCTGGCAAGGGTATCTGCAAGAATGCTGACTCTGTCTAACGGGGTTGTATAACAGATACGGTGTATTATAAACGCTGAATAAACATAAAAAGCGGGGAAAACCGTTGATTCTGGATGTACAAGACGGGCGTTTGCCCGATGCGCTTTGGGTGCCATCCCCCAACTTTGGCCCGCGTCCGCCAGAGGCGGTTGTGTCTTTGCTGGTGATTCATAACATCAGTTTGCCTCCAGGTCAGTTTGGCACGGGGTGTGTGCCGCGATTTTTCACTAATCAGCTGGCTGCGGATGAGCATCCCTATTTTGCGGGCATTGCCGATTTGAAGGTCTCCAGTCATTTTCTGATCGAGCGGGACGGTACGCTTTACCAGTTTGTGAATGGTAATGACCGTGCCTGGCACGCTGGCGCTTCATGTTACAAAGGTCGACCAGACTGTAATGATTATTCTGTTGGTATCGAGCTGGAAGGCTGTGATGACACACCGTACTCTGATATGCAATATCAGGTACTGGCGCAGGTAACGATGGCTCTGCGTCGCTATTACCCCATGATTGGCAACCGTATAGCAGGTCATAACGAGATTGCACCAGGTCGCAAGACGGACCCGGGTGCGGCATTTGACTGGCCGCGCTACCTGAATTCCCTGAAACCAGATGAGTATGTCTTATGAAATTTCTGATTTTGTTTATTGCGCTGTTGCTGCAGCAACAGTTGCCTCGGGCTCGTCGCTGGGGGCAGGGAGACCTGTATGGTCGCTGGTTGGGGCTGTGGCAACGTTGGGCGGGGTTTGAACGTCAGGGTGCTCGCACGCGGTTTCTGCTATTGGTCATTCTGCCCAGTATTCTGGTGACCTTGTTGTTTATCTGGCTGGAGTCGTTTGCCTGGGGGTTGCTGGCAGCGATTGCAGAAATCGGCTTGTTATTACTGGTCTTGTTTCAGGCCAATGTTGGCGGTGGCCTGAAACGCTACCGCGAACATCTGGCTCATGGTGATGTGCAGGGTGCGTTTCTCTGTGCGGAAGAAACGGTTTCCGTGCCTGGGGTCGGTTTATCAGCGGATGCAGAAAGTCTGAATGCCCAGGTGTTGCATACTGTGCAATACCGTTGGTTCGAGTATTTTTTTCTGATGGTTTTCTGGTACATGTTCGCCGATGTAGGAGGCGTGGTGCTGGCCTGGCTGACACTGCATTTTGTTCGTGCCCAGGAAGCCGCCGCACTCATGGCGGAGGATGACGTACCTCAAACGACGGCAGCGGATTGTCAGCAAGGTGAGGAATCAGAGGGGCAGACTGCTTGTATTGCGCGCTGGTGCTTGCATTGGCTGGAGTGGGCGCCTGCCCGGTTGCTGGGACTAACGTATTGTCTGGCCGGTAATATGACCGTGGCATTACCGGTATGGCGACAACTGTTGTGGAAAACGGCTATCGACAGTCAGCAAGTGCTGGCGGATGTGGCGAGCGCAGCGTTGTCTTTCAGTCATGATGGGAAGCGTTGCTGGCACAGCGCCGCAGCGGATTGTGCTGCGGCAGCTGCAGAAGTGGACGAATGGCAACGGCTGCATTTTCGTAGCATGTCTGTCTGGATGGTGGGGATTGCCGTGGCAACGATCGGAGGCTGGTTACTTTGACGATGTCATCGTATCGTCAGAACAAGTGCCTAAGCTTATTGTCGGTGGCTTGGCAAGTTGCCCTGACGAGTGACGGGTTTATGATCCCATTGGTTTGGAAGTAGTGGTTTGATAGCTTCTGATCATATTGTCCAGGGTGGTACAAGGGGCTTTTATCCGACATCCGGCGCGGTACAGACTGGGTGTGAGAGGCCTGCTCCAGACAACTTCAGCCTGGCAAAAGCCGGTGCGGTGTAGATCGAGGTCTGGCCGGATATCGACAAGCTCCAAGCTCAGTTCGGTACCGGGGGGAATGGGTTCGTAGGTTGAGATCATCAACCCGTTATCAGAGCAGTTCAGCAGTAAGCCAAGATAAGACAGGTCGTTTTGTTGAAAAACGCTGACGCTGGATGATACGTCGACTCTTGGGGTATGACGTTGTTCGGCTGGTCCGTTCATGCAAAACCTCCTTCACAGAGTGATATAACAGCCTAAAGGGGACATCTATTTAATCCTGCACGGCTCTGCGCGAGTGTTGCCGTTGTTCAGAGCAAGGCGACGAATGCAGCGAAATGACGAGTCCTTTTCAAATTCGTCAACACCGCACTGGATGGCGGCAACCCGCGCCCTTCGGGGGCTGCCGGATGATCTCGACTCGGTGTCGCCGAC
Organism: Oceanobacter sp. 3_MG-2023; assembly: GCF_030688925.1. NCBI lineage: Bacteria > Pseudomonadati > Pseudomonadota > Gammaproteobacteria > Oceanospirillales > Oceanospirillaceae > Oceanobacter > Oceanobacter sp. 3_MG-2023. The sequence continues at coordinate 16,175 of NZ_JAUYVX010000011.1, forward strand.
GTTTGACTTGACCCGTCAGGCCTGCAAGTCGGCTTCGTGATTCGAAACCATCCGGTAGCCCAGAGTGAGCACCGGATTAAATAGATGTCCCCTAAAGACTGCTTTTAAACCTGTGAGGAGGTCAAGACTAACAGTTGGATCAATAAGATATATCAGATACGTTTTTGATTAGTACATGCTCTTGATCATATCAATACTGGGTTTGAGAGTACGACGCCAGGTTGCTTCCAGCTCTGGTGAAAACTGAGGGTCATGACGAGCCAGGGTTTCCATCAAGGCATCCAGCCAGAGGCTGTAATACATCGGGTTGATATTCATTTCAGCACGGCTGTGGCTCTTTCCCAGCGCCCGGATTTTGGTGTCTGACATGCCACGGGAATGCATCACCAGCCACAAGATGCCACTACGCAGCAAGGCGCGTTGGGCTTCCATGTTGGTGTTTTTGAAGATCTCCCGAATGTCGTGTGACTTGCCAATGAATATGTCATAAAAGTCTTCAAAGAAGATAATGTTGTTGCAGCTACGGCCGTAGCTTTGAAACACGATGTCCGCATCGCTCATATATAAAACTCCTAGGTGTCTGCGCTACCTGGCTGCCCGCACTCGGATTCGAGTGCAGGTTTTCTGTTGAGATGCTTCTCTATGTGGAAGCTTTTGGGGTCTGTATAGGAACGGCGACACTCGAAACGACTACTTAACGCTTTCTCCTGATAGCATTCCTTTGATCTTATTATCAGTATTGAGGCCACCAGACTCCGCTGGCGCTTGTCAGGCAGTGGCCCGCGCTGCTGACAAATCAATAGTTGCGTCGATAAATCGTCTTACAGACCGCAAGACTAAATCCGAAGCCGGGATCATAAAAGAACTTTTAGAATGGATAAAGTAACAAATAATTTCCACAAACAACTTGTTTTTCAAGTTGAAATAAGCAGGGGGTGTTGTTTGGTAGGTATTACGTGACAATTGTGACTCTGGATTAAAAATGACAATGTTTTGATTGGTATACCGATGTGTTTGTTGTCTGGAAAGTGGCCCGCCGGTACACACCAGCAGGCCGTATCGTTTGAAACACCTGATCAGAGTATCAGTCTTCCAGCAGTGAACGTAACATCCAGGCCGTTTGTTCATGCACGGTCAGACGTTGGGTTAACAGATCAGCTGTTGGCTCATCGTTGGCGGCACCAACCAGTTCATACAGGCTTCTGGCGGTACGGGCAGCAGATTCATGACCCTGAGCCAGAATGGCTACCATCTCCATCGCTTTGGGTGGAACAGCCGGAGCGTCCGGCAGTGAGGCCAGTTCGGCAAACTGGGCATAAGACCCTGGAGCCGCATGACCGAGAGAGCGGATACGCTCCGCGATAGGATCAACGGCATTCCAGAGTTCGGTGTATTGCGTCATGAACATCACATGCAGGCTGTTGAACATTGGCCCGGTGACATTCCAGTGAAAGTTGTGAGTGGTCAAGTACAGAGTGTACGTGTCAGCCAGTAATCGTCCCAAACCTTCTGAAATGGCCTGACGATCGCTGTCACTGATGCCAATATTGATGCTCATAATGTTCTCCCTGGTGCAAACGGTAAAATAAGTGGGTACAACAAGTTCAGTTACAGTCATTGTTGCCTGACTGACAGCTCAATAATCATGAGTATGACAGAGTGACCCGTTCAAAATATTGATCAAGCTACCAAATTGGTTCAACTATTGAGTACATGACCTGCTTCAGGTGAAAGCTTATCTGGTCTGCAGCAGCTTTTGCCATCAATACCTGAGTGTCTGATCATTTCTGTACCACCATCATAACCATTCTGCCGCCTGGCTGAGCATTTGATTGTTTGTATCGGAGCAATACCTGGGCACTATCAGAATCAGGCCGGCTGCCAGGATGCCATCGCGGCAAAAAAATCACGGCGGCTACGATGACGTCTGACGGCTTGAAAAACAGCGCTCATTTCGGCTGATTGCAGTGAATAATAATGTAGCCACTGTTTCATTCGGTCGGTGAGTTGCTTGTCTTCCAGATGTTCAAGTCGTGCTGCCAGCTGATAGCACAGCGTCAGATAGTCTTGCCACTTCATTGCCTGATAGGGAATTCCCTGCTGTTGTGCCCTGATTTGCAGGCCCAGATCCGGCTTTGCGACCAGACCTCGACCAATCATTAATAGCCGTGACTGGCTCTGTTGTTGGCAGGCTTGTGCCTGGTCGGGTGTCCAGATCTCGCCATTGGCTAATACTGGAATGTCGAGGGCTTGCTTGATCTCCGCAATCCATTGCCACCACGCTGGTGGCCTGTAGCCTTCGGTTTTGGTGCGGGCATGAACGGTGAGCCATTGGATACCGGCTGAGGCCAATGCCTGGGCATTGTCAACGGCCAGGGTCTTGTCGGTATAACCCAGGCGCATCTTGGCACTGACGGGGATATGATCCGGTACTGCGTCGCGTACGGCCCGGGTGATGGCATACAGGCGTTCAGTATACTGCAGCAACACGGCACCTCCCTGACTGCGGTTGACAGTTTTGGCTGGACAGCCAAAGTTAAGGTCAATAGCGGGTGCTCCAAGTGCAGCGACCCGTGCCGCATTGGCGGCCATCAACTCAGGGTCACTACCCAATAGTTGAATATGTACCGGTGTACCTGCCAGTGTTTTTCCACCTTGGGCCAGTTCCGGACAATATTTCAAAAAGACTCGATTGGGTAATACCGTTTGGCTAACGCGAATAAATTCCGTTACGCAGTGATCAATGCCTCCTACGGCCGTTAATATTTCCCGTAAATGGAAATCCATTAATCCCTCCATGGGTGCTAACGCAATATAAAGGGAACTGTCGGGGTCAAATGGCAACATGGCGGAACTCGCTGGAGAGGAAGGGCATTGGCTAGAAATTGGACGCGAATTGATCATTGTCTGGTGTTAGCGTCAAGTTTTTTGCCCTCTACTTTGGCCGTATATCACGGTGGAATGTGTCAATTTGACTATTTGTCCAGGCTATAGTCGATATAGATTTCAGAAATACTACTGATATCAGTAGCTTGGAGCCTCAATTTGGAGGTTGTCTGCCGTTTTGCGCAATCTGGCGCAGTTGAAAGCGTTAGTCCTTTTAAAGTAGTCTTATTCGGTTATTCCCACTATAAACACGGGTTATTCTGGTGAGAATTTATGGGAAAACACGTCGCTGTCCGTAAAAATTATTACTAAATAGGAGCCGCTTGCATGTCTGAGCCAGGACTCGTCACGCAAGGTTTGGAATTGATGTTTTTTGGTATGGGTACGGTATTTGTCTTTTTGACAATGCTGGTATTTGTTACCGGATTCATGTCCAAGCTGGTAAATAAATATGCTCCCGAGGAAGTGGTTGTGCCGACACCGGCAAAAAAACGACCCCAGTCTCAGGGAGTGGATCCGCAATTGCTGAAAGTACTGTCAGCAGCGGTCAAGGAACATCGTGCACGCCAAAAGTAGTGCACGAATCATAATAACCAAAACGTTAACAACGTTATCGGAAGAAAAGGCCATCATCCATGACCGATTCTAAAAGACTCGGAATCACCGACGTCGTGTTACGCGACGCGCACCAATCCATTCTGGCGACTCGCATGCGTATCGACGATATGCTGCCGATTGCTGAAAAACTCGATCAGGTCGGTTACTGGTCGCTGGAATCCTGGGGGGGTGCAACATTTGACTCTTGTATTCGTTTTCTGGGAGAAGACCCCTGGGATCGCATTCGCGAATTCAAGAAAGCCATGCCCAAAACGCCGCATCAAATGCTGCTACGGGGGCAAAACCTGCTGGGCTATCGCCACTACGCTGATGATGTGGTCGAAAAATTTGTTGAGCGGGCAGCGACCAACGGAGTGGATGTGTTCCGCGTCTTTGACGCGATGAACGATCCACGTAACCTGGAAACCGCTCTCAAGGCAGTCAAAAAGCAAGGCAAACATGCGCAGGGAACCTTGTCCTATACAACCAGCCCCGTCCATACCATGGAATCATGGGTCAGTCTTGCCAAGCAAATCGAAGACATGGGCGCCGATTCCATTGCGATCAAGGATATGGCCGGGGTACTGACGCCCTATACTGCCTTTGAATTGGTGAGCAAGCTGAAAGCCCAGACGGATCTGGAAGTTCAGCTGCATGCCCATGCAACCTCCGGTTTGTCGGATATGACGATCCTGAAAGCCGTGGAAGCCGGTATTGACCGCGTGGATACCGCCATCTCTTCCATGTCCATGACCTATGGTCATACCGCGACAGAATCCGTTGTAGCGGCATTGGCTGGCACTGAGCGTGATACCGGTATCGACCTGTTGTTGCTGGAAGAAATTGCCGCGTACTTTCGTGCTGTGCGTAAAAAATACGCCAGGTTCGAAGGCGCTCTCAAAGGCACCGACAGCCGGATTCTGGTTGCTCAGGTGCCCGGTGGCATGCTGACCAATATGGAAAACCAGTTGCGCGAACAGGGTGCTGCGGACAAGTTTGACGAGGTATTGGCCGAAATTCCACGAGTGCGTGAGGATTTGGGCTTTATTCCTCTGGTAACACCGACATCCCAGATTGTCGGGACGCAGGCGGTTTTGAATGTACTGACGGGTGAGCGTTACAAGTCCATTTCAAAAGAAACCCAAGGTATTCTGAAAGGGGAATATGGTGCAGCTCCGGCACCGATGAATGCCGAGTTGCAGGCCAAGGTACTGGATGGCAAGGAAGTGATTACCTGTCGCCCTGCAGACCTGATTGAAAACGAGATGGACAAGGTGATCGCCAACGTCGACAAGCTGGCCGCTGACAAGGGTATTACCTTGGCAGCCGACAAGATTGATGACGCGCTGACTTATGCCATGTTCCCTCAGATTGCGCCGAAATTCCTCGAAAATCGTGGCAATCCGGATGCATTTGAACCGGTTCCAAAAGGTGATGCAGAAGATACCTTCACCATTTCCGTTGATGGTAACGATTATGTGGTGAAAGTGGATGATGGTGGCGATGTTACGCATCTGGCCGCTGTTAATGGAGCGCCGCTGAGTATGGGTGGTGCTGCATCAACAGCGGGTGAGGTTGCGGCATCCGGTGACGGTGATCCTGTCTGTGCGCCTTTGTCTGGCAATGTCTGGAAGGTGTTGGTTGATACTGGCGATCAGGTGGAAGAAGGCGATGTTGTCGTGATTCTGGAAGCCATGAAGATGGAAACCGAAGTGCGCGCTCCTCGAGCAGGTACGGTGACCGGTGTTTCAGCCAAAGAAGGTGTGTCAGTGAAAGTGGGCGACACTCTGTACAACCTCGCGTAAGGAGTGCCTGAATGGAAAGCTTGATTAACCTGTGGCATGACAGCGGCTTGTATCAGATGGAGCTTGGCCAGGGTGCCATGATCCTGATTGGTTGCTTGCTGCTGTTTTTGGCCATACATCCAAAGTTTCAGTTTGAGCCATTACTACTGCTACCAATCGCGGTGGGGACCATTTTTGTCAATATTCCCGGGGCTGGTTTTTATGCGCCGCCGGTATTTGATGCGCATGGTCACCTGGATGCTCCGGCAGGTCTGTTGTACTACATCTACCATGCCGGTATTGAAACCGGGCTGTTTCCGCTACTGATCTTTATGGGTGTCGGGGCAATGACGGATTTTGGTCCGTTGCTGGCTAACCCGAAAACCCTGTTGCTTGGTGCTGCGGCCCAGTTTGGTATTTTTGGTACCCTGTTTGGGGCTGCCTTCTTTACGGATATCGGGGTGATGGACTTCACCATGCAGCAGGCTTCTGCGATCGGTATTATTGGTGGTGCGGATGGGCCAACCTCGATCTTTATTGCATCGAAGCTGGCACCTGAGTTATTGGGTGCGATTGCCGTGGCAGCGTATTCTTATATGGCTCTGGTTCCGATGATCCAGCCACCGATCATGAAGGCACTGACCTCAGTGGAAGAGCGTAAAATCCAGATGGTGCAATTACGCACGGTCAGCAAGGCCGAGAAGATTATCTTCCCTATTACCTTGTTGGTTCTGGTTGCCTTGTTGCTTCCTTCTGCAGCTCCTTTACTGGGTATGTTCTGCTTCGGTAATCTGATGAAGGAGTCTGGTGTGGTGGATCGTCTCAGTGATACTGCCCAGAATGCCTTGATCAACGTGGTGACTATCTTTTTGGGGTTGGGTGTCGGCTCAAAGATGAGCGCAGACAAGTTCCTGAATCTGGATACCCTGAGCATTCTGGTATTGGGCATGCTGGCATTCTGTGTTGGTACCGCTACCGGTGTTGTGATGGCCAAAATCATGAACAAGGTATCCAAGGATCCAATCAATCCACTGATTGGTTCTGCAGGGGTATCAGCAGTACCGATGGCGGCGCGAGTCTCCAACAAGGTAGGACTGGAAGCTAATCCCCAGAACTTTCTGTTGATGCATGCCATGGGTCCGAACGTTGCTGGTGTGATCGGCTCGGCGGTGGCTGCTGGTGTGATGATCAGCTACTTTGGTGCATAACCGGTCAGTATGATGTTGCTCGGTTGAGTACCCACAAAAAACGGCGCTTCGGCGCCGTTTTTTGTGCATCGCAATTACCAGCAGAGGTCAGTCGTACCGGTTACTCCGTTATGGGCTTCCAGGCCTTTGTTTCCTGCCTGGTTGTAGGTCAGGATGCCACAGGCCCAGTCTTCCTGATTGGCGGTTGGTGTTGCCTTGAGCGTGAAAGCATGGGTTTCAAGACTAGAGCTGATGGTGTAACTGTCGCTGACACCACTGATACAGCTGTTGCTTGGTGTATCACCCGTATAGGCCGTTGCTGCGGCATAACGTTTTTCCAGCGACTGGGATACTTCCAGTAAGCAGGAAGCCGCCGCGTTACGGTTGGTTTTGACGACATAGTTGTTGTAGCTGGGAATACCAACAACAAACAAAATACCAATAATCGTTATGGTGACCATTAGTTCGATCAGAGTAACGCCGCGGCTAGCGGCGTATTGGGCGTTATTCATCAAGCAGCTCCCTCCAGCCAGACCAGCCTTGGTTACCAGTGGTGAATGTAAATGCATTGTCTATCCCCAGATCGGTAGTGGTGTTTTCGCTACTGTGCCCCTGTAATGTGATGGTGTCGCCAATCACCACAACAGTCGGTGTGTATGCCTTCCCTGTTCCTATATTGACATTGCTACCATCCACGGTGGCATCGTTATGCAATACATTGCTTGGAAACAGGCCAGTGTCGAGATCATACAAGTAGTAATAAGCATCACAGCTCTCTTCGGTATCCCGTTGCAGAGGGAGGAAAATCACACTGGCTGCAATTTCAACCTGGTCGGTAATGGTAACGTCGTCTTCCAGTAGCTGGATATGCTCATAGTTGTTGCTGTGATCGGTTTCCTTGGTGTAGCTGGCACCGCTGTCATTCCAGTAGCCAGACTCACCTACCATGCTGATCCAGTCGGATTGCCAGCTGTTTTCTGCGGCGGGCAAGCGGAAGACTTTCATACGTTCTGTGGTTTGGGCCACCAGATAATCATCTCCGGCTAACGTGGCAGATTGTAACCAGAGCACACTTTTTGCCACCGTGGATGAGGTGCCCACGTTACCTACCTTGGACCAGGATGGGCTGTTTTTCAGTGAGCCATTATTAACGACCAAAGCGCTGTAGACATTACCTTCGTTATCACCAAACGAGACTTCAATATTTTGTTTGTTGCTGCTGCCATCACTGCTGTAGTACTGGTAAGCCAGAGGCATAGAGGTGATCTGGCTGGTTTTGGATGATACGTCGTACACTTTTTGAGAGGCGCCTGAAGTCAGTTCTTGCACGACTATGTCGGTACTGTTGGTGACATAGAGGGCATATTGTTTATCATTATTGGTAAATGTGATGGGGCGGTGAGGGTTGTCGCCGCCGCTTTCTTCAACCCAGAGTACGCTGCTGAGCCCGCCACTGGAGCTCAGCTTGAGGGCATAGTGAAGGGCTCCACCTTTGGCTGACCCAACCACAATATCATCACCAATCGTGGCAATTTGACCTTCCATATAGTGCTGGGTGTAAAAACTGCTGTAATCATCCAGGTAGGAAACCAGAGGTCGAGGCATAAAGCCCCACTGGAGTTCGCCGCTACTACTGTTAATGGCGTAGACAAAACCATCATCGGTATGAAAAATAACCAGATCACCGAGTATCACAGGCTGAGTGGTATAGGGGGCTCCGATCCATGAACCTGAATCCCGGTCGCCCAGATAATTGCCATCTGCATAATTGGGGGTGATGGTGTAATTTATGATTGTTTCTGTGGCCAAATCCGACAGAGTCCCAAAGGCAGCATCGTCCAGGTTGGCAAATTTCACCAGGTTGCCAGAAGCATCCGTTGACCAGAGACGTTCTTCACGCAGGTCGGTGGTCATTTGGTCGTTGGCATCCCAGCTTGCGGTGCTGCTGGTGCCACTGGAAGTAAGCGGAAAGGCCATCAGGTGGCCGGTAATACCGGTACCGTAATAGTCTGATGTTGTGTCCATTGTCAGGCTGTCTGTCGAGGAGACATCGGTTGTATCATCGGTCTGATAAGGAATATACGACAGATCACCAATATTGGAGGACGGGTTGACCGCAGGAGATGCGAGACTGTAGATGCCGTCATTTGGTGTTACCGATTCAGCTGCCGAATCAATATACAGTTCCGTAAACATACCGGTATTTTGGTAGGCATATTCCACGCCCGAATTGTTTCCTACCTGGATATCGGATGCCAAGGCTTCTCCGACAAAATAGGTTCCAGAGTTGGCTTTTATTTCAAGAGTGCCGTCATCAACATAGATACCCGCAGCAACCTGAGCCTGGTCATTAATTGTAAAATCACCGGTGTATACGGATATATATAGGCGTTCTGGGTATTGTATGTCATCACGCTCATCTGGATTACCAGGTTCACAACCGGCGACATTGATACAAGCGCCGTTACCTATGATGGATGTGCCATCATACAAGTACAGTTTTACAACGCCGCTGCCATCACCTGCTGCACTGCCATCCTCTTCTGTCATGGCGACCTCGATGGTTACTCGGTCGGCCAAGTACATCTTGTTAATATAGTAGCTACCAGGTTCAAAATAGATAACATCGGTGTTGGATATATTCAGGTAGTTGATACGGTAAGGAGTCTCGGGTGTTGTGACGGCATAGTTAAAATAAATTTCTCCCTGGCTACCAGTACCTCCTTCTATTTCCTGCCATTCACTACCCTGTCGGTTATCAAATACAGCGGTATAGGTACTGCCGCTGTTTTGAATGCTAAGGAGATAACTGGCTACCTCATCGTCTGGGGTGTTATAACCAATATCTGTGGTGCAAGGCGAAGTACCATTGACGCAAAACTGGGTTTTGCTGTTATCAAGACGATACCAGTTGCTCGGGTATTGAAAGGTATCACCACTATTTTTGTATCTGAAAATAGAAGAACTACTGGTGGTTAAAAAAGTGGGCAGGGTCAGATGATCCAGTGTTGTATCGCTGGCAGTCAGGCCACAATCCGTTTTACTCGGATCTGCCTGGTAAAGATCGTCGCTGACAACGTTAACATTGGAACTGCCTGAAAAGGTGACCTGACAGGTTTTAGAATCTCCCTCTGAGCCAATGCTGATGGTGCCATCTTCCAGCACAGAAAAGGCAGCGCCTCCGACGGAGGTTGAGGTCGTCGGATAGCAGGCTCCGGCCAGTGACTGATGAGTAAAAGAAGCAAGTACACACAAATGAGCAAGATATTGGAGTGATTTCATCGGTAAGGCTCCTAGTGCAGGATGCTGTAAACGGCTTGTAACCGCACACGAGTGGATGGTTGAGAACCGTAGCCTGCAACAGTGATGGTAAAACGGTCAGCCTGATAAGCAGCCCCAGTACTGCCTATGCTGTTGGAGTAACCCTCGGCATCGGTGCTGGAGTAGCAAGGGCTGGATGTATCGGTATCGTTGTCGAAGCCGATCATAAAACGTGGTGATTGGGATAAATTCAGGGCAGACAGTGCTGTTTTTGTGCTGCTGTCATATTCATACAGGCTGACCGAATCATCGTCATCCCACTGGGCACTTTGAGTCAGCCAAGGGGTGGAGGTATCACAATCGGCGCTGCCTGCACCGTCATCGGAAATGGTGAGGGTTTGATACAGGCCGTTTTTTACACCAAACGTTGTGTCGATTTCTCCGTTCTCAACCAGTGTGGTGACGTATTGCTTGGCCTGGGTCAGGGTATATTCTGCTGCCTGGAATGCCCGATTGCGGTCTTCGTTATTGGATGCCATACGGATTTCCAATGTGGTGGATTGCACCGCTGAAATACCCGTAATGGTCAGTATTAACAGGAGAACAATACTGATAATAAGCGCGGACCCGGATTGGTGGGGTCGGGGGGATATCGCTGCTGTTTGCTGCCGAAGGGCCACTGCCTTGTGGAATAACATCTTGCTATACCTTTATTGCTCTGTCAGATGAATGACTTTATGTATTACTGACGCGACTGCGAATCGCGACAACAAAATTACTGCTACGGCGAATTTTTCGATCTGTTGGCGTTATGTCTTCCAGGAGATCGTCTTTATCGCGCTGGTAAAACTGATACGGTGTTGGCGTTTCGGTGACGTTATCTTCCAGACTTTCTGCTAACAGGCTGACCCGTACACTGATAACCTGATCCCATTGGCTGGTTGAGATATCGGCGGCGGTTTTATAACCGTCCGGATATCCGTCACTATTGGTGTCTACGGCATATTCCAGTTGCATATCAGCAATCCCTTCGACTATTTCATAGGTTTCCGCGCTGCCTTCATCTGTATTGCGTACAAACAGGGCGCTGTTACCGTCTTCGTTGGTGCCGACGTAATAACTGGTGGTACGGACCTTGATAACCGATGAGCCGACCGGATAAGCATAAGGGAAGCTACTGGTTGCATTGCCTGGTGTTGTACTGCCACCGGCATCATGTACGGTTTCGCCGGTACTGTCGGTATAACTGGTGACCTGGAAAATCGATGCGGTTCGGCAGTCGGTAATAACGACAATATCCCCGGTACCAAAAGGAGTTGGGTCCATGACAGTGGTGCTGAGGACTGCAGTGCTACTGTCCATGGCACTTTCCAGCTTGGCACCTGTACCGTAGGAGCCTCGTACTACCAGTACGTCGGTTCCATCTTTGACCTTGCTCGAAAATTCGCTTGGGAGGTTGTCTTCGGTGTTGTCATAACCCCGGACAATAGTGTCGAACTGTTGGTCAAAATCAGTGGCATTGTTCAATACGTTGTTGACCGCATCGATACTGCTGAGACAGGAATAACCTGAACCCGCCATGCGGATTTCCCTGGACAAGTAGTCGTAGGAAATGCGGACATTCTCTTGTAAGCGCGACATGGCATCGTTGGTCCGGTAGACCGCCTGATTACTCTGGAATACTGAAAAAACCCCAGCGATTATGACTGCGTCCAATACCAGGACAATCATCAGCTCAACAAGAGAAAAGCCGTGTGTTTTTCCGACTGTTACCGTTTCAAATCTCATAATACTGCGACCATATTGATGGTGAGTGTGCGGCCATCGTCTTTGTCGTCATCGTCACCGCTGTTATCGCTGATGACCGAAACGTCATCCCAGCTGATACTGACGTTGCAGGTCGTGGTCGCTACCGTGCTGTCAGTGGTGCAAGAAACAACCCCGGCTCCATTGGGCAAGGTACGGCTGATTTCACTTTTCCAGTCCAGCAGGTCTGTAGCCGCCAGGGTGTCATCGGTCGTACTGGTTGTTGCGGTGTTGTAGTTGTCACTGGCCGCTCCCTGGCTGTTTGAACGCAGGCGCTCGAACATGTCGTAGACCAGAATGCCGGCTTGGGAACGCAGATAGGCAGCGTTGTTTTCTTGTAAGGCCCGGGTTTGTAGTCCGGCCAGTCCGAGCAGGCCAATGGACACAATCACGATAGATACCAGTACTTCAATCAGTCCAAAGCCGGACTGTCGGTAAGGTACGGGTTCGACGGAATGCAGTGTTGAAAACATACCTGTCTCCATCAGCAGTTGGTTTTTTGGGTGGCAGTAATACTGGGGCGGCCACCGGAGGATATTTCGATTTCGCGGGCATTGACTTCGGCAGGTGCTTGCTCGGAACAAATAACAATCTCGCCGGGGGTATTGTTGATATTTCCATCAGCCTTGTAGCGAATGACCTTGCTGAAGCTTGTATCCGGATAGATCTTGACGTTGGAAGCCGCGTCGGCGTATTTGATGATTTCTTCGCTATTGTCTGACGCCAGCGTACCGTCGCCATTGGTATCCTGGAAGGTGATCCAGCCATCGCTCCAGGAGGTGGAGTTACAACTGGTCTGGTCGTTACTGGGGCATAGTGCGACATGGGTATTACGTTTGACCGCTTCAGTGCGGGCAAGAACCAGAGCTCCCATAAACCGATTGGTCTCGGCTGTCAGTTCTGAGCGGCTCATAAAGCTGGTGAGGGATGGCACCGCGGCGAACATAACGATGGCAAATACAGCAAGGGTGATCATCAACTCAATCAGGGTGAAGCCTGATGAATGGTGGCCAGACGTGTATGTAGCCGGGAGGGCATGTGAAGACATAATCATGGTTCATACTCCTTTTCAAACCATTCACTCCAGCCGTAGGTGGCTGATGGCGGCGAATATGCCATGTCTCTGTATGGCTGGCAAACTCACTCCCAAATATAAAGATAGGTATTGTTCGTGGGCTTGATGACACAAGTTGACCCTATATCCAGGGCAGGCATGACGAGCGGTGATTATTCTGGTGACAGTAATTCAAGGATTTGTTTTATCTGGTCCTAAAATGTTGGGTTGGGTGTAGGTTTTGTTAGAACTGTCACTTTGTTTATTTATCTTATGTCGATCCTGGCTGAGGCTTGTTTTTAGGGATAACGTGGAAAATGCTTAAAAAGAAGACAAGCGGCTGTAAATAAAAGATAAGTGGTTGTGAATAAAAGGGCGGTTTACTGGAGTTTTTAGCCTGGTGGTTTGATGCGGTGGTTGTGCAGATTCCATTGCCTGTTATTGCAATATGGTCCATCGGGTATGAAGAGGGAGTAGAAAAGGGGAGAGTCACAAAAAAAGCCCCTTCAGGCGAGGGGCTTTTTTGTGACGTGATGATGCTGATGCTGTATTTATGGCTTCAGTTCAAGCGTACTTAATGTGCGTTGGCGTACACGCTCCAGCAGTTCGCTGTCTTCGATCAGAGACTGGCCATAGGATGGAATCATGGTTTTTAACCTGTCCTGCCAGGCGCCGGTCATTTTGTCGGCAAAACATTTTTCCAGAACTTCCAGCATGGCATAAGCTGCAACCGATGCACCTGGAGATGCTCCCAGCAGGGCCGCCAGAGAGCCATCCGCAGCAGATACCAGTTCGGTACCAAACTCCAGTTTCCCTTTGCCATTGGCGTCTTTCTTGATGACTTGCACACGTTGTCCTGCGTGGGCGAGTGTCCAGTCGCTGGATTGGCACTCAGGGAAGTAGCCGCGTAATGTTTCTACCCGGTTATCGTGGGATTGCATCACTTCACTGATCAGGTACTTGGTCAGATCCATGTTATGGATACCAACCGACATCATTGGAAACAGATTGTTGGTACTAACGGATTTGATCAGGTCGAGCTTGGAGCCAGCTTTCAGGAATTTGGTAGTGAACCCGGCATAAGGACCGAACAACAAGGCGGGTTCACCGTTGATAATTCGGGTATCCAGGTGGGGAACCGACATCGGAGGAGCACCGATGGCTGCTTTGCCATACACTTTGGCATGATGCTGCGAGACAATTTTCTTGTCTTTGCAGACCAGCCACTGACCACTGACCGGGAAGCCGCCATAACCTTCTGCTTCTTCGATACCTGAAGCCTGCAGCAGTGGCAGGGAACCACCACCGGCGCCAAGAAAAACAAAACCGGTATTGACGGTTTTGGTTTTGCCAGACTGACGGTCTCGCAGTGCCACCGTCCAGCGTTTTTCTTGCTGGTGACGTTCGAAATCAACCACTTCATGGTTCACTAGCAGATTGAAGTTGTCCTGTTGCTCCAGCTGCTGAACCAGGTTGCGAGTCAGGGAGCCGAAATCAACGTCAGAACCGTAGGCAATACGGGTCGCCGCAACTTTCTCATTGGCATCGCGGCCGTTCATCACCAGTGGTATCCACTGCTTCAGTACTTCTGGGTCTTCGCTGTATTCCATGTCTTTGAACAAGTGGTGAGCGGACAGTTTTTCTGCACGCTGACGCAGGAATGCAACGTTTTTTTCACCCCATACAAAGCTGATGTGGGGCGTGGTGTTGATGAATTGCGTGGGTTGTGGGAGACCTCCCGTTTCGACCAGGTAGCTCCAGAGCTGGAGCGACAGTTCGAAATTGGCATTGATGGTTAATGCCCGATCGATGCTCACATTACCGTTGGCATCTTCTGCGGTGTAGTTGAGTTCACAGTAACCAGCGTGACCGGTACCTGCGTTGTTCCATCCATCGGTACTCTCATGAGCGACATGATCCAAACGTTCTACCATCATGAGTTTGAGCGTTGGATCGAGCTTGCTTAGCAGCGTACCCAGGGTCGCACTCATCACTCCTCCGCCAACCAGGAGTACATCGACCTGTTGTGTAGTCATTACGATTTCGCCTTTTGATCAGAAAGTCGTTTTATCAGGAATCCGGGAATGCCGGTATTCCTGTTGCGATCAACTCCCAGGCTTTTGGCCTGCCGCCCCAAAACCATATAGATATTACAGTTAGACAGGTGGTCGGGTAAGTTGATGCAGAGCCGGGGCTTTATACACAGACTGCGGAATCCGTACAACTGTCCTCTCAAGGACTGCTACTAATGTATATTGTTACCACTCGCTCAAGCCAGCGGGGATAAACACCAGTTGCACCCAGCTATCAAACGTTGTATTAGAGCTGACAGCATGGTGCACGGTTCGTTCTGGGAAACTCCGGCATTGGATGTTAATTGCTGAAATTATACATCTAAACGAGACAAATGTTTCTGTCGTGTTGGCTGTGCACTTGAAATTTTCGTTTGAAGTTGACAGTTGTCAAAGACTGCACACTGGGAAACCAGGGTTTTCAAACCCGGTAGCGAGCCATGAGGTTGTGATGGCTGCGGGATTATCCGGGCTGGAGGTTGGTCGGAAGTAGCATTTACAGAGGTTGAATAACGTCATCAGGCATCTGCCAATCGTGGCAGCATCAGGTATGATGGGCGTTTTTCAGCAGAGTGGTATCAGCGTGTTGGGCAGCATGATTAACAAGGGACTAACGGCCCTGATCGAGAAAAAACTGGTCGGTGCCGGAGCGGTAGAGCATATCGAACTGGACAAACAGCAGCGCAATATCCAGGTGACGCTGTTACTGGAAGGCGAAACAGAATCCGTACGGATCTGCCTGGAAGGGTATCGACTGGAGACAAAAGATGGCCGTACCCGCATTGCATTTGAACGGATCATCACATCACGTCGCTGGCTCTCAATGCTGTTGCATGAATATGGACAAGGCATGAGCTTTCCTGTGCCGTCCAAATACGCCAGCATGGTGAGTCTGATTTTACCGTAACAGGGCAGCGCTGGTTGTTGTTCCGGGCGGTATTCTGTCAGGCAAGGCGGTGGTTCAGGCACGGTTTGCCTGGTGGGCTGTGATAAAACACAGGGTTACGAATGCAGATAGCCAGAGTGGCGTCATAAATATTTGTGATTACATGCCAATCTGATAAATTGTACTTCGTCAATGCATATATAAAAAAACAGGGGATGTGGCCATTTCGTCTATTGTTGCTTTGCAATTGTCATGTCTCTGATCTATTTTAACTCATATGTGTACAAAAAAATGACAGTGCATGGTCATGATGTAAATATTGTCTCGTTGGCCTGGCAGCAGCTGCCCGTCAACGATTATTCGGGGATTTCATGAAGATTGATTTGTCGGATCGTGCACGAGGCTGGTTGATGG
This sequence comes from Oceanobacter sp. 3_MG-2023, assembly GCF_030688925.1. Lineage (NCBI taxonomy): Bacteria > Pseudomonadati > Pseudomonadota > Gammaproteobacteria > Oceanospirillales > Oceanospirillaceae > Oceanobacter > Oceanobacter sp. 3_MG-2023. The sequence goes on from NZ_JAUYVX010000011.1 coordinate 32,122, forward strand.
GCGGAGGAGGGGTGCTCGTTATCCTCCTCAGCCTGTACATCTCCCAGCTGCGCGTGGATGTTGCGTCTCAAGCGGTCCTGGCCTACAGCATGGTGGGCGTCGTTATTCTCTTGCGCTTTTTTGAAAGCCGGGTCATAAGAAACAATGGCTCGATTGAAGTGCAACGATTGCTCCGGATTCTTATTCTTATTACTGCTTTTTTTGTTTCCATGCGCTATTTTGCCTGGCGCCAGCAGGAAACAATCACCTATTACGATTTGCTCAGCTTTATTTGTATGCTTATTCTGTTTATGGCTGAGATATACGGCATTATTATTTCCTTCCTGGGGAGTTTTGTAAATATACAAGGCAGGAAACGCGAGCATATTCCTCTGCCGGACGACCCGGATAAAATACCATCCGTCGATATCTTTATTCCCAGCTATAACGAACCCCAGGAAATGCTGGAAATTACCCTGCTGGCTGCCTTGCAAGTCAGATATCCCGCAGACAAGTTGAACGTTTGCTTGCTGGATGATGGTGGTACCGTCGGCCGCCGGAATTCTGAAGACCCTGAGCGTGCTAGCAGCTCCCAGGAACGTTACGACACTCTGAAGGCCATGTGCGAGCGTATCGGCGCGACCTACCTGACCCGGGAAAAGAACAACCATGCCAAGGCCGGTAATATTAACGCGGCCCTGGAAAAAACCAACGGCGAACACATTCTGATTCTGGATGCCGACCACGTACCGACCCGAGATATTCTTGAGCGCATGGTCGGTATTATGATCAATGATCCCAAGATGTTTTTGGTGCAAAGCCCCCACTTTTTTATCAACCCTGACCCGGTGGAAAAAAACCTCCAGACCTACGGTAAAATGCCGGGGGAAAACGAGATGTTTTACGGGGTTATCCAGGAAGGTCTGGATTTTTGGGACTCCTCTTTCTTCTGCGGCTCTGCCGCACTTATTCGTCGAAAATACCTGCTGGAAGTGGGTGGTATTTCCGGGGATTCCATTACCGAGGATGCAGAAACCGCGTTTTTGCTGCATGCCAAAGGTTACCGTAGTGCTTATGTCAACCGCCCTATGATTGCTGGCTTGCAGCCTGAAACCTATTCCGGGTTTGTGGTGCAGCGGATGCGTTGGGCGCAAGGCATGGTGCAGATCTTCATGCTGAAAAACCCTTTGTTTTTTAAAGGATTAAAACCCTGGCAAAGGCTGTGTTACACCAGTAGCTCCGGGTTCTGGTTCTTCCCGTTTGCGCGGGCTACCTTTTTGGTTGCACCATCGGCGTACCTGTTTTTTGGCCTGAAAATCTACGACGCCAACATGACCGAGTTCTTCTCCTATGCCTTGCCGCACTTGATGGGTGCCCTGATCGTGACCGACTTCCTGTTTGGTCGATACCGTTGGGCCCTGGTGTCGGAATTGTATGAGTTGATGCAGTCCCTGTATTCCCTGCCCGCGATTCTTGAAGTAATCAAAAGCCCTCGTTCACCGGAGTTTGCGGTAACGCCAAAAGGGGAGTTCATGGATGAGAACTTTATTACCTCGCTTGCCGGGCCGTTTTACTGGTTGCTGGCCTTTAACCTGGCCTCGTTAACGGCTGGATTTATCCGTTTGCAGGTGATTCCACAAGACAGCGATGTGATTCTGATCACCATGTTCTGGGAGGCTTTTAACCTGTCACTGATGGTGTGTGCAATCGGAGCCCTGTATGAATTGAAGCAGCGGCGTCAGGAACCCAGGGTTAATGCCGATATTGCTGCTCGCGTGATTGTGAATGGCAAGTCAGTCCCTGCTACTATTGTTGATATGTCTTCCGGTGGCCTGGGTGTTCGCATCAAGGGCAGTGTATTCCAGAAACTGAATATGGATTTGACCGGGCAAGAGCTGGTGGTGCGTGCTTACAGTGCCGCCATGGAAGCAGAAGTGAATTTGCCAGGCTCAGTTATCGCTACGGTCCATAAACCTGATGACAGTGTTGTTATTGGTATCAAGGTGGATCTGCATGAGTTGGATCACAAGCGTCAGTTGGTGGCGCTTGTTTACGGTGACAGTGAATTATGGGTCAAGGAACGGGCAGCGCGGATGCCAACATGTACCGTCAGAGAAACTCTCTGGTTTCTGTTCAGTTCCGGGGCACGCAGTTCCGCGGCACATTTTCGGCAACTATGGATTGATACCATGGCGGCCATGCGGCGCAAGTTGCGTGGCGCTTGATATCTGGCCAGTGCATGGCTAACAGAAAAATCGAACGGAACCACAGGCAGCGCTGTGAATGCTGTGTTTCGTACCATTTAAGTAACGGGAAAAGTGACAACATGATTCAGTCTTTATTTCGCGCTTGGTTAATGACGCTTCTAGGGGCTGGTTTACTGAGCTGGACAACCCTGGCTCTGGGGGCCAGTAATGCGGCATTGCCGCCGAATACCATGACACTGGCCAAGCTGGTTGGGCAAACCAACCCTATTGACTTGCGTGGTACCCAAACAATTTTCCCGGTCTACATTCCTTTGTCTGAACGGATGGTGCCAGACAAGGTGGTACTGCATCTGGAATACGTCAACTCGATCGCCCTGGTTGGTGAGCGCTCACAACTGGTTGTCAAACTGAATGAAAGTGTGGTTGCCCAAATACCGCTGAACCCGGCTCGCCCGGAAGGGATCGCTGATATTCGTCTGCCCAGCAAGCGTTTCAAATCGGGGTATAACCTGATCTCTTTTAATATCGTTCAGCATTACGAATCCAACTGTGAAGACCCGGACGCTCCAGAGCTGTGGTCACAGCTGGATACCCAGAATTCTTATGTAAAGTTTGAAGGTGAGCTGGCCAAGGTAAACCCGAAACTGTCAGAGATTGACTCGCTGTTTGATCAACGCTGGCTGGGTGATTACCAACTGACCGTGGCTACACCGGTATTCCCGACGTCTGACTACGCAACCTGGGGGGCCATGGTATCTCAGGCTGCGGCGGTGCATCTGGAATATAAAACGCCACAAATCTTCCATGAAGTATTACAGTATAAAAATACCTCCGACCAAAAGCGTCTGAAAAATTACCAGTTCCCATACCTTGATCAGAAACCGTTACGTGGACGTGATGCCATCATCATCGGAACCCAGGCCGACTTGCAGCAAATGTTGGGTAGCCGCTGGTCGAGCACAGTTTCTGGCCCTTACCTCGGCGTGTTCCCCATGGATGAAGACCCCCAGCACTTTATTATGGTGGTTTCCGGCATCCAGGCAGAAGACGTGGCGATTGCCGCACGTATTCTTGGTTATATGAATTTTCCTCTGCCCGACCAGGCCGTAGCCAATTTCAATGGTTTGAAAATGGATCACCTGCCACGTTTTGCGGCCTCCAATATGGTGTCCCAGAATACGACCTACCGGCTCTATGATTTTGGTTACGAAACCACCACCATGAGTGGTGCTGGAGGCGGTAGTGTTGATGTAGGGATCATGCTGCCACCAGACACCTATGTGGCAGAGACCAGCAGTGTGGATCTGAACCTGCATTTTGCTTATGGCGCTGGCATGCGGGGTGATTCGGTATTCAATATCTTTATTAACGGTCGTTTTGAAAACGTGGTTCGCCTCAGCGAAATTGAAGGCGAAGCGGTTCGTCGTCACACGATTACGATTCCGACCCGGTCGCTCAAGCCAGGTATGAATACCCTGACGTTTGCGGCTCGGATGATGACCGACAGCTCGGCCGAGTGCCAACTGCGTAATGATGCCAACTTGCTCTTTACCCTGTACGACGATACCACCATTGAATTCAGTGGGCTGGACAGCTATGTCGAAATGCCGAACATGAAATTGCTGGCCACCACTGGTTACCCTTACAGCTATAACGATGATGGTGAAACGACCGTAGTGGGTTTGAGCAGTAATGATTCTGATGTTTTGGCCGCTTCCTGGACCTTGATGGGCAAGCTGGCAGAAGTCATGCGGCATGTATCGACCGACTTGCAATACCGCCTTGGTGACCTCAGTGGTCTGGATAGCGACAATCTGATTGTTGTGGGTACGGTACAAGGTCTGGATGCCAATCTGTTGAAACTGGCACCCATCAAGCTGGGTGAAGAAAGCCTGCTGCAATACGCCCGTGCCGCCGAAGCCGGTCAGCAGCCGCGTTACGAAGGCTCGCGTTTGTGGATAAACGCGGATGAGTACGGTGCTCGCGAATTTAACTATGTCAATCCATCCCTGCAGGGGAATGGCCTGGGTGATTTCGGTTTGCTGATGCAATTCCAGGGGGGCGACTACGCCAATACCGTTACCTTGTTCACCGCTGGCTCCGGCAAGAATTTGTTGGCAACTTCGCGAGAGCTGATTACCCCGGAAATCTGGAGTAACGTGCAAGGGGATGTAACGGCCTGGAAGGCAGGAGAAGAAGAGGTTTACGCCCGCTCTCTGGGAGAGAGCTATCATATCGGTCAACCAAGATTTTCAAACTGGCTGATCTATCACTTGTCCGCTGACCCATGGATGTTTATCGGCGTATTGCTGCTGTTCCTGCTGCTGCTTGCCCTGTTTATCCGTTGGTTGCTGACACGCTTCAGGGAAACCCATCACTAATGCATCGACTGGTACATGCGTTTTGCTACCTGAGTGTAGCAATCGCTGCAGTGTGTGGTGCCAGTCAATCGGTCGCCATGATGGATAATGGCTGGGAACAGTACAAACAGGCGTTTGTACAAACCAGTGGAGCGGTAATGGATAGCGGTAACAAAGGCATCAGTCACTCGGAAGGGCAGGGCTATGCGATGTTGCTGGCTGCTGCCTATGGTGATCGGTCCGGCTTTCGCAAACTGTGGAGCTGGACCCGCACACACTTGCAAGTACGGGATGACCGGCTATTTGCCTGGAACTGGTCTGCTACCCATGGAGTACAAGACAAAAACAATGCCACCGATGGTGATCTACTGATTGCCTGGGCTTTGCTGCGTGGATCGGAGCGCTGGAATAATCCCGACTATCATGAAGCGGCGCGACGGATTACGGTAGATATTCTCGATAAGCTGATCCTGAAGCTGGGGGCCTACACAATATTGATGCCCGCCGAATACGGTTTTCAGCATGGTAATCGCTGGCAGATTAACCTGTCGTACTGGGTGTACCCGGCCTTACAGGAGCTGGCGCAACTGGTGCCAGACCGCCGCTGGCAAGCTTTGATTGATGATGGCAAGAAATTAACCGAGATAGCGTCACGAGGCCGCTGGCAACTGCCGCCAGACTGGATTGAAATGACTGCTATTACGCCACCGGTTCCTGCCATGAAACGCCCACCACGTTTTGGTTATGAGGCAATACGCCTGCCGTTGTATCTGGTGTGGTCAGGGGAAAAAGACGCGGACGTGTTACACAACAGCCGTACCTTTTGGCAGCAAACCAGTCAACGCAAATATATGCCGGCCTGGGTTGATATCCTGTCTGGAGAAGAAGCGGAATATCCCGCCCCGGATGGCTTTCGGGCAATCTGGCAGCTGACCGACAGGGCAATTGATAACGGCCAGAGTAAAGGTCAGATTGCTGCTCCGAATACAGCAATTACCAAAGATATTCACGGTCAGGATTATTATTCCGCCAGCCTGCTGTTACTCAGCCGGGTGGCCTATAAGGAGCAATTTCTTAAATGATATTATCGACACCTCGTTTCTGGCTACTGGGTGGCCTGATAGTTTCATCAACTCAGCTAGTGCAGGGGGCAGAAATAGGAGCAGATCCGTTTACTGCCGCCCATGGAGCACCTCTGTTTCTGGCGATTGGTACTTCCGGACAAGCCAATATCCTGGAAGACGATCTGCCAACACTTGAAGCGGCCAAGCCCCAGGTTGCCCCCCAGGCACCTCGACGCACGACGCCGGTTCAGGCCGCACCCGACCCTGTACTTGAAGCGCAACGGCGGGAAGAAATGCGTTTGTGGCAATGGCTGCAAATGGAAGAATATCAGCGCATGGATAGCAAGATTACCGAGCTGAAAAGAATATCGCCAGAATGGAACCCGCCAGACAAAATGATGGAATTGCTGGAAGCGGGCAAAAATAAAAAAGAACTGGATCAGGCCATGGCGAACGGAGACTGGCGTAGTATTGTCTACCTGTCCCAGCGTGACCCCGGCTTGTTTACCTGCGAGCAATACTACAATCTTTGGACGCTGGCCGACGCCTACTACGAGCTGGATGATCCGGACAGTACCCGCCAGATTTACCTTTCAATGATGAAAGACTGCCGCGAAGATGAAACCCGTGTTAATACATTCCGCCGGGCGCAACAGCAGCTGACAGCGGCAGAAATTGATGCCATGTACGAACAGGAAGACACCCGAACGAGTAATCGCATCAGCCAGAGCAACCTGACCCTGATGAAGCGGGAACTGATGCGTACGCGGGTTCTGAATGCGGCTCGGGATGGCGATGACGGTGTTGTCATTGATGCTATTCCAGACTTTGAAGAAGAAGTCATGTCGCAGCGCGACAGTGGCTTTGCACTGATGTTTGGCTGGGCACTGTACCGGGATGAGCAACTGATTCAGGCAGAAGAATGGTTCCAGCGAGCACACGACTGGACACCTTCCGAACAGACCACCCGTGCCATGGCAACGATCCAGGGGCGTCTCGGGAATCTGGATGAAGCCGAATTACTGGCGCGTAACAACATCAGCGACCCATTGATGAGCGAAATGCTGGGCAGTATCCTGTCACAGCGGGCGAGTGCGGCCTTTAATGAAGAGGATTATGAAAGCACCATTGCCTACCTGAAAGAAGCCGAGCAATACGCCCCTCGCAGTCTGGATGATGAGGCCATGTATGGCTGGGCATCCTACCATATGGGTGACAAGGACAGCGCCGCCCTGGCGTTCGAAAAAGCCTATCGTGAGAACCCGACTGAAGACGTTGCCCAGGGGCTGTATTACAGCCTGTATGATACCGATCGGGTACAACTGGAAAAAACCGCGGAAGACCAGTCCGGCCCTTTGCAGGAGTTGCTGACGGTCAAAAACAGTGAAGAAGCCTATAACACCGGACGCTACCTGACCGCCTATGATGAAGCGCCGGACAAATACCCCGAACTGAAAGGCGTCAGCTCGCCAGGCTTGATGGGGGGCATGCTGTTTTATTTCCGCTCCGGCGATAGTGGGACCAGTCAATTGGATACCCAGCGTTTGCCGTTGCTTAGCGGAGAGTTCAGCTATCGCCGCCATATGTTTGATTTGCAGCTTTCCGGGGTTAATTTGAGCAGTGGTTCTCTGGAAGACTATTCTCTGGTGGGTAACTACCCTGGCCAGGAAGAAGACTACGGCTACACCCCCACAACAGAAATCAGCAATGCGGTTGATGTGAAATTCGATTACCGCTATGAAGGGAAAGTCTCGCCCTATTTCTCCATTGGACTGACGCCGAGCAATGCGCCTATCTCCGCCCGTACAGAAGGTGCATTGGGGGTGGATTTCCAGATGCAGCGCGGCAATATCAATCTCGAACTGTTTTCTCGCTCGGTGAAAGAATCAATTCTTTCCTATGTCGGAATGTATGACCCCTACGATGGCGAGGCCTGGGGAGCGGTCAGCAGCAAGGGCGTCCGGGCAGGGGTTTTTCTGGATCTGAGCAATAATTATGGCGCGGCGCTGGGACTGAAAAGCGCATCACTGACAGGTACACAGGTAGCTTCCAACGATGAAATGGAATTCTCACTCAGGGCCCAGAAACAGTGGACTGGGGATAGCTGGGAACGGATCACACTGGGACCTACCTTTACCTTCCAACGGTTCGATCAAAACCTGAGCAAATACACCATTGGCCATGGTGGCTATTTCAGCCCACAACAGTTGTTCAAATACGGCGGTGAACTCTCTGCCCAGACACGGGAACAACGCAACTTTGTCGCCAGAGGCAAGATCAGCTTCGGCTATCAGCAGCACCAGGAAGACTGCGCCCCTCTGTTACCGCTGGAGAGTAGCCTGTGCTCGGAGTTCTATACCGATAACGAAGCCAGTGGCATGTATATGGGATTTGAACTGGTGGGAATGGTGCAAGCCGACCCGCGTGCGCAGCTGGGTGGAGGGGTCTTTTATGGCCTGTCTCCCGACTTCAACGAATTCGGCTTTATGCTGGCAGTTCGCCTGACACTGGATTCCCGCCGCTTTGTTCTGGCGTCCGACCTGCCAAACTGGTCCAGCAGTATCCGCTAGTACCCAACAATGGGTGTTGCAACAGGCGTTGCATGGTTGCAACGCCTGCTTTTCTGCCAACTTCATCACATCATCAGCCTGCCGCTGCCCTGTCGTTAAAAACAAGACAAAACCAAAGTACCAGCCGTGACATTTCTGCTGAATGGCTGCTCTGATTATTTGATATAGTCAAAATACGCACTTCTTGAAAGGTCATCAGTCTATGAATACCTCAACAGACGTCATGATCGTGCCGTGCTTTGGAATAATATCGCAGCATCCGTCGATCGCTGGCTTTACCGAAGTGATCAAGCGGTAACACAATGCGTTGTTATGCCGTAGCTCTGGAAGCAGCAGTAGAATGAGGCAATGCCTGACATAAAGGAAGATTGCGTATGTGGAGAGATATAAAAATCCTGCTTATCGACGATGATCAACAGCGTCGTCATGACATGCGGGTGATTCTGGACTTTCTTGGAGAAGAAGTCATTGTCAGTGATAGCCAGCATTGGCAACAAGAAGTCACGCAGCGCACCGACGACAGTCATCGTATATCGGCTGTGCTGATCGGGGACGATAGCCAGGGGCTGTTTCGTACCGTTATAACCGCCGTGCATCAGTGGGACAAGGCCGCGCCAATTCTGTGCCTTGGCCGAGATCATGGCCTGGACAGCCTGCCGGATGCCGTGCGCCGTTCCGTGATTGCCACCGTAGAATCGCCACCCAGCTACAACAGCCTGCTGGACAGCCTGCATCGCTGCCAGCTGTACCGTGAACAATATTCCCAGGAAGAAGGCCGCCGCGAACGCCGTGATATCCAGCTGTTCCGTAGTCTGGTGGGAACCAGCCGCTCGATTCAGCAGGTCCGTGAGCTGATTATGCAAGTGGCCGATAAAGACGTCAGTGTGTTGATTCTGGGAGAATCCGGTACCGGCAAAGAAGTCGTAGCCCGTAACCTGCACTACCATTCCAGCCGACGTAACAAGCCATTTGTGCCGGTTAACTGTGGTGCCATTCCGGCTGAACTACTGGAAAGCGAATTGTTTGGCCATGAAAAAGGCTCCTTTACAGGGGCCATTGCCAACCGGATCGGGCGCTTTGAAATGGCCGAAGGCGGCACCCTGTTTCTCGATGAAATCGGCGATATGCCGCTGAGCATGCAAGTCAAAATGCTGAGGGTCTTGCAAGAACACACTTACGAGCGGGTTGGCAGCAATAAAACCCTGGAAACCAACGTTCGTATTATTGCCGCCACTCACAAAAACCTCGAACACATGATCGAAGAAGGCGATTTTCGGGAAGACTTGTACTATCGCCTGAATGTCTTCCCCATTGAAATGCCTTCCTTGCGTGAACGTGTTGAAGACTTACCGCTGTTGCTGAATGAGCTGATTGTACGGTTGGAAAATGAAAAGCGAGGATCCATTCGTTTTAATTCCGCCGCCATTATGTCGTTGTGCCGCCATGAATGGCACGGCAACGTCCGGGAGCTGGCCAACCTGGTCGAGCGGCTGGCGATTCTTTTTCCATATGGTGTGATCGGGGTAAACGAACTGCCGAAAAAACTCCGCCATCTGGATGACGAAGAAGTGGCATCCCTGGCCACAACCGCCGATACCGACCCGGCTCAAGCAGAGGCATCGATGGAGAGTACTGCAGTGCTGCCCGAGGATGGACTGGATCTGCGGGAATATCTGTCAGAGCTGGAATCGTCGCTGATCCAACAGGCGCTGGATGATGCCAATGGCGTTGTTGCCAGAGCGGCAGAAAAATTGAATATTCGTCGCACCACACTGGTTGAAAAAATGCGCAAGTACCACCTGCAGCGCAAAGAAAAAGAATGTGTCTGACGCTTGTCCGGTGCCAACGCAAACAGAGCGTTGCACCGGATCATGGTGAGCCAGCTATCGGGCAGGGCGCAGCAGGCGCTGTCGTATTGCTCCATAAACAACCAGATACAGGGTCGCAGCCAGCAAGCTGACGACCGTGCCCCAGTGTAGCCCGAGCAGTGGATAGCTGTAGCTGACACACAAGGCGTAGACCACCAGAGCGCCCAAACCATCCGGGTAAGAACGAATGGTACGCGCCACCACATTTGCCCCCTGGCCCAGGTGCAAAATCAGCAGCAACGGGAAAAAACTCACCGGAAATGCCGCCAGCAGCCCGGCGCGCTGCGGGCCAAGCACATCCGCCAACCCGGTAATCAGCAAGATGGTCAATGTCGCCATGGCGGCACGAAATACCAGTTTCACCAGAGGCTGATGGAACCAGGTGGCGTGAATATGAGGATCGTGCCGTGTCGGCGCCGTGTCGTGAATGACGCCAAACAGCGTACGAAACAGCAAAATTGCCAAGACAACCACCAATAGCCCTACACCACGATGTGGCGGCAATTGCTGCAACAACCAGCTGCTGGTAAAAAAGCACAACAAGCCAGCGGCAATAGCCACCGGCACCCAGCCCAAGCCGGAACGCCAGTGGATCACCCGCCAATAGCCCCAGGCCAGGCAAACGGCCGAAGTTAGCCCCGACAAGGTAAATACCGCGCTGGTGGCGGCAAAATCAGCCCCTTGTTGCCAGCCAAAAAAATACAGAGCGATACCGGTTCCCAGTGGAAAGCCCGCCAACAAGCCAGCGTGCCGGGGGCTCATTTTTTCGGCTACCCGCACCAGTAATACAACGCTTAAAAAAGTAATCAGGATCTTGGCCAGCACCAACATGCAAAAACCTCAGCATAATGAGAGTACAGGCTGGCTTGGCGGCGATGGCCTGAACGGTAAACAAGGATATTGATTGTTATTGTTTGGCTGCTTTATCCGCATCCGACATGGCAGCTTATGTGCCGCGGGCAGCAACGCGGCAGACAATATCCGGCTAATAAAAACAGAGCAACAGGCAGCCGCCAGAAATTACCGCATCTCAGCGGCGCGAGGGAGCTTTGGATTGACTGGTTTCTGCTGTCGGATTGGACTATTTCGGCAGACACACTGCACTGGATTCCGGTAACAAGCCATCACGTAACGCTTGTTGTAACGACAAGCGACCCGCAAACCACAACGGATATGATTTAGTCGCCACCTGGGCATCGGCAACGTCATCACCACTGCGCAAGGCGCTGACCAGATCTTCCAGATTGACCCAGATCCAGTCCTTGCGTTCTCCGATTGTGCCGCAGGAAGACGCCGCAATCGCCGCGGGGTCGACATATTCAACCTCAGCAACATAGGTATAAAAAGGGCCAACCCGTGAGCGTTCACGTCCTTCAAGATCTGCTGGCTGCGGAGTCGCAAACATACAGCTGGTTTCTTCACGGAACTCACGGGCAGCCGTATCCGCGATACTTTCCCCTTTGGCACCATGGCCACCAAAAGCGGCCCAGCCATTACGATCCTTGCCGTTATCATATGCCAGCAGCACCTGAGCCCGGGAATCAACGCAAGCGTAGGCAATCACCCCCGCCGGTGGCTCGGCAACGACCGCGATGGACGCGGTTACCAGTAAGGGCAATAGCACAAAACCAATCAAAACAGACGTCAGCATACAATGGCTCCATAACCAGACGGCGACAACCAACAAGGATTCGACAAGCAGTTACCCGGATGGCCCTGAATGTCGTACCTGATTATGGCATCCAGCGGTACAGCCGCAAACTGATACGTCCCTCCGCCGACACCACCACACCTTCCGCCCGTAAGCGTTCGGCCTGCCTGCGGCCGCCTTCCAGCATCGACAGACTGATGCGCCCCTGGGCATTGATTACCCGATGCCAGGGCAAGCTACTGTCTTGGGGTAATTGCTTCAGGATCTGACCCACCCAGCGTGCACGCCGTGGTGCACCGATCATCTCGGCCAGCTGGCCATAGGTAACGACGCGGCCAGCAGGAACGCTGGCAAGCAGGGTAAACAAACGGATATCGTTGGGCGTGACCGGAGCCACAAACCGGGGCACACGGACCATGAGACGGCCTGTTATGGAAGTTTTTGGGCCGACAGTGTAACCACAATGGCAGGGAGCTGGACACCCCGGCCTAAAACTGCAATCAATGTTAGCCATGCCTCATGCTGCAATAATGCCGGCAGATTCAACGCTGGATCGGCTTTCACCACCACGAGTAGTCACAGTGGTTACACTGGATTGTAATCTGTTGCTTGCCAGCCCTTGCTTTTTGCCCACTACGCCCCGATTAACCATAGAACGAGGCGCTCTGGTTGCCTTCTGCGTATCCGATTGGGTGGAATTTTTGGGCGTGGGAGTATCCAACCCTACAGAATATAAAGTACAGACCAGGAGGCAATTGTGCCGTTTTTAGTATTGTTTATCGTAGTACCACTGTTGGAACTGGCCGTTTTAATCAAGGTGGGTGGTTATATCGGCGTTATCTGGACGCTGGTGATCATCTTTTTGACCGCCATTATTGGTGTCAACATCCTTAAAAAACAGGGCATGGATGTACTGATGCGTGCCAGCCAGAAAATGCAGGAAGGTACCTTGCCAGCGCGTGAGCTGGCAGAAGGATTTTTGCTGGCCCTGGCCGGTGCCTTACTGCTGACCCCCGGTTTCCTGACCGATGCTGTTGGCTGTGCCTTGCTGGTACCGGCCACCCGTCTGGCATTGGTCAGCCATGTGCTCAAACTGATCAAGCCACGGGTCGTCATGGAAAGTGGTGGCTTTGCCAGTCGGCCAATGGGAGAGCGCCCGTCGCCGTTTGCAGACCGACCCGAGCCGCATCGCCACCGTCCGGATGTGATCGAAGGTGAATATCGCCGCGAAGACTGAGTGGTGCAGGGTTCAAATAGCACCAAATGCAATTTTTTTTCACATCGGGTGTTGAAAACCATCGCAGCGTCCCAATTATCGAAACACACAGATTTGGGGCGGGTGTATGACACCATCTGCCCCGCACACCGCAAACATTGCTTTATACATTGGAGATAACCTCAAATGAAAATCCGTCCTTTACACGATCGTGTTGTTGTTCGTCGCAAGGAAGAAGAGCAAACCACCGCTGGCGGTATCTTGCTTCCAGGTTCTGTTGCTGAAAAACCGAATCAAGGAGAAGTGGTTGCTGTTGGTACGGGTCGCGTTTTGACCAATGGTGATGTACAGGCTCTGGCAGTTGCAGTGGGCGACACCGTGGTCTTCGGCAAGTACTCCGGTTCCAACACCATCGACATCGATGGTGAAGAACTGCTGATTCTGAATGAAAGCGACATCTACGGCGTATTGGAAGCCTGATTCACGCTTCCTGTTGATCCCCGTTTGTAACTGAATAAATTTTGAGGAAAAAACATTATGTCCGCTAAAGAAGTTAAATTTGGCAACGATGCTCGTCAAAAAATGCTGGCAGGCGTTAACGTCCTGGCAAACGCCGTCAAAGTGACTCTGGGTCCCAAAGGCCGCAACGTTGTACTGGAAAAATCATTTGGCGCACCCACCATCACCAAAGATGGTGTCTCGGTTGCACGTGAAATCGAACTGGAAGACAAGTTCGAAAACATGGGCGCACAAATGGTCAAGGAAGTTGCTTCCCAGACCAACGACAAAGCCGGTGACGGCACCACCACTGCAACAGTACTGGCACAAGCCATTGTCAACGAAGGCCTGAAAGCCGTCGCTGCAGGCATGAACCCAATGGACCTGAAACGCGGTATCGACAAGGCAACCTCTGCCGTTGTTGAACAGCTGAAAGCCCAGGCCAAACCATGTGAAGACAGCAAAGCCATTGCCCAGGTTGGCACCATCTCTGCCAACTCAGATTCCACGGTTGGTACTCTGATTGCAGAAGCCATGGCAAAAGTAGGCAAAGAAGGCGTTATCACCGTTGAAGAAGGCAAAGGCTTCGAAGACGAGCTGGAAGTTGTTGAAGGTATGCAGTTTGACCGTGGCTACCTGTCACCTTACTTCGTCAACAACCAGGAAAAAATGACCGCCGAACTGGAAAACCCACTGATCCTGCTGGTTGACAAAAAAGTCGACAACCTGCAAGAGCTGATTCCAGTACTGGAAAACGTTGCCAAGTCCGGCCGTCCACTGCTGATCGTGGCAGAAGACGTAGAAGGACAAGCGCTGGCAACACTGGTTGTCAACAACCTGCGTGGCACATTCAAAGTGGCTGCGGTTAAAGCTCCAGGCTTCGGCGATCGTCGTAAAGCCATGCTGCAAGACATCGCCATCCTGACCGGTGGTCAAGTGATCAGCGAAGAAGTGGGCATGTCACTGGAAACCGTCGGCATTGAAATGCTGGGTACCGCTAAGAAAGTGGTTATCAGCAAAGAAAACACCGTGGTGGTTGATGGCGCTGGTTCTGGCACCGAAGTCTCTGCCCGTGTTGAACAGATCCGTGCCGAAATGGCCGCATCGACTTCTGACTACGACAAAGAAAAACTGCAGGAACGTGTTGCCAAACTGGCCGGCGGCGTCGCCGTGATCAAAGTGGGTGCTGGTTCTGAAGTTGAAATGAAAGAGAAAAAAGACCGCGTTGACGACGCCCTGAACGCTACCCGTGCTGCGGTAGAAGAAGGCGTGGTTGCTGGTGGTGGTGTTGCCCTGGTACGTGCCCTGAGCAACGTAACCGTCGTGGGTGACAACGAAGACCAAAACGTCGGTATTGCCCTGGCCCTGCGTGCGATGGAAGCACCTATCCGTCAAATCGCCGCCAACGCCGGTGCCGAAGGTTCCGTAGTGGTCGACAAAGTCAAAGCTGGCGAAGGCGCATTTGGCTTTAACGCCGCCTCTGGCGAATACGGCGACATGATCGACCTGGGTATCCTTGACCCTGCCAAAGTGACTCGTTCATCCCTGCAAGCAGCAGCCTCTGTTGCTGGCCTGATGATCACCACTGAAGCCATGGTTGCCGAGATCCCTAAAGAAACTCCAGCAATGCCTGATATGGGCGGCATGGGCGGAATGGGAGGCATGGGCGGCATGATGTGAGGTAAATAACCTCCATTAGCTTCCGGCTACCACGCTTGATAAAAAACCCGCGCTGAGTAATCAGCGCGGGTTTTTTATTGGCCAGGTTGTATGGGGGCTGCCACCTGTCGAGCCTTGCTGTACGCTAATAACACAGGATTTCTGGCGGTGTCTTCAACGACACTTTGCATCACCCAAGCTTCTATCGGTGGATTTTCTTCGTTGCTTTTGTCTTGAAAATGTAAAGATCATGGTCACTACGTTGTCGTGACCATGGCAGCGGTAGAAAATAGGTCCCCTACCTGCGGGTTGGCGTTTATTACCTTGGGGTATAAACGGTTACAGGACAAGGACTGCGCAATAAAAGGCACCATGGCTGTCAGCTTGTTTATCCAGGGGCGTTGAATCCGGGCAGGTACATGGATTCATATTTGGTACATGATGTGATTTTAAAGGAGATTATTATGCCAGGATTGAAATTGAAAACGCTTGCATTGGCCAGTGTAACTTTATTGGGGACGAGCCAATGGGTGCAAGCTCAATATGTTGGCCCTTCGGCTCAGCAGTCTGTTTCATCGGTCGCAGACATATTTAAACATGCATCGGATGATCAACGCGTTATATTACGTGGTTATTTGATCAAACAAGTCAGCTCAGAGAAATATCTGTTTTCTGACGGTAGCGGCGATATTCGGGTAGAAATTGATGCTGAAGATTTTCGTGGCCAAACGGTGAATGAAAAAACTCAGGTTGAGCTTATTGGTGAGGTGGAAAAAGATTTTCTTGAGTCACCGGAAGTGGATGTGGATATCATTAATGTTGTGCCAGGCTGACCTGAAGCCGGTATAAAAGACTGATGAAGGGCGTCGACAGGGCGAGCCGTTGGTTGTAGCTAACGATGGTTGGTCAATGATGACTAACCTCGTTTTTGGCTTTGACGGGTCTTTTTACGCTCACATCACAAGGCTGGCGCCTGCCTTATCGTGTCCCCATCTCCGGGGTGTTGCCGGGGTGTTGTGGGGCATCTCTGATCAATCAACAGAAGGAATCGTAATGATCACAGGGAGCTGCCTTTGTGGCGCAGTAACGTACACCATTACTGGCAAGGTCGGGGACATCGTTCATTGTCATTGTGTTACATGCCGCAAGGCACATGCGGCGGCTTTTTCCAGTGTAGCGGCGGTTGCCGATGCGGATTTTGTGGTGTCGGGGCGTGAATCGTTGACGGCGTATGAATCATCACCTGGCAAGCAGCGCTATTTTTGTTCACGCTGTGGTTGTCAGATTTATGCCAAGCGAGACAACACCAAACACCTGGTGTTACGCCTTGGTTCTTTGGACGATCACCCGGGCGTGGATGAAAAATGTCATATCTGGGTATCAGAAAAAGCCGAATGGTATGATATTAACAGCACCTTGCCGGTATATCCTCAATCGGAATAATGGCGGTTTTTTGGGTCAACCTGGGTAGATGAGTCGTTGTTATGGTAGATAATGAATTTTTATATGGCTATAGCAGCGTATTAATCGCCGTTGTGTTGTTTCTGGTGATTATTGTTTTTAACGAAGTCGGTTTTGTTTCTGGTCGTTATGTACAGTCCCGTACTGATGATGAAGTCAAAACCCTGACCGGTTCTATCCAGGCCAGTATTCTGGGTTTATTGGCTTTGCTGCTGGGTTTTACCTTCAGCATGGCGATGCAGCGCTACGATAACCGCACCATGGCGTTGATTGATGAAGCCAATACCATGGGAACCGCGATGTTGCGGGCGCAGTTGTTACCCGGCGAGTACCAAACCAAAGCCGATAATACATTACGGGACTATATTCGTTTGCGGGTAGAGATGGGGCAGGTTGATCTTACTCATGTCGATGTGCGTAGCGATTACCAGCGCCAAATCGTGGCGTTACAGAATCAGCTATGGGGGATTACCCTGGCAGCAACGGAAACAGACCCCAGACCGGTGACAACCGGCTCATTCTTGCAATCCCTGAATGCGATGATCGATGCCCAGGGCAAACGGAACGCACTGCTGCAATTGCATGTGCCGGAGAGCATTTTACTGCTGTTGTTCGTGGTCTTTATCGCCAGCGGCAGCATTATGGGGTATTCAGCCGGTTTGAGTGGCAAGCGCATGGTGGTGCCTATTGTGCTGGTATCTTTGTTGATTACGCTGATTGTGTTCACCATTATTGATCTTGACCGGCCCAAGCGAGGATTGATTCAGGTAGATCAGAATGTGATGAGTGCGTTATTGAAACAAGCAAGATAACGGTGTGTAACCGTTATCTCTGTACCCAAAAGCCTGAACATTCGTTATCGGGCTATTTAACTTCGGTAATAAACTGTTCTTTTGGGCGGCGTACTTTTTTCAAATCGACCAGCCAGTCGCCTTCTTCGGCCCGATAACCCAGCGGCAGCAGTAACACACTGCGCAGGCCGCGTTCCCGCAGGTTGAGGATAGTGTCGAGGTCGTCCGGGGTAAAACCTTCCATCGGTGTGCAATCCACTTCTTCTGCCGCTGCGGCAATCAAGGCACTGCCGAGGCCGATGTAGGCCTGACGGGCGGCATGCTGGAAATTGTCTTCCGCATCACGGGCAGGGTACATCTGTAACAGCATTTGCCGATAACGTTCCCAGCCTTCATTGGTGATGGCACGCTCTTCGTTGGTGAGGTCGAACATCATGTTGATGCGTTCCGGGGTGTAGTTGTCCCAGGCGGCAAAAACCAGCAGGTGTGAGCAGTCGGTAATTTGTGCCTGATTCCAGGCGATGGTCTGGATTTGCTGGCGAATGTCGGGGTTGGTGACGACCAGCACTTCATAAGGCTGCAAGCCACTGGAGGTAGCGGTCAGGCGAATGGCTTCCAGTATGCGTTCGACCTTGTCTTCCGGGACGGCTTGGGTTGGGTTCATTTTTTTGGTGGCATAGCGCCAGTTTAATAAGTCGATGACGTCAGTCATGATGGATCTCCAGAATAGTCGACCGGAACGGTGTGTGTCTTAGTGGCTATAGTGACAGATTCCTGATACCCGATAGATGGGCCTTTGGCGAACAATTTATTCAGTGCAGCCGGGTAATAACGATGTTGGGGTGGAGCGTCATGATGACGCTCGCCGGGCCAGGTCAGTCGTGTGTTGATGAGGGGATCAGCCCGGGGCAATAGCGGTGGCGGCCGCTGGATTTGGCTTCGTATAGAGCCTGGTCGGCGGTGGCCAATATATCGGTGAGTGTTCGTCCTGGGGTTGCCAGGCTGCTGCCAGCGCTGATGGTGAGGGGCAGCACTTCTTTCAGCTCACTGAGCAGTTCGTATTGCTGGATTGCGCTACAGAGACGCAGACCGAGCTGATCAAGCAAGAGTTGTTGGTCGGTGTTGATCAACAGCAAAAATTCATCGCCACCCCAGCGACAGGCAAAGTCTCCCTGGCGGATATGATCCTGAATGATCTGGGCGGTGGTTTTCAGCGCCAGGTCACCTGTGGCGTGACCGTATTGGTCATTGATGTTCTTGAAACGGTCGAGATCGAGCCAGAGTACGCCAAAGGTTTCTTGATCTTGCTGTAGCCGCCTCATATGTTGCTGCAGCTCTTCCATCATGCCGCGGCGGTTGAGCAAGCCGGTGACCGGGTCGGTATAGGTCAGTCTTTCCAGTTCTTCGGTACGCTGCCGAACCCGGATCTCCAGCCGTTCTTGTGATTTCAGTACCTCGTCGGCCATACGCTTGAAGTGGCTCATGAGACGGCCAATTTCACCATGCCGGTAGTGGGGAGCGTCGTCTTCTATCTGTATCTGCCTGCCATCGCGCAGGTGCTCAATATTGTTTTCCAGCTGGCGCAGTGGTTTTGAAACGTAGCAATTGAGGGCCAGATTAAACAGCAGCAGGGCGATAAAAATGCTGGCTCCCGCCAGTAAAAACAGATTGTTGAAGGTGCTGAGCGGCAGCAAGGTATCGAGATCCAGCAGGGTCATGACAAACCAGTCCACCTCTGGCAAATAGATAACCCCGGCCTGATGTTCTCGGCCGTGGCTGCTAACGTGGGTGCTGACCACAAGCCCGGGGCTGGCTCGGGCGGTATCCAGTATGTTCACCAGCCTGGCCCGCTGACTGTCGTTGTCGAGCTGCTTCCAGATGGTTTTACGCTCGCTGGCTTCTTTGGTGATGCTGGCAAAGTCGATCTGGGAAATATCTTCAGATACCTGGATGGCCCCTTCGTGATCAAAAAACAGATTACTGACGCCGGGTTGTGGCGTCGTGGTGAACTGGCGAATAAACGTGGTGAGGTCAAGACCGGTACCGACGACACCAATAATCTTGTCGCCGTCGCGCATCAGCACATCGATCCAGAGTTTGGTCACCTTGAGAGGGATATCCGGGTTAACGTTCAGATGAATATCACGATTTTGTTCGATGATGCTGTAAAACCAGCGATCGTCCGGGTTGTCGGCAGACAGGGTGTAACGGTATTGGTCGTTGGCGAATTCGTTGCTGGCGTTGTTGTGGTAATAGTTACCGGATTCCGGCAAAGCAACAAAGTAGCTGTGGTCGGAAAAATTGTTGCGATAGGATTCCAGCTCCGCCATGGCTTGCTGCTTTTTTTCTGCATTATGTTCGTCCTTGGCCCAGCGCCGTAATATTTGTGAATCAGACAGTTGGCGGGCCAGAGCGACTTCCCGGATGATGGGTTGCAGCGAGCGCTCTTTTTCCAGCTTGACCTGGGTTTCGAAGTGACTGAGTGCAGAGGTTTTGAGCACATTGAGTGCAATTTGCTGGCTGAAAAACCAGATGGCCAAGCCAGATAACAGCATCAGTAATGCAGTAAGAAGCAGAAAACGTGGCTTGAGGTTCATTTCAGCTTCCCGAGTCGATTGGCCAGTTTCGATTGACGTTGTACCGGTTCTGTACGACAAATTGCCACAGTAATCTGCGCTCATGTGCTGATTGAACACGCGTACCCGGGAACAACCTGGTTAATTGTCAGGCGACTGGTAAGCCTATCACGCTTTGGCACAACAGGCATATTATTCAGTCCGCTTTGATGGTAGAGCCATCGTGTGTCAGAGACAACCGGCTTTACATTCTCGCCACATGTGGTGCGTACGGCAGGATGCATCGAGTATCACTGCCGGAAGAAAATCACCATCCCGCCTGCCAACTGGCTACAATCCCTCCTGAGACCGTCTGTGGAGCTTATTTGTGCAAGAAATACTGGATGACATCGTTGCCACCATTGGGGCCAGTGACGATCGTGGCAAGGTGGCGGATTATATTCCGCAACTGGCTTGTATCGACCCGAACCAGTTTGCCATTTCGGTGGTGCTGGCGGATGGACGGGTGTTCAGCTCGGGAGACTATCAACAGCTGTTTTCGATTCAGAGCATTTCCAAGGTATTTACCCTGACCATTGCCCTGGGCAAATTGGGTGATGGAGTTTGGGCCAAGGTCGGACGTGAGCCATCCGGTGATCCGTTTAACTCCATCGTGCAGCTGGAGCATGAGAACGGCAAGCCAAGAAACCCGTTTATCAACGCCGGTGCCATCGCTATTGCGGATGCCATTATGGTAGGGCACCAGCCGAAAGAGACGTTGGCAGAAATCCTGCAATTTGTACGTTTTATTGCCGACGACGAAAGCATTTGTATAGATCACAAAGTGGCAGAATCCGAGCTGAAAACCGCTGATCGCAATGCATCACTGGCGCACTTTATGGCTTCGTTTGGACGCATGAAAAACCCGGTTGATTATGTGTTGGGCACCTATTTTCACCAGTGCTCGATTGCCATGACGTGTGAGCAGCTGGCCAGATCAGGCTTGTTTCTGGCCGGTGATGGCGAAAACCCGGTGACCGGAACACGCGTGGTATCGGCGCGCCGGGCGCGGCGGATCAACTCCCTGATGATGATGTGCGGCCACTACGATGGCTCGGGAGAATTTGCCTACCGGGTCGGATTACCCGGTAAAAGCGGCGTTGGCGGCGGCATTCTGGCCGTTGCCCCTGGGCATGCATCGATTGCTGTCTGGTCGCCGGGGCTGGATGACGTTGGCAATAGCAAGCTGGGCACTGAGGCCCTGGAAAGACTGGTACAGCATACAGGCTGGTCAGTATTTGCCTGATCGGGGGAGTTTCTGTATTGGATAATCGAGGCTGGAAGTCGCCGCGGGATACTGGCAGGATGGCGCAATTTTTCAATCTGCACTGCGGAGATCACCATGACAAGTGAGTTTAAAGCCAAAGCCTGGTTAAAAAGTTCCTGCCCCTACTGCTTTCGTTTTTTACTGTTTATCACGGAAGCAGGCTTGCTGGACGAGATCGAAGTGATTCGGGTGGATGCCGATGATGAAGACCAGCTGAATACCAAACGGGCAGAATTGCAGCGCCTGACCGGCGAAGTGGCGTCTTTTCCGACGGTTGAATTGTCACCGGGTCAGTTCATGCGCGATACCGATGCCCTGATCCAGCATTTTGCCGATATTCACGGTATTAACCCGGCCGACTTGCCGACCCTGACGTTTTACGAAACCGGCATGCTGCCCACCGCGCAGGCACGCTTCAAGGAAATACGTGCCCTGAAAGAACAACTGTCGATGTTATCTGCCTGATCAGCGCAGGGCCGGCCGACTCTGTCCGGCCCAGTCCGGCTCCGTTGGGACGTCTCTATGAACCTGTCGTATGTTTGTCAGCGTGGAATTGGCACATCAAGCGAATGCTTTCGGCCGGTCGGGCCAGTTGCTGCATCAGATAATGGCGAAAATCATCCGGGTAGCCGAGGTCTTGTAACGCCAGATCCATACAGGTCAACCAGGCCTGGACGCTGCTGGCGTCGGCGGGCAGGTGGGCATGCGCCATGGGGATGTTGATGGCACCAACGTGTTCGGCATATAGCTTGGGGCCACCAGTCCAGCCCGACAGGAACCAGGTCAGTCGTTGCCGCGAGGTGGTCAGGTCGGCGGGATGCATATCACGGAGGATTCTGGCGGCTGGCAGGGTATCCATCCGTTGATAAAAGCGGTCAACCAGAGCGGTGATGCCTTCCAGGCCGCCAGCTGCCTGGTAAGTGGCGTCGGCTTGTCCATAAATCGGGAGGTTTGAAGTCATAGTCATTGCCTGCATGTCGGTCGGGAAGCGATAAAAAGATCATAGTAGCAGCCCGAACAGCCGATCGACTGATCTGTAACAGTATGGCGGTTGCTGACCTTTGGCCAGTGCGTCGGTTGTATCCTGTTGTGGTGTGGCGCAATTGCAGTCTTCTGGCGGCGGTTTGGGTATGCTGCGCGCTGACCGTTTGTGTATTTGACTAGCCTATGCCTGCCTCTCAAAAGATTTTCAAGGTTCGACGCCACTACAACCGCTGGGTAGCGGATCAGACGCTGGAAGATTTTGCCCTGCGTTTTACCGCTCGCAGCGGCCGCCGCATGTCGATCGAACGGGTTGCACAAACCGCGTTGGGGGCCACGGCGTTTCTGGCGCTGGAAGGATTGGCCGCGGCAGTGACGTTGAATTACGGCTTTACCAACACCGTGTACGCCATGCTGGTGGTGTGTCTGCTGTTTTTTATTACCGGTGTGCCAATTACCTACTACGCCGCCAAACACGGGCTGGATATCGATCTGCTGACTCGCGGGGCCGGATTTGGGTATCTGGGGTCAACGGTGACGTCGCTGATTTATGCGATGTTTACCTTTATCTTTTTTGCCATCGAGGCGGTGATTCTGGCGGGTGCCTTACAGGCGTTACTCGGTGTGCCGCTGGCGGTGGGGTATTTTCTGTGTGCGGCGGCGGTCATTCCGATTGTGATCCACGGTATTTCTGCCATCAGCCGGTTCCAGGCTGCCACGCAACTGGTCTGGGTGGTGTTGCAGTGTCTGGCACTGGCGGTGGTGGTGGTGAATGAATCCGGCCAGCTGGACGCCTGGACGCACTTCCATGGCCTGGCGATTGATCAATTGCCCGGCGCAACCGTACCGGGGCCGGGGAACGATACCCTGATTCCCGGGGTAGGGGCTGGCAGCTTTAATATCCTGTTATTTGGCGCGGCCGCGTCGGTGTTTTTTGCTCTGGTACCACAGATCGGCGAGCAGGTGGATTACCTGCGGTTTATGCCCCCAAAAACCCCACACAATGCGCGCCGCTGGTGGTTCTGGTTGATGCTGGCGGGGCCAGGCTGGGTATCGATCGGTATTGTCAAAATGCTGCTGGGATCGTTTCTGGCGTATCTGGCCATTACCCAGGGGGTTGCGTATGAGCTGGCCACCGACCCGACCCATATGTATCAGCGCGTGTTTTTCTATCTGACCCATTCCGAAGGGCTGGCGCTGTTGCTGGCGGCGACCATGGTGATTGTGTCGCAGATGAAAATCAACGTCACCAATGCCTATGCCGGATCGATTGCCTGGTCGAATTTCTTCTCGCGGCTGACGCATTCTCACCCCGGTCGGGTGGTGTGGCTGGTGTTTAATGTCACCATCGCCCTGCTGCTGATGGAATTGGGTATCTATCAGGCATTGGAGGCGGTACTCGGGGTGTTTGCGATTGTGGCGGTAAGCTGGCTGGGATCGCTGGCCGCCGACCTGTTGATCAACAAGCCGCTGGGGCTAAGCCCGGATATTGTGGAATTCAAACGGGCGCATTTATACGACATCAACCCGGTCGGGACGGGTTCAATGCTGCTGGCCACCACTGCCGGTATGCTCAGCTATCTGGGGTTGTTTGGCGAAGTCACGGCGACCTTGAGCCACTTTGTCAGTCTCGGCATCTGTTTTGTTACCGTTCCCCTGATTGCCTGGTGGACTGGCGGCCGTTACTACATTGCCCGTACCTCTCCGGAGCTGGATCTGCTGGTCACGGATATTGCCCCGACCGATTTGTCGCGCTTGCCGGAGGATGTGCGGCATCAGCATGTGCCGACGATCCAGTGCGGCGTGTGTGAAAATCATTTTGAGCAGGAAGACATGAGTTTCTGCCCGGCCTATGGCCTGCCGATCTGTTCACTCTGCTGCACGCTGGATGTGCGCTGTATGGATATCTGCAAGCCGCACGCGCATGTAACCCGTCAGCTGGCTTATTTTTTGTCCAAGTTTGTACCGCCCCGGGTGGTGCGGGTGGTGAATTCCCGCCTGGGTCATTTTGTCAGCCTGCTGTTTATTGTGAACTTGCTGATTGCCGTGCTGCTGGCCGTGGTCTACCGGCAAATGGCACCGGTGACGGCGACAGAAGTCGAGCTGTTGCAACAAACCATGTGGACGCTGTTTTTTGCCCTGATGATTGCTTCCGGGGTACTGGCCTGGCTGTTTTTGCTGGCCCATGAAAGCCGTTTGGTGGCACAGAAAGAGTCCAACCGCCAGACGCGCAAACTGATCACCGAGATTGAGGCGCACCAGGAAACCGACCTGGCATTACAGCAAGCCAAGGAACTGGCAGAGTCGGCCAACGCAGCCAAAAGCCGCTACCTGACCGGTATCAGCCACGAATTACGCACGCCGTTGCAAGCGGTGATTGGTTACGCCCAGTTATTAACCAACAAGGACGATACGCCACCGGGGCACAAGAACGGCCTGGCGATTATCCAGCGCAGCGGCCAGTACCTGACCGACCTGATTGACGGCTTGCTGGATATTTCCCGGATTGAAGCTGGCAAGCTGGATCTGTACCGCTCCCGTGTGGAATTACCCGTATTGCTGGAACAGCTGAACGCCATGTTTGCCATGCAGGCAGAACAGAAAGGCGTGCAGTTCCATGTCAGCGTAAAGGGAACCCTGCCGCAATGGACCATGACGGATGAAAAGCGCCTGCGCCAGATTCTGATCAACCTGCTTTCCAATGCCGTCAAATACACCGTCTGTGGCCGCGTCGATTTTGATATTCGATACCGCAACCAGGTGGCCGAGTTCCGCATCCGGGATACCGGCCCCGGAATCGACGACGAGTCGCTAGAGCGGATTTTTGACCCCTTTGAACGGGTACGCAATCGCGCCACCGCCAACTTGCCGGGTACCGGGTTGGGGCTGACGATCGTCAAGCTGCTGACCGAGATCATGGGCGGCGACCTCAAGGTCGACAGCACCCCCGGCCAGGGGAGCTGCTTTACCGTGGCACTGATGCTGCCCTGGGTGAACCTGCATTCCGACCAGCAACGGCAACAGGCCGAATTGCTGGAGCACAAACGCATCATTGGTTATGAAGGTTTCCAACGCACCATACTGCTGGTGGATGATGACCCGGTCGTACGGGGATTGTTGGCCGACGTACTGGTACCGCTCGGCTTTTTGACACTCGAAGCCCACGATGGAGAGCACTGCCTGGCCATGCTGGACGAACTGGAACAGGCCGGAGAACGGGGGCCGGACTTGTTCCTGATGGACGTTTCCATGCCGGGCATCACCGGCCTTGAAGTTGCTCATCGGTTGCGTACACGTGGCATCTCGGTACCGATTGTGATGCTCTCTGCCGATGCCCAGGAAGGAGACCGCAGCGAATACGACCGCGCGATTTATAACGATTATCTGGTGAAACCGGTGAGCAACAGCCGCTTGTTAAACACCATTGGCACAGTGCTGGATTTATCCTGGACCTGGCAGCATGGCCCCGGTCCGGCGGCAGCAACCGTCAGCCTGCCCACGACCGGCTTGCTGCAGGAACCCCAGGCACCGCCGGTCGGGATTCATGACGCCGCCTCGTTTGGGGTGCTGCAACCCCATCCGCAACTGCGGGAGCTGCAAGCCTATGCCGAAATGGGCTATCGCAAAGGGGTGGTGCAAGAGTTGCAAAGCCTGAAAACATCACCGGCATTAACGGCTCGTCAATTGGCCTGTTTGCAACAACTGGCCGACGGATTTCAGCTGCAGGAACTGGCAGAATTACTGAAAATTGCGCTGGCCGAAACCGACGGAGGAAGCACAGACTCATGAAGCCAACCAGCAGCACAACAGCAGGCGTGGATATGCCGTCGGACATGGTTCTGGTGGTGGATGACTCTCCCGATTCCCTGAGTCTGATCAACGATGCCCTCGAAGGAGCCGGTATCGATGTACTGGTGGCGCTGGAAGGCCGCCAGGCGTTGAGCATTGCCCGCAAAATGAAGCCAGACATGATCCTGATGGATGCCATCATGCCGAATATGGACGGTTTTGAAGCCTGTCGACTGCTCAAAACCGACCCGGCGCTGGCGTCGATTCCGGTGATCTTCATGACCGGCCTGACCGATACCAGCGACATTGTACGAGGGCTGGAAGCCGGTGGTGTCGACTATCTCACCAAACCCATCAACCCCGATGAATTACTGGCGCGGATGCGGGTACATCTGTCTAACGCTCGTTTGACCAGTAGCGCCCAGTCGGCTCTCGACAGCACCGGCCAACACCTGATGACAGTATCGACCCAGGGGGAATTACGCTGGGCCACACCACAAACCTACGCCTTGCTGGCACGCGCCCGAGTTGACGACCTCAGCCAGAAATCCCTGCTGGCACCACAGATTGCCCGCTGGCTGGAACATCACCCTGAACCCGGCAACAGCCTGCGTCTGGACGGCCTTGGTTATCCGCTGGCTGCCAAACTGGTCAACGAACAAGGCAACGGTGAAATGCTGCTGAAGCTGGTCGACGGACAACGCCCGACCGGTGCCGCCATGTTGCGGGAACACCTGAACCTTACCGAACGGGAATCCGAAGTGCTGTACTGGATTGCCAACGGCAAAGCCAACCGCGAAGCCGCTGAAATCCTCAATATGAGCCCACGTACTGTCAACAAACACCTGGAACAGATCTTTACCAAGCTGGGTGTAGAAAACCGCACCGCCGCCGCCGGCGTCGCATTGCGATTACTGGCGGTGGAAGCCTGACAACAGTCATGGCGGTAGTCGTCTTGCACTGTGGTCAATTGCTGGACGTTAACAACGGACTTGAAGATAGAGGCGCCTTGCCTGAACGGCGGGCGGGCCGCCCGCGCTCCCGCGAATGGCGGGTCTCGATGTCGTGGTAGGACTGGTATAGCCGGGGCCACCCGGGCTCCCGTGAATAACGTCTGGCTGTCTGCGCTCTCGCTTTCGTGAATGGCGTTAATGTCTGCGCTCTCGCTTGTGGCCCGGATGGCGCCGGTCTCTGCGGCTATACGTCAAATGACGTATACCTGTGCGTTAATTACCCCATACCTGAATGCAGGGCTTTTCCGAATAATTGACTGGCAGATTACAGAAGAGGGGAGGCCCGTCAGCGGGCGTCACCAGGCCAATAAAAGTAGATTAAAGGAAGCTTCGGTATGACATTCAAAAAGCTGGTTACCGGCGTCGCTCTGGCGGTTGGTGCTACTATGGCAAGCTACAGTGCACTTGCAGCCGACACCATCAAGGTGGGTGTGTTGCATTCGTTGTCTGGCACCATGGCGATTTCAGAAACAACGCTGAAAGACACGGTTCTGATGATGGTGGAAGAGCAAAACAAGAAGGGTGGTTTGTTGGGTAAGCAGCTGGAAGCCGTGGTGGTTGATCCTGCCTCTAACTGGCCTTTGTTTGCTGAAAAAACCCGCGAATTGCTGACCAAAGACGAGGTGGATGTCATCTTCGGTTGCTGGACGTCGGTTTCCCGTAAATCCGTTTTGCCGGTGATTGAAGAGCTGAACGGTCTGATGTTCTACCCGGTGCAGTACGAAGGGGAAGAATCTTCCAAAAACGTATTCTACACTGGCGCTGCGCCAAACCAGCAGGCCATTCCTGCGGTTGATTATCTGATGAATGATCTGGGCGTCAAACGCTGGGTTCTGGCCGGTACCGATTACGTTTATCCCCGTACTACCAACAAGATTCTGGAAGCATATCTGAAGTCCAAGGGTGTCAAGGAATCAGATATCATGATCAATTACACGCCGTTTGGTCATTCTGACTGGCAGTCCATTGTGTCGGATATCAAGAAGTTCGGCAGCAAGGGTAAAAAAGCCGCAGTGGTTTCTACCATTAACGGTGATGCCAACGTGCCTTTCTACAAGGAACTGGGTAACCAGGGCGTTTCGGCTGAAGACATTCCCGTTGTTGCTTTCTCGGTTGGTGAAGAAGAACTGTCCGGTATCGATACCAAGCCTCTGGTGGGTCACCTGGCCGCCTGGAACTACTTCCAGAGCGTGGATAGCGATGAAAACGAAGCCTTTATCGAAAGCTGGCAGAAATTTACCGGTAACGACGAGCGCGTAACCAACGATCCTATGGAAGCGACTTATATCGGTTTCCAAATGTGGACCCAGGCCGTTGCCAAAGCCGGTACCACCGATGTCGACAAGGTTGAACAAGCTTTGATCGGCCAGAAAGCGCCGAACCTGACTGGCGGCATGGCGGTGATGAACAAAAACCACCATCTGAGCAAGCCAGTACTGATCGGTGAGATTCAGGACGATGGCCAGTTCGAAGTTGTCTGGGAAACCGATGGCCTGGTCGCTGGTGATGCCTGGTCCGACTTCCTGCCGGGTTCCAAGGATCTGATTGCCGATTGGACGGCACCTACCAAGTGCGGTAACTACAATACCAAAACCAAAACCTGCTCTGGCCAGAACTACTAGGCCGACGCCGGACCCCCAAGCCCTGCCACTTCTGGCAGGGTATCTGACTACCTGATTCCGCCCGCCGACATTCTGGTTCTTATCTGGACCGGGGTGTCTGTTGGTTTTCCTGATCATCAGACGCGGAGCCTCATTGTGAAAAAACTGTTTATTACCTGCTGCTGCCTGCTCGGCATGCTGGCCGGGCCGGTGTTTGCCGAGTTGGACGACGCGGTACGAGCGCCCGACGCTGAGACAACGCCAGTCGCTGTTGAGCCATCTGAATTAACGACGGTTACGCTGGAAGCTGGCCTGGATGCTGAGGCGCTGGCTCCGGTTGTGACGATCGAGTCATTGCTGCTTGAGTTGACCGAAACCTCGCTGAACAAAACGATCCCGGTGCTGGAGCAACTGCATGACCTGGGCGGCAAGGAGATACTGCCGCTGTTCAAAACCCTGCTCGCCGGGGATCTCTACTACGTGAAAGCAACACGCCAGGTGGTCGGCAAGATCGAGACCAAGGGCGAAACCGAATACAAAGACCCGCTGACCAGTGTTCTGGTCTCAGACCTGGGCAAGCGTGATGTGAAAAAGATTCGGGTAAATAACCGCTTGCGCAACTATTTGAATGGCGTGATAGCCCGGATTCGTTTGTCGTCCGAACGGGCTGAAGTACGCGAGACGGCGGTGAAAAACCTGCTGTCGGAGCTGGATGCCGATACCATCGTGACGATTCAGGCAGCGCGTCAGCATGAAACCGTAGCATCAGTTCAAGAAATCATGGATCTGGCGCTGGCCATGTATCAGCTGGAAAGTTCGACACAACAAGCCGATCAACTGGCGGCCATTGAAGCCATTGGTGGCAGTCTGGAAGGTGATGCCCGCAACGTTCTGCGTTACTTCGCGGATATGGCAACGGATCACAGTGACTACAACCCGGTGGTCAGTAAGGCAGCGGCGAAGGCGCTGGACCGTATTCAGGAACGGGTGGAACTGTACGGTTTTGTTGACCAGTTGTTTTTTGGCCTGAGCCTTGGCTCGGTCTTGCTGCTGGCGGCGATTGGTCTGGCCATTACCTTCGGGGTTATGGGGGTGATCAATATGGCCCATGGTGAAATGATCATGCTGGGGGCTTATACGACGTATGTGATTCAGCTGATCATGCCCAACCTGATCGATTATTCACTGTGGGTGGCGATCCCGGCTGCCTTTATTGTATCGGGTCTGATGGGCGTCCTGATTGAGCGACTGGTCATTCGCCATTTGCACGGTCGCCCATTGGAAACCCTGCTGGCGACTTTCGGGATCAGCCTGATCCTGCAGCAGCTGGTGCGTACGATTTTCTCGCCGCTGAACCGGCAGGTGGCATCTCCTGAGTGGATGAGTGGCTCGGTCGAGATCAACCCGGTGTTGTCGCTGACCCTGAATCGTTTGTACATTCTGGCGTTTGCGTTGTTGGTGTTTTTTGCCCTGCAACTGATCTTGAAGAAAACCAATCTGGGCCTGAATGTTCGGGCGGTCTCGCAGAATCGTTCCATGGCCCGGGCCATGGGGGTGCGCTCCGACCGGGTCGATGCCATGACCTTTGGTCTGGGTTCCGGCATTGCCGGTATTGCCGGGGTGGCGTTGAGCCAGCTGACCAACGTGGGGCCGAACCTGGGCCAGGCGTATATTATTGATTCGTTTATGGTGGTGGTCTTTGGCGGTGTCGGCAATCTGCTCGGCACGCTGGTGGCAGCCTTCTCGCTGGGTATTGCCAACAAGTTTCTGGAACCGGTTACGGGAGCGGTGCTGGCCAGTATCCTGGTGTTGGTCTTTATCATTCTGTTTATCCAGAAACGTCCGAAAGGATTGTTTCCTCAAAAAGGGAGGGCGGCAGAATGAACGCACTTGCTGCTGTATTTCAGACCTTGCTGAAAAACAAGGGTCAGCCTGGTGGCCGGGTCGCCCCCTTTGTGATTCTGCTGCTGGTGGTGACCGTGTTGGCATCGGCGGCCAATTTGCTGGTGCCGGAAACATCGGCATTTCATGTCAGCACCTACACCATTACCTTGCTGGGCAAATACCTCAGCTACGCCATGTTGGCGTTGGCGGTGGATGTGATTTGGGGCTATTGCGGCATTCTCAGTCTTGGCCACGGGGCATTTTTTGCGCTGGGTGGTTATGGCATGGGCATGTACCTGATGCGCCAGATTGGTGATCGCGGGGTTTATGGCAACCCGGAATTACCCGACTTTATGGTGTTCCTCGACTGGAGTGAGTTGCCCTGGTTCTGGCAGGGGATGGATCAGTTCTGGTTTGCCATGCTGATGGCGGTGCTGGTGCCCGGTATTCTGGCGTATGTGTTTGGCTGGTTGGCGTTTCGCTCGCGGGTGACCGGGGTGTATCTGTCGATCATGACCCAGGCGCTGACCTATGCCTTGCTGCTGTCGTTTTTCCGTAACGAAATGGGGTTTGGTGGCAACAATGGCCTGACTGACTTCAAGGATATTCTCGGCTTTGATCTGCAGTCGGACAGTACCCGGGTGGCGCTGTTTCTGATCACGGCATTAATGCTGTCGCTGACACTGATTACCAGTCACTGGATTATGAAGTCGCGGCTTGGCAAGGTGATTGTAGCCATTCGGGATGGCGAATCCCGCGCCCGCTTTATCGGTTATCGCACCGAGCAGTACAAGGTTTGGCTGTTTGTCTATTCCGCAGTGATTGCGGCAATTGCCGGGGCCTTGTATGTGCCTCAGGTGGGTATTATCAACCCCGGAGAGTTTTCCCCCATCAACTCGATTGAGGTGGTGATCTGGGTGGCGGTTGGTGGCCGTGGCACGCTGATTGGTGCGGTTATTGGGGCGTTGCTGGTGAACTACGCCAAGACACGGTTTACGGCCATTATGCCGGATGGCTGGCTGTTTGCACTGGGTGCACTGTTTGTATTGGTAACGCTGTATTTGCCAAAAGGCTTGATGGGTATTTACGGTCAGCTGCAGCAGCGTTTTGCGACTCGACCCGCCGCGCCTGAAGCATCTGCATCCACCGCGGCAACATCAACACCTGCAACGTCAGCAGCGCCAACAACATCAACGTCGGATTCCAGCGGGGTGTCCTCATGAGTGTGATTGAAACAGTTTCCGATCAGGCCCGGGATGCCTTGCGGCCGGATCAGGTCTGGCCCTTTCTGATGCCGAAGCAGCCAGAGGTCAATGTCTCGCAGCAGATGATTCTGTATGTCGAAGGGGTGAACCTCAGCTTTGACGGTTTCAAGGCCTTGAACAACCTCAATCTGTACGTCAACGACGGTGAGTTGCGTTGCCTGATTGGTGCCAACGGGGCCGGTAAAACCACCATGATGGACGTGATTACCGGCAAGACCCAACCGGACTCCGGTACGGTGTATTTTGGCAGCAATCATAATTTGCTGAACCGCTCGGAAGCGGAAATTGCCGAACTGGGCATTGGTCGCAAGTTCCAGAAACCGACGGTGTTTGAAGCACACAGCGTATTCGACAACCTGGAGCTGTCGCTGAAGTCCAACAAGGGGGTGTTGCCCACGCTGTTTGCCCGTCTCAGTCCGACGGAAATCGGTCGTATCGAAGAAGTGCTGGAAATCATCGGCCTGACGGAACAGCGCTCGATGCTGGCCGGTGCCTTGTCCCACGGTCAGAAGCAATGGCTGGAGATCGGCATGTTGCTGATGGCACAACCCCGGCTGCTGCTGGTGGATGAGCCGGTGGCTGGCATGACCCCGCAGGAAACCGAACGCACCGCTGAGTTGCTGACCTCGCTGGCCGGGAAACACACGGTGATTGTGGTGGAACACGATATGGAATTTGTCCGCAGTATTGCCCGAACCGTGACCGTCTTGCACCAGGGAGCCGTTCTGGCCGAAGGCACCATGGACCAGATTCAGAGCAACCGCGACGTGATTGAAGTGTATCTGGGGGAAGAAGCATGATTGCCATTAACAAGGTCAACCAACTGTATGGCGGCACCCAGATTTTGTGGGATCTCGATCTGGCGATTGAGCAAGGCTCCTGTACCTGCATTATGGGGCGTAATGGAGTCGGCAAAACCACACTGCTGAAATGCCTGATGGGACTATTGCCGATTTCGAATGGTGAAATCCTGCTCGACGGTGAGCCGCTGCACAAGAAAAATGCCGAAGCCCGGGCCGTGGCCGGTATTGGTTACGTGCCGCAAGGACGGGATATTTTCCCGATGCTGTCGGTGGAAGAAAACCTGCGGATTGGTCTGCCCATTCGCAAGCAGCGGTTAAAAATGCTGGGGCGTGAGGATGATTCGGCCGAGATTCCGGAAAAAATCTTTACCCTGTTTCCAGTCTTGAAAGAAATGCTGCACCGCCGTGGCGGTGACCTTTCCGGTGGTCAGCAGCAGCAGCTGGCTATCGGGCGGGCACTGGTGATCGAACCCAATGTCCTGATTCTGGATGAACCCAACGAAGGCATTCAGCCCAATATCGTCCGTCAGATTGGCGATGTCATCCTCAAGCTGAACGAAGAGGAAGGGCTGACGGTGATTCTGGTTGAGCAGAAACTCGGTTTTGCGCGTCGGGTCGGTAAAGAGTTCCGGTTGATGGAAAAGGGTCGGGTTGTTGCAAGTGACAAGATGGCCAATTTGAACGATGCCCTGATTCGACAATATCTGGCAGTATGATGGCAAGCACCCCTCGCTTATTGGCATAACAGATCAAGGAGTACGCGGCATGAATATGCCGGTTAAAGAGCCAGCGTCAGCCCCTCCAGCGGAGCCATCCCGCTGGAACGCATCACTGGCGTTAGGCATCAGCCGAACCGCGCGCGGCTCGGTGTTAAAAAGCAACGTCCATCACGGGCCGTTGTATGTGCAAAAGCCGTTTTACCCGGAAGGGCGCGAGCTGGCGCATGTGTATTTGCTGCATCCTCCCGGTGGTATGGTCTCAGGGGATACGCTGGCCATCAGCGCCAGTCTTGGCCCAGCGGCATCAGCGTTGATTACCACTCCTGGTGCCGGTCGGGCCTACAAGGCCCGTGCTGATAAAACCTTGCAACGACAAACCCTTCGCTTTGAACTGGCCGAACAGGCAACACTGGAATGGCTGCCGCTGGAGAGCATTATTTATCCGGGGGCCAATACGCGTCTGGATACCGATGTTTACCTGTCAGCCGGGGCAAGCTATATCGGTTGGGATGTCACCAGTCTGGGATTACCGGCTTCAAGCCAACCGTTCAGCGCCGACAGTTCATTCACCCAGAATCTCAATCTGTTCCGTGATGGTCGGCTGGTGCTGCGAGAACGCCTGGTGGTGGATGGCCAGCAAGGCCTCTACGCCGCCATGACCGGACTGCAATCCATGCCCATCAGCGGCATGATGGTGGCCGGGCCGTTTTTATCGGACGGCAGCCCCGACCAACCCGATGGCCAGGCCTTGCTGACCGAAGAGCATATCCAGCAGTTGCGCGAATTACTGCAACCGGACGGGTCTGGAAAAGCATATCTAACAGGTGTTACTCTTAATCATGATTTTCTGATTATCCGTTATCTTGGTCATTGCTCGGAACAAGGGCGCTCACTGTTTACCCACTGCTGGCAAGAAATCCGCCCGTTGCTGACAGGGCGCAATGCCTGCGCCCCACGAATCTGGGCCACCTGACCGGCGGCTCCAACCTGAATAATACGACCAACATCAAAGAGGTCCGGCATGGAACTACTGCCAAGAGAAAAAGACAAGCTGTTGATATTTACTGCCGCCTTGCTGGCTGAACGACGCCTGAATCGTGGCTTGAAACTGAACTACCCGGAAGCCATGGCCTATATCACCATGGAAATTGTTGAAGGGGCGCGTGACGGTAAAACCGTGGCTGAACTGATGAGTTATGGCAAAACCCTGCTCAGCAGTGATCAGGTGATGGACGGGGTACCTGAGCTGATCCATGAAGTGCAGGTAGAAGCCACCTTTCCGGATGGCACCAAGTTGGTCACTGTGCACGAGCCTATTTGCTAGATTGTCCGGCGGGTGATCCGTCGTGGCCGTCGTCAGTCACCGGGCATACCGGGCTGGCGCAAAGCATCCAGCAAGAACACGTTTAAACCCCATTACAGGGAGACACTCCATGTTTATACCAGGTGAAGTACAAGCTGCCAGCGGCGAAATCGAACTGAACGCTGGCCGTAAAACCCTGACCGTCCGGGTGGAAAACACCGGGGACCGCCCGATTCAGGTTGGCTCCCATTATCATTTTGCCGAAACCAATCCGGCACTCAGCTTTGATCGTGAGGCCGCACTGGGATTCCATCTCAATATTGCTTCTGGAACGGCGGTCCGGTTTGAGCCGGGTCAAGGGCGTGAAGTGGAACTGGTGGAGTTTGCGGGCAAGCGTGAAATCTATGGCTTCCGTGGTGATGTCATGGGCACGTTGCCCGCCGCTGCTGCCGCTGACGAGAGCACCGTCTCGGTAAAAATGGATCGCACCGCTTACGCCCAGATGTTTGGTCCTACCGTGGGCGACAAGGTACGCCTGGGTGATACCGACCTGTGGATCGAAGTGGAGCAGGATTTCACGGTTTATGGTGACGAAGTCAAATTTGGCGGTGGCAAGGTTATCCGTGACGGCATGGGCCAGAGCCAGGCGCTGAATAATCCGCCCGAAGGTGAGCCCGCTATGGATCTGGTGATTACCAACGCACTGGTGCTGGATCATTGGGGGATTGTCAAAGGTGACGTTGGCATCAAGAACGGTCGTATTGTCAAAGTCGGCAAGGCCGGTAATCCGGATATTCAGGACAGTGTCGATATTATCGTTGGCCCCGGTACGGAAGTGATCGCCGGAGAAGGCTCGATCCTGACCGCAGGGGGCATCGATGCCCATATTCACTTTATTTGTCCGCAACAGATTGAAGAAGCATTGATGAGCGGCGTTACCACCATGATCGGTGGTGGTACTGGCCCGGCCACCGGCACCAATGCCACAACCTGTACGCCGGGGCCATGGTATCTGGCCAAAATGATCCAGAGCACTGACGATATGCCGATGAACCTCGGCTTTCTGGGCAAGGGTAACGCCAGCCTGCCAGACGCCCTGGAAGAACAGCTGCAAGCCGGCGCCTGTGGCCTGAAGCTGCATGAAGACTGGGGCACCACCCCTGCGGCCATCGACTGTTGCCTGGGCGTGGCGGAGCAATACGATGTACAGGTGGCGATTCACACCGACACCCTGAATGAATCCGGTTTTGTCGACGACACCATCGGAGCGTTCAAGGATCGGGTGATTCATACCTATCACACCGAAGGTGCCGGGGGCGGTCACGCACCGGATATTATCCGTGCCTGTTCCTACCCGAATGTATTGCCGTCCTCCACCAACCCGACCCGGCCCTATACCGTAAACACGGTGGATGAGCATCTGGACATGCTGATGGTTTGCCACCATCTGGATACCTCGATTCCAGAAGACGTTGCCTTTGCTGATTCACGTATCCGCAAGGAAACCATCGCAGCGGAAGATATCTTTCACGATCGCGGTGCCTTTTCGATGATCTCGTCCGACTCCCAGGCCATGGGACGAGTCGGCGAAGTGGTCACACGCACCTGGCAAACCGCCCATAAAATGAAGCAGCAGTTTGGTTTTCTGGAAGAAGACCAGGCGCAAGGGAATGACAACTTCCGTGCCCGCCGCTATATCGCCAAGTACACCATCAATCCGGCGATTACCCACGGCATCTCCCACGAAGTGGGTTCGATTGAGCCGGGTAAACTGGCGGATCTGGTGTTGTGGAAACCGGCTTTTTTTGGCGTCAAACCTTCCATGATCATCAAGGGCGGCATGATTGCGGCGGCACAAATGGGTGATCCGAACGCGTCGATACCGACTCCACAACCAGTGCATTACCGGCCGATGTTTGGTGCCCATGGTTCGGCGGCGGCCAAAACCTCGTTCACCATGGTGTCCCAGGCGGCGCTGGATAATGGCCTGAAAGAGCAACTGGGCATCAAGCGCGAGCTGGTGGCCTGTAAAAATACCCGCAACATTCGCAAAAGCGATATGGTGCACAACAGCTGGCAGCCGAATATCACCGTCGACCCGCAAACCTATGAAGTGCGTGCCGACGGCGAGCTGCTAACCTGTGAACCGGCAACCGAACTGCCTTTGGCGCAGTTGTATTGCCTGTTCTGAGTGAATTTGGAGAACACAATGCTGGAAGTTTACGAACGCCTTGGCCTTGAGGCCGCCGGCCCGATTTACGCCACGGTTTGCCTGACGCATGAGCAGCGCGACCGTGGGCGTTTACGCCTGGTCAGCACAGACGGTGAAGAAGTGCGGGTGTTTCTGGAACGTGGCAAGCCGCTGCTGGTTGGCGAGTTTCTGAAAACCCAATGCGGCAAAATAGTACAGATTGATGGTGCAACCGAAGCCGTTGCAGAAGCAACGTGTGATGACTGGCGCACTTTTTCCCGGGCCTGTTATCACCTGGGTAATCGCCATGTGAAATTGCAAGTCGGGGAGCGCTGGCTGCGTATTACACCGGATCATGTGTTGGAAGAAATGCTGGTATTACTCGGCCTGACGGTCAGTGCGACCGAGGCCGTTTTTGTGCCGGAATCGGGGGCTTATGCCAACGGCGGTCATGGCGGTCATTCACACGGTCACGACCATGATCACAGTCATGATGACGATCACGACCATTCACAAGGTCACGGCCACTCCCACGGGCATGCCGATGGCCATCATCACTGAAGCGGCCGCCGGGGCCACCTTGAGTGACGCCGGTCTGATCCGCTTGATGCAGCTGTGCTCGGTCAGTTTGCCGGTGGGCGGGTATGCGTTTTCCCACGGCATGGAATACGCCATTGAGGCGGGCTGGATTCGCAACGCCGATCAGGTCAGTCAATGGGTGAGCGAGCAACTGGTATACAGCCTGGCGACCACGGATGTGCCGGTCTTGCGGCGGTGTATGGCCGCCATTGACGCGAATGACCCGGCAGAATTACAGCGCCTGAATGACTTGCTGCTGGCCTGTCGGGAAACCCGTGAATTGCGGCTGACCGATACCGCCATGGGAGAAGCCTTGCACCGTCTGCTGACCAGCCTGAATATGGATCTGCCTTTTGCCAAAGGAGAGCCGGTCAGCTTTGTCTGCCTGTTTGCGCTGGCGGCTGGTGTATGGGGAATTCCTTATCGGTCGGCAGCGCTGGGATTGTTATGGTCCTGGCTGGAAAACCAGATTGCCGCAGCAACCAAGCTGGTGCCTTTGGGGCAAACCCAGGCCCAGCAACTGCTGGGTGCCTTACAGCCGGCGTTACAACAGGCATTGGATCGAGCCGACACCATCGACGACGATGGGATCGGAGCAGGCTTGCCCGCTCTGGCGATTGTCAGTTCTCAACATGAACATATGTACTCACGCCTGTTTCGCTCCTGAACGAGTCGAACGGCGTTAAAAAGACAAGGGGATTTGTATGTCGAAACCAAAACAGACATTACGCGTAGGCGTAGGCGGCCCGGTTGGCTCAGGCAAGACGGCGCTGCTGCGTTCGTTGTGTACCGCGATGCGTGACCATTACGATATTGCCGTGGTGACCAACGATATTTACACCAAGGAAGACGCAAAATTCCTTACCGAAAACGAGGCGCTCAGCTCGGATCGTATTCTTGGGGTTGAAACCGGCGGCTGCCCGCACACCGCCATTCGTGAAGATGCTTCCATGAACCTGGCAGCCATTGACCAGCTGCTGGAGCGCCACGGTGCGCTGGATGTGGTGTTTGTCGAAAGTGGTGGCGATAACCTCAGTGCGACCTTCAGCCCGGAGCTGTCGGACTTGACGATCTACGTGATTGACGTGTCGGCGGGGGACAAGATTCCTCGCAAAGGTGGCCCGGGCATTACCAAATCGGACTTGTTGATCATCAATAAAACCGATCTGGCACCTCTGGTTGGTGCTTCTCTGGAAGTCATGGATCGTGATGCCAGGAAAATGCGTGGCACCCGGCCATTTGTATTCTCCAACCTGAAACAGGCCCAGGGTCTGGATGACATCATTCACTTTATTGTGACCGAAGGCATGCTGGAGCCAAAAGAGATTCCACCTGCCAAAGCAGTGGTGTAAGCGACAATATTGTTTGCACGATGCTGGCGCGACTGAAACATTACACGACGAAAGATTAAGAGATTAAACAACTCTTGTTGAACGAACGACATCAAGGAAACCGCTATGAAACCTATTTTTAAAACTGCCCTCACGGCGTCCATGACTGTTGCGGCGCTGGTGCCAACGGTAGCCATGGCGCATACCGGTCACGAAACCTCGGGTCTGATGGCGGGTCTGAGCCATCCGTTTACCGGGCTGGATCACCTGTTGGCCATGGTGGCAGTCGGTCTGTGGGCAGCCCAAATGGGCGGGAAAGCCATCTGGCAACTGCCATTGGCGTTTATCGCGACCATGGCGTTGGGCGCTGGCCTGTCGATGGCAGGCATGACCGTCCCCTTTGTGGAAAGCGGTATTCTGGCGTCGGTGATCGCCGCCGGTTTGTTGGTGGCTTTTGCAGCCCGCTTTAACCTGCTGCTGTGCACTGCCCTGACGGCGGCCATGGCGATGTTTCACGGTGTTGCTCACGGTGCCGAAATGCCACTTGCGGCCAGCGGTCTGGGCTATATGAGCGGCTTTATGCTGGCTACGCTGGTCTTACATCTGGCTGGTATCGCCCTGATCAAGGCCGGTAAACCTGCACTTACTACCCTGGTGGCTCGTGTTGCGGGTGGTTCTATCGCTGCCGGTGGTCTGGTGCTGGCGGTGATGTAATCACGCCGCTTGTGCTGTTTTCAGGTTCCCATGCCGATCTTTGGTATGGGAGCCTGGCGCCTGAGCGAAACGGTTTTATGCTGCAGGCAGGGTTCAGGGCTGGTTAAGCCGTTGCAACATCGGTTGCAGTTGCTCTTCGTAACGCCGCCACTGAGCTACCCGGCTGTTTGATAGCGGCTGGCGTACCTGGGTCGCCGACAGGGTACGGACACTGCGCTTGTTGTTATGAAAATTCAGGCAGGCGTCATCCCACGGCAGGCCAACAAAATCCAGCAGTGCCCGGATGGTCGGCTCTGGCTCGGCAATCAGGGCTTCATACTCCATAACAAAAATATCGGCCCCGGTGTTCTGCCAGTGCTGAATCAGCTTGTCGCTGGCGTTCCAGATATCGGCCAACTCTTCCTGCTGGTAGGTGAAGTACATGCCTTCGGAGAAAAACTGGCGGTAACAGCCCCACAAATTGTCCATCGGGTGACGTCGGCAGACCACAATCCTGGCCTCTGGCAAGGCCTGACGAATCACGCCGATCGCCTTGTAGTTTTGCAGGTTTTTGTCGGTAAACCAGCCGCTGCCTTGCAGTGCTCTGGTGCTTTTGCGGTAGACGCTGCCAATGGCTTGCCAGCCTTCCTGTGGCATATCGGCGACCCAGTCCGGAAAGCTTTTCCGAATGCCTCGACGGGTCAGGTATTGACCACAGGCCAATGGCAGGTCGTTAAGTTCGTCGCCAGCAGTCACACTGGGGTGGCTGGACAAAATGTGTTCGGTCAGTGTGGTGCCACTACGGGGCAAGCCACAGATAAAGACCGGTATCACATCGCTTGCCGGGTCTGCGGAAGGAGAAGAACGCGCAGGGTGCGAGGCAGGAAAGGCGCTGATGGTTTTTTCGATCTGGTTGAGTTCGGCCTGGTGCTGGTATGGCACTAACGAGCGATAGAGATCGGCACCCGCTTTGATATTGTCGAACTGGCGGGCATATTCCTGGGCTGCCTCATCACTG
The DNA here is from genome assembly GCF_030688925.1 of Oceanobacter sp. 3_MG-2023. NCBI lineage: Bacteria > Pseudomonadati > Pseudomonadota > Gammaproteobacteria > Oceanospirillales > Oceanospirillaceae > Oceanobacter > Oceanobacter sp. 3_MG-2023. The sequence goes on from NZ_JAUYVX010000011.1 coordinate 72,498, forward strand.
CGACTGAGGGCGTAATACACCATCACCCGCTGTCTTGGGGAGAGTTTGTCGCCGCTCGCCAGCGCCGCATAACCCTGATATTCCTGCTCTGGCAAGACACCGATCATGTCGGAACGGTTCCAGATGGCATTGGCATTACCGGGCTGCAGCGCCAGACAGCGGTTAAAGCTGGCAAGTGCATCATCACTGCGGCCTGTTTCTTTCAGAATAACACCACGGTGGTTGTGCAATTCTGCCAGTGCCGGTTCCAGCTTGATGGCCTTGTCGATCAGCTGTAAGGCACTCTGGTGTTGCTGGGTCAGCCTCATGGCCTGGGACAGGTTGGTCAGGGCCGGAATAAAACGGGGTTTGCTGCTCAGGCAGCGCTGCGCTTCATGAATCAGGCCTTGCTGGTCTCCGGTTTTATTGAGGGTGGCAAACAGCAGCATCCAGGCATCGGCAAAACCGGGCAGTTGTTGCGTGACCTGTTTGAGCAGATCCAGAGCGGGCAAGGGCTGGCCACTGCTTGACCAGCGTTGTGCCAGTCCCATGGCTTCCTGTGCTGGCAGGGTGCGTTGGCCTTGTCCGGGCAACTGGATGCTGACCGGTTTCAGAGCGGCCTTGTTTGCCTTGCCGGTTTTGCTGTTTTTTGTTGCTGTTTTTTTAACCACGCCAGTATTCGCCTTTCGTAAACACCATCAATCGGTCGGTGGATTATGCCTGAATGAATCATACGGAGCATTTGCCGCCTTTGGCAGCCGGGGTTATCGTTACACTTTCAAACCAAGGTTACAGGCGCTCACCATGAGCCATATTTTTACTTTTGAACTGTGCGATTACCTGCCAGAGCAACATGATCAAGCACCTCGTTATCTGCTGGTGAGTCAGGGACAGTTATTATCGGGTATCGAGGCACAGCTGACGCTGTATGCTGATGAGGAGGTGCAGCGCTTGTCTGGAATGGCCGATCTGCCCATCCAGGATCAGGCCATTTATGTCGGCATCGCCAACGGCAAGACACCGTGTTTTGTGGTTGAGCTGGCACAGCCGACCGCCTCTTCGCAACATCAGTGGCTGTCTCCCCGGGTGCTGATGGCCATTGCCTCTGCGGCGGAATATCTGGCTCTGGCGCGGGCGTTGCAGTTGTGCGTCTGGGTTCGCGAGCATCGCTTTTGTGGGCTGTGTGGACAACCCACCCAGCGGCACCGGGTTGAGCGGGCAATGACGTGTGAGCCGTGCAACAAAATGTATTATCCGCGTATTTCACCTTGCATGATTACCATTGTGATCAAGGGGGAATATTGCCTGCTGGCGCATCACACCCGTTACAAAACCAATTTTTACAGCACATTGGCAGGGTTTATCGAAGCCGGTGAATCGATCGAAGATGCGGTACACCGTGAGGTCAAGGAAGAAGTTGGGGTGCGGGTGCAGGATCTTGAATACTTTGGTAGCCAGAGCTGGCCTTTTCCGGGCCAACTGATGGTCGGGTTTATCAGCCGTTACGCCAGTGGCGAGATTGTGATCGATGATGATGAAATCTCGGATGCCCAATGGTTTCACTACACCAACTTGCCAGAAATCCCGCCACCGATGTCTATTTCCGGTCAACTGATCCAGACCTTTGTTGACCGCTGTCGGCAAGGGACGGTATGACCGAACGTGAAAAAATGCTGGCCGGTTTGCCTTATAACGCCTGGGATAACGAGCTGCTGCAAGCACGCCTGTTGGCCAAATCGGTTTGTCATGCCTTTAACCAGGCCGATCCTCGCCAGCCTGCGGCTCGTATGGCATTGCTGGATGGCTTGCTGACCTTGCATGGCAGTGCCTATATCGAGCCTAATTTCTTTTGTGATTATGGGGTGAATATCGAGATCGGTGATCATTTTTACGCCAATCATAATCTCACGATTCTGGATGTTTGCCCGGTCACAATCGCTGAACACGTGATGATGGGGCCGGGCTGTATGATCGCAACGGCCAAACACCCGTTAGACCCTGTTGAACGAGAGACGATCGAATCCGGCGCGCCGGTTGTGATTGGGCACCATGTCTGGCTTGGTGGCAATGTGTCGGTATTGCCCGGAGTAACGATTGGTGACCGTTGTGTCATTGGGGCTGGCAGTGTGGTGAACCGGGATATTCCCGCCGGTGCTGTGGCAGCCGGTAACCCGGCACGGGTAATTCGTATGTTATAAGCCAATGTGTTCGGTCAGTATCAGCAACCGGCGCGATCAACAGACGTTACCAACAGACGTTATTCATAAAGGGCAAAGCCATGAATCAGCACGGCAAACTGAACTACGTAGAAATGGCAGCCAGTAACCTGGAAGCCACCAAGGCATTTTTTAACGCTGCCTTTGGCTGGCAGTTTATAGACTACGGCCCGGATTACACTGCGTTTGCCGACGCAGGACTCGACGGTGGATTTTATCGGGCGGAGCTGGCTTCCCGAGTGGAGCAAGGCGGTGCGCTATTGGTATTTTTCAGCAACCATCTGGAAGAGACTCTGGCGGCGGTTGAGCAAGCTGGTGGGGTGATTATTCAGCCAATTTTTGCTTTTCCGGGGGGCCGCCGTTTTCATTTTACCGAACCCAGTGGTAATGAATTGGCCGTGTGGTCTGAATAGCAGTCAGGCTAGTGCCTGTTAATGGAATTGGAAATCAAGATGACTGACCCGGTGACGACTGTCATACCATCAGAGCGGACGGTGCAAGGGGCTGACCTCGGAGAACCCGCGTCGCGGCTGTGTCCCTTGTGTGCCAGGGATAATGAATGCGCCGTGGCCAATCAGCGGGATGCGTCACAGTGCTGGTGTATGACAGCGACCTTCCCGCCGCAATTGCTGGAACAAAATCGTGATTCTGCCGGACAACGGTGTATTTGCGTGCAGTGCCTGAACGCGTTTGATATTACAACGATGCCACGGCCGTAGGGCCGGAATCACGATGCCGGGGCGCCCTCCATGGCAGCCCTTCGTGGTCTCAAATATCAATCAAACCAGTGACGGGTACGGTTGGCGAACCAGACCAGCGACAGCATCACCGGCACTTCCACCAATACACCGACCACAGTGGCCAGGGCGGCTCCGGAATGCAGGCCAAACAGTGAAATCGCGACGGCAACGGCCAGCTCAAAGAAGTTGGACGAGCCAATCATACTGGCGGGTGCAGCTACGTTGTGTGCCAGTTTCATCCGTTTGGCGGCGAAGTAGCTCAAGGCAAAGATGCCGTAGGTCTGAATCAACAGCGGAATGGCAATCAGGCCGATAACCAGGGGTTTTTCCAGCAGGGTTTCGGCCTGAAAACCAAATAGCAAAATCACTGTGGTCAGCAAGCCAACGATCGACCAGGGTTTCAGGGCGGCAACAAAACTGTTCAGGCGCTGGTGATCGTTTCCCCGGTCAAGTTTCTTGCGGGTCAGGGCACCGGCAATCAATGGCAAAACAACGTATAACAGGACGGAAATCAGCAGGGTTTCCCATGGCACCTGAATATCACTGATCCCCAGCAAAAAAGCGGTAATCGGTGCAAAGGCAAAAATCATGATGATGTCGTTGATCGAGACCTGAACCAATGTGTAATTGGCGTCGCCCCGTGTCAGTTGGCTCCAGACAAACACCATCGCGGTGCAGGGAGCAACCCCGAGCAGGATCATCCCGGCAATATACTCTTCTGCGGATTGTGGATCGACCCAGCCGGCAAACAAGACCTTGAAGAACAACCAGCCCAGCATTGCCATGGTGAAAGGCTTGATCAGCCAGTTGACGACCAGTGTCAGGGCCAGGCCTTTGGGCTTTTTGCCCACGTCTTTCAGTGAGCTGAAATCGATCTGGATCATCATGGGATAGATCATCAGCCAGATCAGCACGGCCACAACCAGGTTTACATGGGCGTATTCCCATGTGGCGATCAGGGTAAACACTGTCGGCAGCAGATTGCCAAGCAGTACGCCTGCCGCAATACACAAGGCGACCCACACCGATAGATAACGTTCAAACAGTCCCATGCTGGTTTGCTCCTAGATAGATCGTTGATTGACGCGTTGCATCAGTGCCTCGGCACTTTCTACCCGCTCGGAATACCGGTCGACCAGATAGGCGCTGTTATGGCGGGTGAGCAGGGTAAATTTCATCAGCTCTTCCATCACATCGACGATGCGGTTGTAGTAGCCAGATGGTTTCATGCGATTGTTGTCGTCGAACTCCATAAAGGCCTTGGCCACTGAAGACTGGTTCGGGATGGTGATCATGCGCATCCAGCGGCCGAGCACGCGCAGCTGGTTGACGGCATTAAACGACTGCGAGCCACCTTCGACCTGCATCACGGCCAGGGTTTTGCCCTGGGTCGGCCGCACTGCGCCCATCGACAGGGGTACCCAGTCAATCTGGGTTTTCATGATGCCGGTGATCGAACCATGGCGTTCCGGTGAACACCAGACTTGTCCTTCCGACCAGACAACCAGTTCGCGTAATTCATTGACCTTGGGATGCTGATCATCGGCATCGTCCGGTAGTGGTAATCCGGATGGATTAAAAATACGGACTTCGCCGCCCATATGGATCAGCAGCCGGGCGCATTCTTCAATAACCAGACGGCTGAAAGAGCGGTCGCGCAAGGAACCGTACAGCAGCAAGAAACGCGGCTTATGCTCCGGCCCCGCAAGGCTGAATGACGCTGGTTTCGGGATTTGGAAGTGATTTTCGTCGAGGTTGGGCAGTGACATATCGTGCAGATCCATTATTTGGCCCCCTGTTGTGCCAGTGCGGCTGGCCACAGGCTTTTATCCAGCCGGGCGATGTCCTGCAGGGCGTCGACGCGTGTTTCGATTTGCTGGATGGTATGGCGAAACGCCGCTGCAATCTCATCATCGCTGCCTTGTAATTTGGACGGATCTTCCAATCCCCAGTGCACCTTGAGGGATTGTCCGAACCAGACCGGGCATGCTTCTCCGGCGGCAGAATCACATACGGTTACTACCAGGTCTGGCGCAAAATCTTCGAGATCATCCCAGGACTGGCTTTGCAGGCCGGTGGTATCCATACCGGCTTCGGCGAGATATTTCAGTGACAGTGGGTGTACTTCTCCGGACGGTTGGCTCCCGGCACTTCTGGCCACCAGCGAGCCGTCAGACTTATGGTTGGTGACGGCTTCCGAAAGAATGCTGCGGCAGCGGTTGTGGGTGCAGATATACAGGATTTTCATGTCAAGCGTCTCCGGTCGTGGTGGCATCGGCAGACAGGCGTTGCAGCGCCTCTGCCAGGTAGTCGGTGTTGTTGGCGAAGGTGATGTGCAAAACATCCCTGGCCCAGGAGGGCATCAGGGGGTGCAGTTGGTAGTACACCCATTGCCCTTGGCGGCGGTCTTTCAAAATGTTGTTTTTGCGCAGTTGCGCCAGATGGCGTGAGATTTTGGGTTGTGATTCGTTCAGGGCGGTCATCAGCTCACAAACGCATAATTCTCCCCGGTCGGCGATCAGCAGCAAGGATTGCAGGCGAGTGTCATCGGCCATGGCTTTGAAAAATTCGACCGGCGTAAACGACGGATCTGGTTTGCTGACCTTGCTGTTGACCAGCACAAACAGACGGATGCGCTCGCTGATTTCCTGCAAGGTCCGGGTGAACGCCAGAGGGTCATCGCTGGCTTTGGGGTCGGGAAAGTCCCAGGCCATCGTCACTCCGGCGGTTGGCCATTGGCGGCATTCCTGATGTGCCTTGTCGCAGAGCGTAATTACATAATCAAATGACTGCGCGGCAAATTCGGTCAGGTTCTTGGAGCGCAGGCCCACGGTTGGCAAGCCGGCTTTATCCAGTGTCTGGAGTGTTCTGCTATCGATGCCTTCCGGCTGCGTTCCGGCACTGAAGACTTCAAAGTGGTCGCCGGCCATATTGCGCAGTACCACTTCCGCCAGTTGCGAGCGGGCAGAGTTGCCGGTGCAGATAAATAACACTTTCATGATGTGCTGTGTCCTGTGTGAATACGCGCATGCTAACAACCATATATACGAAATTCCATATATATTTATCGGTCAACGGATTCTTTGATTTTGAACGTCTGTCTGGGGTGTTTGTTTGGGGTGTCTGTTTTGCAGGCAGGTTTCAGCGCTATTAACAAGACCGCCATTAACAAGACAATCTTTCGGGCTGTCGCTTTCGCTTCAGTGCCACTGATTGGTACATTCAGGCTGTATGATTTGCGACAGATGAGGCTGCTATTCCACACAAAATCAACAAGTTAGTGACTGGTCTGGCGCTTGCAACAAGGCCTGTAACTGACGTTTTTCAAGTGTTGATTATGAAACTGAACATTCATCGTATTTATGTAGAAGCTCTGGTTGAGCGTTTTCCGACCTTGTCGTATCTGGCTGACCAGCTGCGATTTGGCCATCGGGCCGAGGTGCCATTTGTCCAGCTGACTGTCGAGCAACTGGGCTTTCTGGAAACCCTGTATCTGGAAGCCGGGCCATCGATGGCGGGTCAGGCTGCGCAGCTCGCCACTCTGAAGCAGGCCATGGGAACAGCCGGGGAACGTTTTGAGGCGGGTAATCTGGAATTATTGGTGGCGGCGATCACCGAGTATTTATTACAGGATGCCATTCGTGGCTGGCTGTTCCGGGTGATGACATCGGGGAAACCCATTGCTTATCTGGTCACGCGTATCGACTTTACTCCCCCAGGGGAGGAAGAAACGGGCCGGATTCTGCTGGAATTAAAAGCCAATGCCATGGCCCGCATCGCAACGGAAAATCTGGTGATTCGTGAACGTGATATTGAAGGCCATACGCTGGCCGAAATCTTCGCCAGCAAGGGTTTTCTGAAAGAAACCCCGGCCCTGATGGCGGCCTACGAGGCGTCGTCGAACCGCTATTTTGACTGGCGTTCTGATTACGGCATGCAGTTTTCAGGGGCTGGTACCGGCATTTTTGCGGAAGATCCCGGTGCCAGCCACCGTACCACCGACTGGTCACGCAAAAACCGGGTGGTGCTGTCGTCGGGGGGAGGAACTGCCCGGCTGGTTAATGATGAAGAAGTCCTGAAAGAACGAGAGCTGACGCTGGATGCACCTGGCCAGATTCTGGGCAAGTATTTGCGCAAGGCCGGACGCAGCATGAACTACAACGAGAAGGTCGAGCAGCGGGTCGAAGCCTTGATGGCCAATGTGCCAGAGGATGTCTTCACCCAGCTGCCGGTTCACGGCTATATGCTGATGTTTCACCTGGAGTTGCATCATCATGTCTGGGTGCATGTGGACGATATGTCGCCTTATGTGTATCAACCCGAGTTGAAAGACAAGCTGATTCTGCCCCCTGAACAAACCGATCTGATTGATATTCTGACCGCAGAAATGGATGTGTTGATGGACGATATCGTGGAGGGCAAGTCCGGCGGTACCACGGTGCTGTGTGCCGGGCCGCCCGGGGTGGGTAAAACCCTGACGGCAGAGGTATATTCGGAGATTATCAAACGGCCGTTATATCGGGTACATTCTGGCCAGCTGGGCCTGAATGTAAAGGAAATGGAGCTGGCACTGAAGGACACTCTGACCCGGGCGCAGCGCTGGGGCGCGGTGATGCTGATCGACGAAGCGGATGTCTATATCAAACGCCGGGATGACAATATTGCCGCCAATGCGGTGGTGGGGGTCTTTTTGCGGGTGCTGGAATATTTTAATGGCTTGCTGTTCCTGACCACCAATCGGGTGGAAGATATCGATGAAGCCATCGTCTCGCGCTGTATTGCCCTGATCAAGTACCATCCACCAGAACGGGACGACCGACAAAAAATCTGGGACGTTATGACGCGCCAGTTTGGTCTGGATATCAGCCCGGCATTGCTGGCTACTCTGACGGATGTATTTCCGGCTGCGACCGGGCGGGATATCAAAGGGCTGTCGCGGCTGGTTTCCAAGTATTGTTTGTATAAATCGGTGGCGCCAACGCTGGAAGCGTTTGAGCGCTGCAGTATTTTCCGGGGTATGGATATTGATCACAGCCAGCGCTGATTGCTTGCCAATCTAACGTCAATACCCACCGGGCCGGTGCGATAGGAGTCATCATGTGTGTCTCTGGTGATCGTGGCGGCCTGCGTCCCGTCCATCTGCTTCTCTTTCTTTTCTTTCCCCTGTACGTCATCACTGCGGCTGAAGCGAGTCATCGGCGCCGACCGGCTGTTATGATGTCTCTGTGCGGCATATTTCAGTTGCTGGTGGCGATTGGCAGACACTTCATTTTGCGTCGATAGCCGCTGCTGATGGCATAACGGCAGGGGTATTACTTGATGTAAACGCATATAATGGCTGTTATATAGGAAAAACCGCGCTGAGCTGTGCAAATTTAACAGCGTGTGCTAAACGTTTATTAAGAATAATTGTAGCCTGATCGGTTTGAGCAGGATCGGGTGTAAAAAACTGTTTGGGAGCGGCAGCTCTCGAGTATATGAGGTAATAGATCAATGACTGTAGAAACCCTGGTGTCCGCCGATGGTAAAGAATTAACGATCAAGGTATTTGGCCGTTTTGATTTCAGTGTGCACCAAGCATTTCGGGATGCTTATGATGCGCACCAGCCAGCGGCACTGCGTTATGTACTGGACCTGGCAGGAACCTCTTACCTCGACAGTTCGGCGTTGGGCATGTTGCTGCTGCTGCGTGATCATGCGGGCGGTGATGCAGCAGATATCAGCATTGTGAATTGTAATCAGGATGTGAAAAAGATTTTGACAATCTCCAACTTCGAGCAACTTTTTACTATTCGCTGAGGCGACTGACATGCTGCCAATCCGGATCTTAATTGCCGACGACAACCTGGTCGACCGCAAGATTCTGGGGCGTATCCTCCAGAAGCAGGGGCATGAAGTACTGGATGCCGAAAATGGTGCAGATGCTGTGGCACTGTTCAAGCAAGAATCGCCGGATATCGTGCTGCTGGATGTGATGATGCCGGTGATGGATGGCAAGGAGGCTGCGCGCCAGATCAAGCAGCTGGCTGGCGAAGATATGGTGCCGGTGATCTTTCTGACCTCCATGACCGATGCCTATGGTCTGGCGGACTGTCTGGAAAGTGGTGGCGATGATTTTCTGAACAAGCCTTACAATCCGGTGGTCTTGCAGGCCAAGGTACGCTCTTTCTACCGCATGCGGGAAATGCATCAGACCTTGCAGCAACAGCGCGATACCATTGTTTGCCATAACGAACATCTGATCCAGGAACAGGAAGCAGCCAAGGCGGTATTTGACAATGTGGCCCACCTTGGCTGCCTGTCCGCCCCGAATATCCGTTACCTGATCTCGCCGCTGGCGGTCTTTAATGGTGATGTCCTGCTGGCTGCACGTCAGCCTAACGGCAGTATGAATCTGCTGCTGGGTGATTTTACCGGTCATGGCCTACCGGCAGCCATTGGTGCCTTGCCGTTGGCGGAAATCTTTTATGGTATGACCGCCAAGGGTTTTGGCATTCGCGATATTATTCGTGAAGTGAATCGTAAGATGAATTCGATTTTGCCGGTAGGTTTTTTCTGCTGCGCAGTGATGGTCGAAATGAATTTTGAACGCAAATCCACCAGTATCTGGATGGGCGGCATTCCGGATTGTTATCTGTATCGGGTCGCTGATGCGTCACTGCATACCTTGCGCTCCCAGCACTTGCCTTTGGGGGTGTTCGGTGACAGCCGCTTTGTTGATTCCTTGCAAGAGTACACCATGGAACCGGGCGATCGTTTGTTGCTGTGGTCTGATGGCATTCTTGAAGCGCGTAATCCGGCTGGCGATATGTTCGGGCAGCAACGGCTTGAGGATGCGATCAACTCTGCCGCGGCAGCCGAGATGATTTTTCCAACGATCAAGTCAACATTGGCCGAGTTCCAGAACAACAGCGAACGTGATGATGATATCACCTTGCTGGAGATTCAGATGGTGTTGCCGGACGATGTTGAAGTCGACCCTAAAGCGGTTGCGACGACGTCGGATGTTGGGCCAATGGACTGGTCTTTCAGTTACGAACTGGGCCCGGTCAGTCTGCGTAATTTCAACCCCTTGCCTTTGGTGATGCATCTGATGATGGAAGTACCGGGCCTGCGTATGATGAGTGGCCAGCTGTATACCGTTATGGGTGAGCTGTTTGCCAATGCGTTGGAGCATGGGGTGTTGAAGCTGGATTCCACCATGAAACGTTCGCCCGAAGGTTTTATGAAATATTACCAGCAGCGCCAGGAACATCTGGAACAGCTGGAAGATGAGTGGATTCGGATTGATATGGAACATCAGGGCGATGGCGTGACCGGGCAGCTACGGGTCCGCTTTGTTGATAGTGGCGATGGGTTTGATTATCAGTCACTACAACGAGAAGAGGACTCTGATTTGCTGGAAGTTACCAAGCATCAGTATTCCGGTAGAGGTATCTCTCTGGTGAGTCAGATATGCAAATCGATTACTTATTATGGGAAGGGGAATGAAGTGGAAGCGATTATTCATTGGCCTCACCAGGAGGAGGAGTAGTTCATGACACTACAGGATCATTTTGATGATGAGTCGCTGGACATGTTGCGCGAAGTGATGGAAGAGGAGTTTGATGAGCTGATCACTTTGTTTCTGGATGATTGCGAGAGCCGCTTACCTAAAATGAATGAAGCGTTGGCGCAACAGGATGTGACCGGGTTGGGAGGCCAGGCCCACAGCTTCAAGGGAGCCAGCGGCAATGTGTGTGCCATTCCTCTGTCGGATTGCAATAAAAAGCTGGAAGATATGCTGCGCGACAGAAAAACCGAAGAGGTTGACTGGGAAGAAGCCAGTCGCTTGCTGTCTGCCATCCAACAGGAGTTTATCGCCGTCAAGGCCTGTATCCAGAATAATTTTTGCTGATTATTATCGACCTTGTCGATAAGGCCAGGGTTGATACTCCACGTTCGGCAGGGCACCAGCCGTGTACGGGCTGACAAGCATAACAAACCGGGGCATGCCTGATGGCTTGCCCCTGTTTTCCTCTATGCCGTAGCGGCAGCTTCAGCGCTTGATCTCTTCAACAGAAATAATCTGCTCAATCGGAAACACCGGTGGCCCATACTGGTTGTAAATGGCCACGTCGGTCGCGTCACGTCCGTAACCGGTAGCCACGTAGGCTCCCTTGCGGCCATATTGAGTGGCATCAAAGGTGTACCAGCGGCCGCCGACATAGGCTTCGAACCAGGCGTGCAAATCCATCGGCTGCAGCTCGTACAAGTAACCGACAACCTGACGGGCAGGAATACTCAGTGCCCGGCATAAAGCGATACAGAGGTGGGATAAATCCCGGCAGACACCGGACTGGCGCAGGTTGATTTCGATAGCCGATACCGGTAACGGGCTGGTGCCTGGTTCATAACGAATGGTACGGCGCACCCAGTCTTCAATCGCCGCCACCTGATCATAACCCGGCAGACAGCCTTGGGTGATTTCGGTAGCCAGTTGGTGAAAACGGTCGGATTCACAATAGCGGCTGGGCAACAGATAGTTGAGGACATCCGCTGGCAGATACTGGATTTCCACAAAAAAGCTGCCCGGTGCTTCCTCGACATGCTCAAGGGTCATGACTTCTGCTGAGCAATACAGGGAAAACGGGCCGGGAGGCGCGATCAGTCGCTGGCAGTCGTTGCCATAGGAGTCTTTGAATTCGGTAACCGGCACGCTGGGAAGCACTTCGTATTCTTCCCGTGCGACCCATTGCTGAGAGCCTCGACGAGGGCGCAGCATCAGAATAAACGGTGTGGGCACGGAAATTTCAAAGGAAAATTCACAACTGGTGCTGATCCACATTCATGCTTTTCCTGGTTGGTAGCTGAAGCGGTAACTATATGGGCAGAAGCCCTATACGCCTAGTGATATCAGGCTGTTTTCTGGACGGAGTGGGTAATTACAGCGGCCTGTTATCTGAGAACTTTTACCTCAAATCCGGCTTCGCTGAGAATATAGGCGGCGGCTTCGGCCCGGTTGTCTCCCTGTACCACGTAGATAAAATCGCGATTCAATGTGTCCAAATGGCTACGCAGGTGGGTCAGGGGGACGTTGCGAGCGCGGGAAGTGGTTTCTTTTATCAGCTCCTGCGTGGGGCGCACATCAAGCTGGATAATGCCGGTATCACTGTCTTCGATCAGTTCATTAAGTTGTTCGTTGTCGACATATTCCAGCACCGGTATTTTCAGTAAGGTATCAAAGTCAGTTTTACTGAGAACCATCACCGTGCCATTGCTGCTCATGGTAATGGTGGCACTGCGCGGCAGGTTACTGATCAGTGCATCTTCGCCGAAAAGTGTACCCGGGCCGAGTGCCGCCAGTGTTTCTTCTTGCTTGCCATTGCTTCTGGTGACAACGGCCTTGCCGTGTTTGATAACGTAACATTCATGGCCTTCATCTCCTTCCTGGATAAGTACATCCCCCAGTGTTACCGGACGTTCGTCGAAACGGGCTAATAATGTCTGGATATTGCCGGGTGGAATACGGCTGAACAGGTCGGACGTCAGCAAGGCCTCGAGCCAGTCGGTTTCTTCATCGGATGCTGCAGCCAGCGCGACGTCAATCCAGGTGTTGATTAATTGCAGGGAGCGTCTGGGCAAGCGGGCAATCAGGCAATCGTCAACAACGACTGCTGAGTATTTATGAATGGAATGGTCGGCGTCGATTGCGAGGACGTTACCTTCATCCTCGCTGTGCTGGCGGGTGACATCAAAATGATCGTCGATCAGGTCGATGGAGCCCTGTAGCAAATAATGACAGTAGTCGGCTTGCTGACCGCGTTTGAACAACAAGCTGCGTGACGTCAGCCGGATCAGCTCGAAATGGGGCAGCAACTCTTCCAATGCATGTTCGGAGAGATCACCAAAAGGGATAAACCGCTGTAATTGCTCTGCACTGATCATAACCTTCCGTCCTGGGTGGGAGAGTGCCGGGTGAGCGGAGTACAGAATGTCATGAATACAGGTGTGCCCGTCAAGATAAAAAACCGCCAGTAATAAAATACAAAGGTGTTCGAGGATACCTCAAGTACGTCAGCCCCTGATTTGCGCTGTATCACAGCTCCGGTGAAGTTTTGTCGTTCACTGGTTGTTTGGGGTGTGACTGGCTTTGGGATACTCCGGCAGTGATCGCAAAGCGCATGGCATCTTCAAAGGACCAGTCAACCTGGGTCAACTCTGACTTGGGCAGAAACAGGGTGTAGCCACCAACCATATAACTCATTGGCAGATAAACCGCGACGAGGGGCTGGTCAGGGCGTGTTTGTTGTACCACCGGGGGTACCTTTTGGTTGGTGATAAAACCGACGGCAATACCTGGCCCGGGCATATCAACCAGTACGACCGGCTGTGACTGTTTTTTCTGGCCGTCAAACATACCGGCAAAGTCCTTTACTGCACCGTACAGGGTCTTGACGACAGGGAAGCGTAACAGGGTGTCTTCGAGGTATGAGTGTAACCAGCTGATCGGGTTGAACTGGATCAGTAAACCCACCACAAACAGGCTGACCAGCATCACGATCAGGCCAAAGCCGGGAATATCTGAGTTGGCATCGCTCAATACCAGGCCGGTCAGGGATAACAGTTCAAGACCGATATTGTCGAGCCATAGCAGCGTTGACCACAGCAACCAGGCAGTGATCACCAGTGGTAATACGACGACAGATCCCTTTAATAGCACTCGAGCCAGGTATGGCATGGACGTTCCTTGATAATGGAGCCGGCTCAGAGGTCCGGTTTCCGGTGATTGAGTTTGTGTCGTAGCGCTTGGCGCTTGCGCCGGATTTTACGCTGTGTTGCCTGGGTATTGTTACTGCTCGGTACATTGACCACGAGACCAGCCACCACGTTCAACAATACGCAGCTGGCCAGAAAGATAAAGCGGGAGTCCAGGATTCACAACCGTGGACAGCCCGTAATGCGTGTACTCGTGATATGGCGTCAATCCTGCCGGTTATTTCCCCGCTGATGGGCCCCGGGAGTCCGGCGAACAGTGATCCCCCGTGCTTGCGTGAACAAAAGTCATGCTTTGGAGCAATGACTGGTTTGTGACTTCGAGAGTGGATATCAACGGGTGACAGGAGTGCCGGATGATTGCGCTTCTGGTTCTGCTTGGCCGGGATTATTCCTGCTGGCAAGCGTGCTGGATTGTATCTGAATGTAACAGAACGTGAGGAATCGCCTTGAGTCATGACGCCAGGCTTCAAGGCCGCTGGAATATTTTGTTTGTGAGTTTTTTTGCATCGCCAGAAAGCTTGCTAACTGATTGTTCTTTAAAAGAAATTTCAAATTTCAGGTGGATTCATCAGCTTGCAATGAGAGTAGCCTATTCCTATAGTGTCACAAAGTGTCGAATTGTGGCGTATTTGAGACAAAAGTGGGAGATAGTGGGGAGTAACCGGATGGAATAAAGGCTAATATCCACTGCCCTGAATTGAGCTTTGACCAAGACATACACGAGGGTCTGTAATGACCAAAACGCCTGAAACCTGCACCGTGATGATCTGATTTTTTATGTTTCGCGGCATGCACCATATAAATCTGGATGCCAAAGGTCGTCTGGCAATCCCGGCAAAAGTACGGGAAGCCCTGGAGGAGCAGGAAGTGTCTGTTTTGGTGGTAACGGTGGACAGTCAGGATTCCTGTCTGCTGGTTTACCCGCTCGCGGAATGGGTCAAGATTGAAGCCAAGCTGGATCAACTGCCCACGTTAAACCCCGCGACCAAAAAGCTGAAACGCTTGCTGCAAGGCCACGCGACAGAATGCAGCGCCGACGGCAGCGGTCGGATCCTGATCAGCCCAGCCTGTCGTCAATACGCCGGGCTGATCAAGGAATGTGTATTGATGGGGCAAGGCAACAAGCTGGAACTCTGGGACAAGGCCCGTTGGGAGACTCAGCTGAACGATTATCTGGAACAACCCATGTCGCTGGACACCCTTCCCGACGAACTCAAGAGTCTGTCTATATGAATTTGCAAGAGCTGGCCCACGCTACCGTGTTGCTGGAACCAACCGTTGACGGTTGTTTGAACGATCCGTCCGGGGTTTATATCGATGGTACCTTTGGTCGTGGTGGGCACAGCCGGCTGTTGTTATCGAAACTGGCAGCCGATGGCCGACTGTTCGGGTTTGATAAAGACCCGCGGGCCATCGAAACCGGTGAGCAGCTGCATCAGGAAGACGAGCGTTTCAATATCGTACAAGCCTCGTTTGCGGATATGAAACAGGAGATGGCGGCTCGGGGAATCGAGCGTATCAACGGCATTCTGCTGGATTTGGGTGTTTCTTCCCCCCAGCTGGATGATCCGGAACGTGGCTTCAGCTTTATGCGTGATGGCCCGCTGGATATGCGTATGAATCCGGATGCGGGCATGTCTGCCGCGGAATGGGTGGCCACCACGGACGAAAATGAAATTATCCGGGTCTTGAGAGAATACGGTGAAGAGCGTTTTGCCCGGCGTATGGCACGCGCCATTCTGGCTGCCCGGGCGACGGCACCAATTACCCGTACCCTGCAACTGGCGGAACTGATCAAGGAAGCCAACCCGGCCTGGGAACGTCACAAGCATCCAGCCACCCGTGCCTTTCAGGCGATCCGTATTGCCGTGAATAATGAACTGGGAGATCTGGAGCGGGTACTGGACGAAAGCGTCGACTTCTTGTTACCCGGTGGCCGCCTGGCGGTAATCAGCTTTCATTCGCTGGAAGACCGCATGGTGAAACGCTTTATCCGGGCACAGGAAAAAGGACGCGATGTACCTCCCGGCTTCCCGATACTGGAAGCAGACCTGGGTAAAACCATGAAACGTATTGGGAAAGCCATCATGCCCGATGATGACGAAGTGCGCAGTAATGCCCGTGCCCGCAGTGCGGTATTACGCATTGCCGAACGGTTGTCATGAACCTGGCAGTGATCCTGGTCTGGTTGGTGGTTGTGGTTTCTGCGCTGGTACAGATCGGCGTCAGCCATGGTCATCGCCAGCTGGTACAGCAATGGCAGACTCTGGATAGTCGCAGCGACGCCTTGCAGCAGGAACAGACCCGGTTGGTTCTGGAGCTGGCGGCATTGACCAGTTATGCCCGTATCGATCAGCGCGCACGACGTGAACTCAATATGATTGAACCGCAACAGGTCAGGATTCTACCTCAATGACAGGCTTGGCGAATGATCATACTGCTCCGGGCATTATCCGCTGGCGCTTTGTATTAGTGCTGCTGGTGATGGCTGCGCTGCTGGTGATGATTCTGGTGCGGCTGATCTCGTTACATACGGTAGATCAGCCGTTTCTGTTTGAAGAAGGCGAAAAACGGATTGTCCGTGCCCAACTGCAACCTGCCCGGCGCGGCATGATTACCGACCGTTTTGGCAAGCCATTGGCGGTCAGTACTGCGGTGGTGGATATCAGCCTGAATCCACAGGTTTTTGATGTAAAACAGGCCGGTGCACTGGCTGACGTGCTGGATATGCCCGCCGCGACACTGGCAAAGGAAATTACCGAAGCCCGCCAGCGTGGGCGTGGCTTTTATTACGTTGACCGTCAGGTACAACCGGCCCAGGCCGATCGGGTTGCCGCTTTGGGGCTGGACGGGCTGCAATTTGACAGTCGGTTCCGGCGTTATTATCCCGCCGCAGAGGTGACATCGCATCTGGTGGGGATTGTTGATATCGATGGTAACGGCCAGGAAGGAATGGAGCTGGCTTATAACGATTACCTGACCGGTACTGGCGGGCGGCGTACCGTGATTCGTGACCGATACGGTCGGGTGGTAAAACAACTCGTGGTGGAGTCCGTGGCACAGCCGGGCCATGACCTGCGCTTGACCATCGACCTGCGGCTGCAATATCTGGCCTATCGTGAACTGATGGCTGCGGTGCGTCAGCACCAGGCGACGTCGGGCAGTGCGGTGTTACTGGATGCTCATAATGGCGAGGTACTGGCGCTGGTGAATCAGCCATCGTACAACCCCAATAACCGGGCCGGGCTAAAACCGGAGTTTATGCGTAACCGGGCACTGGCGGATGTGCTGGAGCCAGGTTCAACCATGAAGCCGTTTACGGTCGCGGCGGCGCTGGATTCCGGCCGCTATGCTCCGGATACCCCGATTGATACCAGTCCGGGTTATTTACGTATCAAAAACAAGACCATTCGGGATCATCGTAACTATGGCGTACTGGATGTCACCGGTGTGATTACCAAGTCCAGTAACGTTGGCGTGAGCCTGATTTCAGCCGATCTTGGGGCTGACGTGCTGTTCAATATCATGCGAGCGGCCGGTCTGGGTCAGGCCAGTGGTTTGGGCTTTCCGGGTGAAAGTGTGGGCATCTTGCCTTATCCCGAACAGATGGACGACTTGCGTCTGGCCACGGTGTCGTACGGTTACGGCATGGCGGTTTCGCCGTTACAGCTGGCGCAATCCTATACCAGTTTTACCCAGCATGGCTGTCGTTTTAACGCGACCTTGCTACTGGACAATGAAGCGCGGCCTGGTTGCAAGCAGGTGATGTCGGAGGATACCGCTCGCAAGGTACTGGATATTCTCGAAACCGTGACTTCCGATATTGGCACCGGTCGACGTGCTCGTGTTGCTGGCTATCGGGTCGGCGGCAAAACAGGCACAGCCCACAAGGTTGGTGATAGTGGTTACGAGGATTCGACCTATAACGCCGTGTTTGCCGGTATTGCACCGCTGACCGACCCTGACCTGGTGCTGGTTGTTGCGATTGATGAACCCCAGGGGCGTGAATATTACGGCGGCGAAGTGGCTGCTCCGGTTTTTTCTCGCATCATGGAACAAGCGTTACGTTTGCGCCAGATTGCACCGGACGATTCGAGTGCCGCCGCCCTGATTGTTGCCGGAGACCCGAGATGAAGCTTTCCCAATTGTTGCAGGACGATCTGTTTATTCCACCGGAATGGGATCGTGAATTTGCCGATATGGTTACCGATAGCCGAGATGTTCAGGCCGGTGACTTGTTTGTTGCCCGCTCCGGAGCGGTGAGCCACGGGGCTGATTATATCAATGCTGCGATTCAGCAGGGTGCGGTTGCGGTTCTACAAGAGGCGGACGTCGGTTTTCGCTGTGAGTTTGGCCAGACCGCGGTGCCGGTTTTTTCGACACCAGAAGTGTCTGCGCAACTGGCAAGCTGGTTGTATCGGCGGTATCCGGATGCGGGCCAGTTACCGGTTCTGGCGGTCACCGGCACCAACGGCAAAAGCTCATGCGTGGCGTATATGGCCCAGCTTTCCCGGGCGCTGGGCAAGCCTTGCGGGGTGCTGGGCACCCTGGGGAATGGTATCTGGCCGGCCTTGGCTCCGACTCGTAATACCACGCCGGATTTGTCGGTGGTCTTACGGACCCTGGCCCAGACCGCGGACCAAGGCGCTGGCCGTGCGGCAATGGAAGTGTCGTCCCATGGTCTCGACCAGGGCCGTGTGGCCGGCATGCATTTCCAGGGCGCACTACTGACCAATCTGACCCAGGATCACCTGGATTATCACGGTGATATGGAGAGTTACTTCCAGTCCAAGCGCCGCTTGTTACTGGATTACAACGCCCGGTTTGTTGTGATTAATCGGGATTGCCCGTATGGACAACGCTTGCTGGCGGACCCGGAGATTCCGGGGCAGCGTTTCAGTTATGGCGAGATGACGGATCAGGCGAGTACAGCACCAAGCGACGCTGGCTCTGCAGCGATTCAGTCTGTCAGTTATCGTCTGCTGACCCTGAACCGCAACGGGATGTGTGCTGAGCTAACCACCCCTTGGGGATGCCGCCAGCTGGAGTTGCCGTTATTGGGGGTGTTTAACCTCGCCAATGCAGTGGCTGCCATCACCATGTTGGCGGCGGCCGGTGACGATCTGGATGCGCTGACAGAGGCGGCCGCCGGACTGCAGCCTGTGGCTGGCCGTATGGATGTGTACGAGCCGGTCAGTGGTACTGGCCCGACGGTTATTATTGATTTTGCCCATACGCCGGATGCATTGAACAGCGTGCTGTCCTCCTTGCAGCCCTGGCAGCAACCGCTGACGCTGGTATTTGGCTGTGGTGGTGATCGAGACCGGAGCAAACGGCCCAAAATGATGGCGGTCGCCATGCAGTTTGCCGATGCCATCTGGCTGACCGATGACAACCCGCGTTTTGAAGATCCGCAGCGTATTTTTGCTGATGCACTGGCAGCTCCCGGCGCCAGTGAAGCCGGTTTGCACCTGGAGCATGACCGCACGCAGGCCATTACCCAGGCCCTGGCTGATGCGCCGGAACAGGGACTGGTGGTGATCGCAGGGAAAGGTCACGAAACCTGGCAGGAAATTGCTGGTGTCAAACATCCTTTTTGCGACGCCGATGTACTGGCGGCATTGGGGTATGTGCCGCGTAGCCCGTCTCCCAGGGGAGGGCAGCATGCGGTTTGATTTTAACCTCAGTCAGGTGGCGGCTTTATTGGACCTGGCAGCACCAGCCGTGGATGTGCGTTGTACTGGTGTCTGTACGGATACACGTCAGATCCAGTCGGGCGACTTGTATGTCGCGCTGCGGGGCGAGCATTTTGATGGTAATCGGTTTGCATCCCAGGCGTTGGCCGCTGGCGCGGTGGCCGTCTTGCTGGATGAAGTACCGCCGGAGGCCCTGGATGGCCCGTGTCTGATCTGTGCTGACGGGCTGGTGGCGTATGGTCAGATTGCAGGCTGGCAACGGGGCGCCTTTTATGGCCCGATTGTGGCGATTACCGGCAGTGCAGGTAAAACCACGACCAAGCAGCTGATGGCGAAGGTGCTTGAGCAACAATTTATTACCTGGATGACACCGGGGAATCTGAATAACCACATTGGGGTACCCAAAACCCTGCTGGCTTTGCAACCGGAGCATGAAGCGGCGGTGGTGGAGCTGGGTGCCAGTGGCCCAGGGGAGATTGATTACACGGCCTGTCTGGTCAAACCAACCATCGGCATCATCACTAACGCGGGTGCTGCTCATCTGGAAGGGTTTGGCTCTCTGGCCGGGGTGGTGCAAACCAAAGGCGAGTTGATTGATAGCGTCGATGCTAACGGCATCGTGGTGTTGAACGCCGATGATCCGGCATTTGCACCGTGGCAAACACGGGCGGGCAATAAACAGGTTGTCTCGTTTGGTTTATCGGCCAGCGCTGATTTGTTTGCCAGCGAGGTGGCGTGCCGTGTGGATGGCAGTGATTTTGTTGTGCATAGCCGTCATGAGGGTTGGTCGCAACATGTGTGTCTGGCTTTCCCGGGGCAGCACAATGTAAGCAATGCGCTGGCTGTTTTTGCGGCAGCCCGGGGATTGGGCATGACTCCGGCTATGATTGCCGCCGGATTGCAGGCTGCCGTGCCTGTGGCTGGTCGAATGAAGGCCGTGGCCGGGCAGAATCAATGGCAAATTATTGATGACAGTTATAACGCTAACCCGGCTTCCATTCGCGCAGCGATTGATGTAATAAGCCTCGCCTCCGGTGCCTGGTTGGTGCTGGGTGATATGGCAGAGCTGGGTGAAGAAGCGGAACAGGCGCACAGCGATATTGGTCGTTATGCACGCCAACAGGGAGTCTCGGCACTGGTTGCAACCGGGCCATTGAGCCGCTTCACTGTGGCCGCATTTGGTGATCAGGGATATTGGTTACCTGATCGGGATGGGGTGGTGGCGCTGATAAAACAAAAAATGCCCGACCAGACGACTGTTCTGGTCAAGGGTTCGCGCAGCGCTGGTATGGACTCTGTGGTCCGGGCGCTGCAACTGCATTCAGAGGAATAAGGTTTATGTTGTTGTGGCTGGGGGAATGGCTGACGCAGTGGCACTCGGGTTTTGGTGTCGTGGGTTATTTATCGTTAAGAAGTATCTTCTCCGTCATTACGGCACTGGTGGTGTCGATGGTGCTGGGGCCGGTTGTGATTCGCAAACTGCACCAATATCAGATTGGTCAGGCGATTCGTGAAGTCGGGCCAAAATCGCATTTGAGCAAGGCTGGCACGCCGACGATGGGAGGCGTGCTGATTCTGCTATCGATCGCGGTCAGCACCCTGTTGTGGGGGAATCTGGAAAACCGGTTTGTCTGGGTGGTGCTGGTGTTGACGCTGATGTTTGGTGCCATTGGCTGGGTTGATGACTACCGTAAGGTGGTGGAGAAAAATTCACGAGGCTTGCCGGGGCGCTGGAAATATTTCTGGCAATCGGTGTTTGGTGTGATGGCTGCGGCGTATCTGTACTACAGCGCCCAGAGCCCGCAGGAAACCTTGTTTGTGATGCCGTTTTTCAAGGACATCATGCCGCAACTGGGACTGATGTTTGTGCTGCTGAGTTACTTCGTCATTGTTGGCTCCAGTAATGCTGTCAATCTGACCGATGGTCTGGATGGTCTGGCGATTATGCCAACGGTGATGGTCAGCGCGGCATTGGGCGTATGTGCTTACTTGGCGGGTCATGTGAACTACGCCAATTATCTGCATATCCCCTACATTGCCGGCGCCGGGGAACTGGTGGTTTTCTGTGGTGCCATGGTAGGGGCAGGGATTGGGTTCCTCTGGTTTAACACCTATCCAGCCCAGGTATTTATGGGAGACGTGGGCTCGCTGGCGCTGGGAGCTGCGTTGGGTATTGTGGCGGTGATCATTCGCATGGAAGTGGTGCTGTTTATCATGGGCGGTATTTTTGTTGCCGAAACCCTGTCGGTTATCCTGCAAGTGGGATCATTCAAAATGACAGGGAAACGCATCTTCCGTATGGCACCCCTGCATCATCACTTTGAGTTAAAGGGGTGGCCAGAACCGCGGGTGATTGTCCGCTTCTGGATTGTCACTATTATTTTGGTGCTAGCCGGACTGGCTACCTTGAAAATTCGATAACAGGTTGTATCTATGACGCTGGCAGAAGCAGATATCAAACGCTTGATCGTCGGACTGGGAATCTCAGGCCAGGCGACGGCGCGCTATTGCCAGCGAATGGGCTGGTCGTTTGATCTGTGTGACAGCCGTACCGATTGCCCGGCAGCGAGCAGTCTGAGCACTCTTTTCCCAGCCGCGAATCTGTATCTGGGGGCGCTGGATGGTCAGCGCCTGTCTGCTTATCAGCAGATTATTGTCAGCCCGGGGATGGCTTTGTCTGACCCTGCATTACAGCAGGCCTTGGCTGCGGGAGTGGACGTGATTGGGGATGTTGAGCTGTTTGCTCGCCAGAACCGGGTGCCGGTGATTGCGATCACTGGTTCCAACGGCAAGAGTACGGTCACTACCCTGGTCCGGGATATCTTGCGGGATGCCGGGGTTGCCGCGGAAATGGGCGGCAACATTGGGGTGCCGGTACTGGATTTATTGGCTGGGCCGCAACCGGATGTGTATGTGCTGGAACTATCGAGTTTCCAGCTGGAAACGACATCGAGCCTGAAGGCACGAGTGGCGACCATTCTGAACCTGAGCGAAGACCATATGGATCGTTATCAGGGGATGGCGGCTTACCAACTGGCCAAGCAACGTATTTTTACTGGTTGTGAGTTAGCCGTTGTGAATCGTGATGATGCGGCCAGTAATCCGTGTGGCGAGATTATTGAAGCCGCCGGTTTCACCATCAAGGCCCCGACAGAGGATGATTTTGGCCTGCAAGCGGGCGACTGTGATGGTGTTGCTGGCGATTGGATTGTGCGTGCCGGTATGCAGCTGGTACACAGTTCGGAATTGAAAATACATGGCCGTCACAATCTGGCGAATGTGATGGCAGCGTTGGCGTTGGTCGAAACCGTTGGTGTCAGTCCGGCCCAGGCCCGTATGACGCTGAGTCGTTTTACCGGCTTGGCGCATCGCTGTGAGTGGGTTGGCGAGCATAACGGGGTGGTGTTTATCAATGACTCCAAGGGCACCAATGTTGGTTCTACACTGGCCGCGATCCAGGGCCTGACCGGTCAGGCTGGTGCGTTGTGGTTGCTGGCAGGGGGGGATGGCAAGCAACAGGACTTTCAGCCGCTGGCTCCGGCGTGTGCCACGGGGGTCGCCGGTGTGTGTTGTTTTGGTCAGGATGGTGAAGCATTGGCGGCGACGCTGTCCGACAGTTGTCCGACGTATAGCTGTCAATATCTGGCTGAGGCGTTTGCGCTGGCTGTTGCAAAGGCGCAGCCGGGCGACCGGGTACTGTTGTCGCCCGCCTGTGCCAGCCTGGATCAGTTTGCCAATTACGTGGAACGGGGCCGGCATTTTGGCGCCTTGGTCGGGAGCCTGATGGATGATTGACAGTCTGCGCTGGCAAGCCCGTGATCAACATTTTGTTCCCTGGTTGCTGCTGATGGTGCTGGGCTGGGTCATGGTGGCTTCGGCGTCTACCGGTATTGGCGAAAAACTGACCGGTAATGCGGCGTATTTTGCAATTCGTCATGGTGTGTATCTGATTCTGGGTGTGGTTGCCTTGTACGGCGCCAGCCAGATCAGTCTGGCACGCTGGCGCCAGTTTGAGTTGCCAATGCTGGCGGTGGGCTTTGCGGGCTTGTGTCTGGTGTTGGTGCCGGGGGTTGGTCATGAAGTTAACGGCAGTCGTCGTTGGCTGAATTTTGTCCTGTTCAAGTTGCAGGCGTCCGAGCTGGCCAAGCTGGCGGCCGTTTTTTATGTGGCTGGCTATCTGGTGCGGCGCTTGCCAGAAGTGCGTGAGCGTTTCTGGGGGTTTATCAAACCCTTGATTGTGCTGGTTATCATGGTGCTGTTGTTACTGATGGAACCGGATTTTGGTGCAGCGGTCGTGTTGCTGGGAGCCACCATGATCCAGCTGTTTCTCGGTGGTGTGAAAGCCGGGCAATATTTTTTATTGATGATTGGCACCGGTGCTCTGTCGGTTGTGGCATTAACGTCGGAAGAGTGGCGGGTTGCGCGCTTGATGGCGTATCTGGATCCCTGGGCACCTGAGCATGTATATGGCACCGGGTATCAGCTGACGCAGTCATTGATCGCTTTTGGTCGTGGTGAATGGTTTGGGGTCGGGTTGGGAGAAAGCGTGCAGAAACTGTTTTATTTGCCGGAAGCACACACCGACTTTGTGTTTGCCATCTGGGCTGAAGAGACAGGCTTGTTTGGTGGCCTGATGGCTATTGGCTTGCTGACTTTTCTGGTCGTACGGATTTGGCAAACCGTCTGGATTGCCCAACAGCGTGGACTGTTGTACGGCGCGTATATTGCCGCCGGTATTGGCTCGATGCTGGCACTACAGATTGTTATTAACCTGGGTGTGAATATCGGGTTGTTACCGACCAAGGGTCTGACCTTGCCATTTTTCAGTTATGGCGGCAGTAGCCTGATTCTGGCCTGTGCCATGGTTGGTATTGTTATGCGAATCAAGCACGAGGCCATGCTGATGCCTGAGCCGGAACCAAGAGATAACGGAGGTAGGGCATGAAGCCTTCAGGATCCAGTCGTAGCAAAGTGGCCCTGATTATGGCTGCTGGTACCGGGGGACATGTGTTCCCGGCATTGGCGGTTGCCCGTGCTCTGGTAGCACAAGGCTATGTGATTCACTGGCTTGGAACACCTTATGGCATGGAACAAAATCTGGTTCCTGCTGCAGGGTACCCGCTGCATGCAGTGAATATTCGAGGTTTGCGTGGCAAAGGCATCAAGGGTCTGATGATGGCCCCCTGGCGTATTGCCCTGGCAACCTGGCAGTCACGGGCGGTTATTCGTGCCATCAAGGCCGATATCGTGGTGGGGTTTGGTGGTTATATTGCCGGCCCCGGAGGGGTGGCAGCACGGCTTGCCGGAGTGCCTCTGGTGATCCATGAACAGAATGCAATTGCTGGAATGACCAACCGCTGGCTTAACCGTATCGCGCACTTGAGTTTGCAGGCCTTTCCCGGTGCTCTGGCCGGCGCGATGACAGTGGGCAATCCGGTACGTCGTGAACTGGTCGAGTTACCAGCCCGTGCCGTGCCCTTGTCTGGCCCTTTGAATATTCTGGTGGTGGGCGGCAGTCTTGGTGCGTCGGCCCTGAACGATGCCGTCCTGGCTTGTTGGCAAGCGATGCCAGCGGCTGGGCGGCCGAACTTGCGCCACCAGGTTGGCAAGCGGGATGCTGAGCGTATGCTGGCGGCATATGCTGCCAGTGATGTGGTCGCAGACGTCTCTGCATTTATTGACGATATGGCGGCGGCTTATGGCTGGGCCGATCTGATGATTTGTCGTTCTGGTGCCTTGACGGTATCGGAAGTTGCGGCGGTCGGTAAAGCGGCGATTTTTGTGCCGTTCCCTTATGCGGTCGATGATCATCAAACCATCAATGCCGGTTATTTGGCAAACAATCAGGCCGCACTGATCTGTCAACAGAAGGATCTGACGCCAGAGTGGCTACAACAAACAATAGGCTTGCTGGATAAGGATCGTGCCCGTTTACAAGGCATGGCCGATCAAAGTCATGCACAGGCCCGGCCGGATGCAACCGCACTGGCTGTTGAACAGATTATGAGGAAAACCCGTGATTAATGCGTCTGTAGAAGCGACGCTGGCGAATGGTCCGCTGGCACATATGATTCCCGAAATGCGGCGTATTCGTTGCATTCACTTTGTGGGTATTGGTGGCACCGGGATGTGTGGTATTGCAGAAGTGCTGTTGAACCAGGGCTATACCATCACTGGTTCCGATATCCGGGCTTCCGCGGTGACCCGTCGCCTGCAAAATCTGGGGGTGACATTGTTTATTGGCCACGCCGCAGACAATGTGGCGCGCGCCGATGTGGTGGTGGTGTCGTCGGCGATTGATGTCAGCAACCCGGAAGTATCGACGGCCCTGGAACAACGCAAGCCGGTCGTGCGACGGGCAGAAATGCTGGCGGAACTGATGCGTTTTCGTCATGGGGTGGCGGTTGCCGGCACTCACGGTAAAACCACCACGACCAGCTTGTTGACCAGTATTTTTGCGGAGGCCGGGCTGGACCCGACCTTTGTTATTGGTGGCAAGTTGAACAGTGCCGGTGCCAATGCCCGCTTGGGGGCCAGTCGTTACCTGATTGCCGAGGCAGATGAAAGTGATGCCAGCTTCCTGCATCTGCAGCCGATGGTGTCGATCGTTACCAATATTGATGCGGACCATATGTCGACTTATGGCGGCGACTTTGAGCGATTAAAGCAGACCTTCGTTGATTTCCTGCAAAACCTGCCATTTTATGGGTTGGCAGTGATCTGTATTGACGACGAGACAGTACGCTCCATTCTGCCTGCCATTTCCCGTCAGACCGTGACCTACGGTTTTTCCGGAGATGCCGACTATCGGGCGATCAATGTGGTTCAGCAGGGGCTGTTTACCGAGTTCACTCTGGTGCGGCCAGGGGATCGTCAGCCACTGAATATTCGTATGCGGATGCCGGGTCGGCATAACGTTCTTAATGCGCTGGCAACGGTTGCGGTTGCCGATGAAGAAGGTGTGCCTGATGAAGCAATCCGTTCGGCACTGGAAAAATTTGCCGGTGTCGGGCGGCGTTTCCAGGTCTGTGGAGAATATCCACTGGCAGGTGGCAATGTGATGATGGTGGATGACTATGGTCATCACCCCCGTGAGCTGGAAGTGACGATTGAAGCCATTCGCAAGGGTTTTCCCGACCGCCGTCTGGTGATGCTGTTTCAACCGCATCGATTTAGCCGTACGCGTGACCTGTATGAAGATTTTGTCAAAGTATTATCGACCGTGGATATCCTGTTGTTGATGGATGTTTATCCCGCTGGAGAAAAAGCAATTGCCGGTGCGGATGGCCGCTCACTCTGTGGCAGTTTGCGTCAGCGCGGAGAGGTGGATCCGGTATTTATCGAACGTGGCGAATCCCTCGAAGGACTGTTGACGGGGGTGCTCAGAGCCGGTGACTTGTTACTGACCCAGGGGGCTGGCGACATTGGTTCCTTGTCTGCCCGGCTGGCCGAGCAATTACCTGGCTGGTTGGAGTCCATTGATCGTGCCAAAGCAAAGGGAGCGAATGAATGACAGATCGTAGCGGATTTGGTCGTGTAGCCGTTTTGATGGGCGGTGTTTCTGCTGAACGTGCCGTATCGCTACGCAGCGGTGAGGCTGTGTTGAGCGCCCTGGTCGCTGCCGGGGTGGATGCTGTTGGCGTGGATGTACAAGAAGACATTGCGGCTTGCCTGGCGCGTGAGCATTTTGATATGGCATTTATCGCATTGCATGGGCGGGGCGGCGAAGATGGTACCATTCAGGGGTTACTGGAGTGGCTCCGGATTCCCTATACCGGTAGTGGTGTTATGGCATCGGCACTGGGAATGGATAAGTGGCGCACCAAGCTGATCTGGCAGGCTGCTGGCTTGCCAACACCCGCGGCAGTGCTGCTGGGGCAGCAATCTGACTGGCAACACGTCATTCAGGAATTGGGGCATGACGTCATCGTCAAGCCTGCCCATGAGGGTTCCAGCATTGGCATGCGTAAAGTACATGATGCGCAAGCCCTGCAAGACAGTTATCAATTTGCCAGTCAATACGATGCGCTGGTGCTGGCAGAACGCTGGATTACCGGGAACGAGTACACCATTGCTCTGGTGGGGGGACAGGCGCTGCCTGTGATTCAGTTGAAAACGTCACATGAGTTTTATGATTATGAGGCAAAATACGAATCATTAGACACAGAATATTTATTACCATCGGACCTGAGTGCTGAGAAAGAAGCCGAGTTGCAGCAGCTGGCCATGACGGCCTTCGATCTGATTGGTTGTCAGGGCTGGGGGCGAGTGGATGTGATGGCCGATGCCGATGGCCAATTCTGGCTACTGGAAGTGAATACCAGTCCGGGTATGACAGACCATAGCCTGGTGCCAATGGCGGCCCGGGCAGTGGGGATGTCATTTACGCAATTGGTTATCCGCTTGCTGGAAGAAGTGAAGAAGCACTGATATGTCGGACAAGCAACCAGCACGCGGTGCCACTCTGACGCCAGTCAGACGTGAGCCAATTACCCGGCGACTGCATATTCCCGTTCAGGTCTGGATCGGACTGGTTATTGCGCTGCTCTTTGTCGGTGCCGGAGTGGTTGTACGTCAGGCCTATCACACCTGGCCGGTTCAAGCGGTGGTGGTGGTTGGCCGGCTGAATGTTTTGAATGCAGAAGATATTGCGCGCCAGTTATTGTGGGTGAGAGACAAGAGTTTCTTTACTCTGGATGTGAACCAGGTTCAGCAGCAGGTGGCGGCTATTCCACTGGTGAGCCGTGTTGCGGTCAGAAAGCACTGGCCGGACAGTGTGGAATTACTGTTGTATGAGGAGTTGCCGGTGGCGCTATGGAATGATGAACAGCTACTGACTGCCACGGGTCGTCTGTCGGCAATACCGCCTGGATTCGCCACAACCGGGCTGATGCGACTATACGGGGCTGATCCGGTGAAGAATGAATCAGTGAAATATTTTCGACGCCTGCAGCAGGCTTTGACTGGTCAGGGTTTGACCGTGAACAGCATGAGTGTTAATGCGGTGCAGGCAGTCGATGCAACATTGTCAAATGGCTGGATTGTTCGTTTTGGACGCCAGTATTTTGAAGAACGATTACAGCGTCTGATTGCTCTATTGGGAGCGCTGGATGCTAAAGAGGTACGCCAGGTGGATTTGAGATATGGCAAGGGTGCGGCTATTCGCTGGCAAACAACAGGGGTAACCGGGTAATGGCAAATGCACAGGCAGGTCAAATGCTGGTGGGACTGGATATAGGAACGTCCAAGATTGTTGCTATTGTCGGGGAAGTGACATCAGATGGCGGTATTGAAATTGTTGGTCTCGGCAGTCACCCCAGTCGGGGGATGAAAAAAGGCGTAGTGGTTAATATCGAGTCCACTGTGCAGTCAATTCGCCGTGCAGTTGAAGAAGCCGAACTGATGGCGGGCTGTACCATTCATTCGGTGTATGCCGGTATTGCTGGCAGCCATGTACAGTCACAAAACTCCAATGGCGTAGTCGCCGTCAGAGGAGCCGAGATCACGGAAGCCGACGTGGAGAGGGTCATCGACGCTGCTCAAGCTGTCGCTATTCCACAGGATCGACGTACGATCCATGTTCTGCCCCAGGAATATTCAGTCGACCATCAGGAAGGTATTCGTGAACCGGTAGGAATGGCCGGTGTCAGGCTGGAGGCCAAGGTACATCTGGTAACTGCAGCGGTGAATGCAGCGCAAAATATTGAACGTTGTGTACAACGTTGTGAACTGAGTACTGATGATATTATTCTGGAACAATTGGCATCCAGTTATGCCGTGTTAAGTGATGATGAGCGGGAATTGGGAGTCTGTATGGTAGATATCGGTGGTGGTACCACTGATATAGCTATTTTTACCGATGGCGCTATACGGCACACCGCTGTTATTCCAATTGCAGGGGATCAGGTGACCAATGATATCGCAATGGCATTATTAACACCGACCCAGCATGCCGAAGCGATAAAAATCAAGTACGCCTGCGCCTTGCGCCAGTTGGCGCACGAAGATGAGATGATCAATGTTCCGAGTGTTGGTGAACGCCCGCCACGTCAGCTGTCACGGCAATCTTTGGCAGAAGTGGTCGAGCCTCGATATGATGAATTATTTTCTCTGATTCAGGCAGAATTGCGTCGTAGCGGCTATGATGAATTAATCCCTGCTGGTGTTGTACTGACCGGCGGCACATCAAAAATGGAAGGTGTGGTTGAATTGGCAGAAGAGATATTTCATATGCCAGTCCGATTGGCCCGGCCTCATGGGGTTTCCGGGTTAACTGACGTAATTAATAACCCTATTTATAGTACCGCTGTAGGGTTACTTCTTTACGCTGTGAAACAGGCTAAAAATAAGCCAGTAGCTATAATTGAAGGTAAATCACATTCCGGGATCTTTACACAGTTATCGGAATGGATAAAAGGCAACTTTTAGTATTTAATGTAATGATGGGTAGTAGAGAGGGGGGGCATCATGTCATTTGGAAAAGAAGGCGATATGTTTGAGTTAGCAGATGATGTGCCGGAAGAGGCGATAATCAAGGTTATCGGCGTGGGTGGCGGTGGCGGTAATGCCGTCCAGCACATGGTAGAAAGCAACATTGATAGCGTTGATTTTATCTGTGCCAATACCGACGCTCAGGCGTTGCGTAATGTTGGTGCTCGTTCTGTAATTCAACTGGGTGTTGGCCTGACCAAAGGACTGGGTGCTGGCGCGAATCCCGATGTTGGTCGCCAGGCGGCGATGGAAGATCGTGATCGTATCGCAGAGGCCCTGAAAGGTGCTGACATGGTCTTTATTACAGCTGGCATGGGGGGAGGCACTGGTACAGGTGGCGCTCCTGTTGTTGCTGAAATTGCCCGTGAACTGGGCATCCTGACTGTTGCTGTTGTTACCCGGCCGTTTTCGTTTGAAGGTAAAAAACGTATGGCCATGGCAGAAGTTGGCCTGAAACAGTTAAGCGAGCATGTTGACTCACTGATTACTATCCCTAATGAAAAACTCCTGTCGGTCCTGGGTAAAGGCACCACATTGATGGATGCTTTCCGCACTGCCAATGACGTGCTGTATGGCGCGGTCAAAGGCATTGCCGATCTGATTACCCAGCAAGGCATGATCAACGTTGACTTTGCCGATGTGCGAACAGTTATGTCCGAAATGGGCCAGGCCATGATGGGTAGCGGTTCCGCCAGTGGCGAAGACCGTGCACGCCAGGCCGCAGAAGCAGCTGTTGGCAGTCCTCTGTTGGAAGACGTCAACCTGAAAGGAGCACGTGGCATCCTGGTGAATGTGACCGCAGGCTATGATTTGTCATTGGGCGAATTCTCGGAAGTGGGTGACATTATTGGTGAATACGCTGCTGAAGATGCAACGGTTGTTGTCGGTACTGTTATTGATCCGGAAATGACCGATGAGCTGCGGGTTACTGTTGTTGCCACTGGCCTGAATTTCCATGCCAGCAGTTCTTCAGCTCCTGCAACGGAACCCCGTCCAAAAAAAGTAGTCGATAATACACCGGCGCCAAAGCGTGCAGATGGTACTCCAGACTACAACAAGCTTGATCGTCCAGCCGTGACTCGTCAGGCTGGAGCGGGAGCTCAGGCTGCGACAAAAGCGGAACCACAAACACGGCAAGACATGGAGTATCTGGATATACCTGCTTTCTTGCGTCGTCAGGCAGATTGAGTAAAAAGAGCATGCCGCTAGCGTGTTCTTGCATTCCTGCTATAATTGCAGGATCTATCTATTTGTATAAGAAACGACCAGAAATGGCAGGATTGTCAGAATGATCCCTCAACGCACCTTAAAGAACACTATCCGCGCTTCAGGTGTAGGCCTTCACTCCGGTGAAAAGGTCTACCTGACTCTGAAGCCCGCCCCGGTTAATACAGGGATCGTATTCCGTCGTACCGATCTTGACCCTGTCGTTGATATTCCTGCGCATGCGTTGAATGTCGGCGAAACCACCTTGTCCACCACCCTTGTACGTGATCACGCCAAAGTCGATACGGTAGAACACCTGTTGTCGGCCATGGCCGGGCTGGGTATCGACAACGCGATTGTAGAAGTCAGTGCCCGCGAAGTGCCTATTATGGACGGCAGCTCTGGCCCATTTGTATTTTTGCTGCAATCGGCAGGTTTGATGGAGCAGGATGCTCCAAAGCGTTTTATCCGTATCAAACGTCGTATCGAAGTCAAAGAGCGTGACAAAACCGCTTCTTTTGCTCCTTATGATGGCTTCAAGGTATCGTTTGAAATTGATTTCGATCATCCAGTACTCAAACAGAGTGTTCAGAAGGCCAGCCTGGATTTTTCCTCGACGTCATACGTCAAGGAAGTAAGCCGTGCGCGTACCTTCGGCTTTACCAAGGATCTTGAGTATATGCGCTCCAAGAACCTGGCGCTGGGCGGTAGCGTTAAAAATGCGATCGTAGTGGATGATTATCGGGTTCTGAATGAAGACGGCTTGCGTTATGAAGATGAGTTCGTCAAACACAAGATACTGGACGCAGTCGGTGATCTGTATTTGCTTGGGCATAGCCTGATCGGTGAGTACATTGGCTACAAGTCTGGTCATGGACTGAATAACTGTCTGTTACGAGAGTTGCTGGCGCATGAAGATGCATGGGAATTCGTTGAATTTACCGAAGAAACTGCACCGATTACTTATATGCGCCCAGCTGCTGCTGGCTGATTGCATCTGAAAAACTATAGCAATACCCGAAGGCCATA
This sequence comes from Oceanobacter sp. 3_MG-2023, assembly GCF_030688925.1. Classification (NCBI taxonomy): domain Bacteria; kingdom Pseudomonadati; phylum Pseudomonadota; class Gammaproteobacteria; order Oceanospirillales; family Oceanospirillaceae; genus Oceanobacter; species Oceanobacter sp. 3_MG-2023. Next base: position 104,613 of record NZ_JAUYVX010000011.1, read on the forward strand.
CTATATGGCCTTGTTTTTGTCTGTTTGTTGGTGGATTCTGATGAGTTTTGCGGTTTGTAAGGCTTCGTTTGTGATGCGGTTGGTGTCAATAAGTAGCAAGCAAGTTGGTAATCGTCACTTACCTGGTTATTTATGAACATTATTGTTGTTGGTCAGCGTCACGGAGAGTCCCGTACTTACCGATTGACCACACCTGCCAAGACATTGTTATTTGGGTGCCTTGTGGCCCTGCCTTTTGCAATGGGGATGGCCGGGTTCTGGTTGGTTGACTGGTTGGCAGATGAAGGTTTTTCCCTGGAGCCACAGGCAGCAGAAGCCTGGGAAAATGATCTCAGCCTGCAGCGTCAGGAGCTGGAGCAGATTCGTGTCCAGACCAATCAGGAATTACAGGCACTAACGGTCAAACTGGCCGAGCTGCAGTCCCGTCTGATGCGTTTGGATGCTCTGGGTGAACGCCTGGTCAGTGTTGCCAATCTGGAAGCCGATGAATTCGATTTTTCCATGGCACCTGCTTTGGGCGGGCCAAAGACACTGGGTGAAGCCTACGAAGCGCCGGAAATCAGCGATGTGCTGAATGACCTGGCTAATCGTATTGGTCATCGTGAGCAGCAGCTGGAAGTGCTGGATGACCTGATGTCTGCCCAACGGCTGGATGCGGATACATTTGTAACTGGCCGACCGATCAAAAAAGGCTGGATGTCTTCCCGCTATGGTCGTCGTACCGATCCTTTTACCGGCCAGCTGGCTTGGCATGGCGGTGTTGATTTTGCCGGTAAGCAGGGGTCGGATATTATTGCGGTTGCGTCTGGGGTTGTTACCTGGGCTGGTGATCGTTATGGCTATGGCAAACTGGTTGAGATCAATCACGGCAATGGCTATAAAACGCGTTATGCCCACTGCTTTGAGCTGAACGTCAAGGTTGGCGATATCGTTCGTAAAGACGATGTTATTGCCTTGATGGGAAGTAGTGGCCGTTCAACCGGCCCTCATGTGCATTTTGAAGTGTACAAGAACGGCCGGACAGTTGACCCATCTGCATATCTTCATCGTACCCTCCGATAGGCATTGATCAAATTACTTGTCACCATCTCGGACTTGTCATCTGAAGCGCGTATAATCGAGCGTTTCAGTCCGTCCGGGCCTCACTGTATTTGCAAATTGGATAGTTAGAATCTCATGATGGGTAATATTTTTCGCAAGCTTTTCGGCAGTAAAAATAGCCGGGAACTGAAGCGTATGGGTAAGCTGGTTACACAGATAAACAGCCATGAAGAAGCCCTGAAAGCGCTTGTTGATGCCGAGTTGCAGGCCAAAACTGCTGAATTCAAGCAGCGCCTGGAAGGTGGTGAAAAACTGGATGCCCTGCTGCCAGAAGCTTTCGCCGTCTGCCGGGAAGCCAGCCGGCGAGTGATGGGGATGCGTCACTTTGACGTCCAGCTGATTGGTGGTGTTACCCTGCATGAAGGCCGTATTGCCGAGATGCGTACCGGCGAAGGTAAAACCCTGGTGGGTACCTTGCCAACCTATCTGAATGCTTTGACAGGCAAATGCGTCAGTGTCGTTACCGTGAACGATTATCTCGCGCGTCGTGATGCCGAGTGGATGCGTCCCCTGTATGAATACCTGGGGTTGAGTGTTGGTGTTGTTGTCCCCGGCCAGCAAACCGCAGAAAAGCGCGAGCAATATCAAGCGGACATCGTGTACGGCACCAATAACGAATTCGGTTTCGATTACCTGCGCGACAATATGGCGTTTTCTCTGGACGATAAGGTGCAGCGCGAATTGTATTTCGCCATCGTCGATGAAGTGGATTCCATTCTGATCGATGAAGCCCGAACTCCTTTGATTATTTCTGGCCCTGCTCAGGATAATTCCGAGCTGTACCGCAAGATCAATTTGCTGGCACCCAAGCTGGTCCAAGGTGAACTGGACGAAGACGATACCCCGGTTTCCGGGCACTTTATTATCGATGAAAAAACCCGTTCAGTTGAAATGACTGAGGAAGGGCACGAATTTGTTGAAGGCATGTTGGTTGACGAGGGAATTCTGGAAGCCGGTGAAAGCCTGTATGCCACCCAGAATCTCAACTTGCTGCACCATGTCCATTCCGCTTTGCGGGCCCATGCGATTTACCATAAAAACGTCGACTATATTGTCCAGAATAACCAGATTGTTATTGTCGACGAGCATACCGGACGTACCATGCCAGGGCGTCGCTGGAGCGAAGGCCTGCATCAGGCTATTGAAGCCAAAGAGGGTGTCCGTATCCAGGCCGAAAGTCAGACTCTGGCTTCCACGACCTTCCAGAACTACTTCCGGCTGTATGAAAAACTGGCTGGTATGACTGGTACTGCCGATACCGAAGCATTTGAATTTAACCAGATCTATGGCCTTGATGTGGTGGTGATTCCGACCAACAAACCCGTCCAGCGAATCGATTACAATGATGTGATTTACGCTACCCAGCCAGAAAAATACGCAGCAGTTGTCGAAGAAGTACGTGCGGTAATTGAGCTGAAACGTCCGGTACTGGTGGGTACCGCGTCGATTGAATCTTCCGAGTATGTGGCTGGATTACTGACAAAAGCCAAGATTCCGCACAATGTGCTGAACGCCAAGGAAAATGCACGCGAAGCAGAAATTATCGCTGATGCCGGTCGTCCGGGAGCCGTGACCATCGCGACCAACATGGCAGGTCGTGGTACCGATATCATGCTGGGTGGTAACTGGGAGTCTGAAGTTGCCCGCCTGGATAATCCTACCGAGGAAGAAATCGCCGCAGTCAAGAAGGACTGGCAAGAACGGCATGATGCGGTATTGGAAGCCGGGGGTCTGCATATCGTCGGTACCGAACGTCATGAATCACGCCGTATCGATAATCAGCTGCGTGGTCGTGCGGGTCGTCAGGGGGATGCCGGATCAACCCGGTTTTTCCTGTCGCTGGACGACAGCCTGATGCGTATGTTCATGTCCGACCGTATGCGTAACATGATGCAAGCGCTGGGTATGAAAGACGGCGAATCCATCGAGCACAAAATGGTCACCAATGCCGTTGAGAAAGCACAACGCAAGGTGGAAGGCCGTAACTTTGATATTCGTAAACAGCTGCTTGAATACGATGATGTTGCCAACGATCAACGTCGGGTGGTTTATGAGCAGCGTAATGACCTGATGGCGATGGAAGATATTGGTGACATTATCTCCACGATCCGGAAAGACGTGGTTGATGATGCGATTAATGACTATATCGCCCCACAAAGTCTGGAAGAGCAGTGGGATATCGCTGGGCTGGAAGCGCATCTGAAATCAGAATTTGATGTCGATTTACCGATTCAGCAATGGCTGGACTCGGAAGACAAACTGTACGAAGAGACGCTGCGTGAACGTATTCTGACGGCCATTGAGCAAGCCTACCAAGAGAAGGAAGCATCTGCCGGTCGGGAAACACTGCGTGGTTTTGAAAAGCAAGTCATGCTGCAGATCGTCGACAACCTCTGGAAAGAGCACTTGGCGACCATGGATCATCTGCGTCAGGGAATCCACTTGCGTGGTTATGGCCAGAAGAACCCGAAACAGGAATACAAGCGTGAATCATTTATCCTGTTCCAGGAATTGCTGAGCAATATCAAGCGCGAAACCATCCGTGTACTCTCTCATGTCAAAGTGCGTGAAGAGTCAGAAGTGCAGGCAATGGAAGAAAAACGCCGGGCGGAAGCTGAAGCCCAGGCCCAGTTGGCCAAGTACGAACACGAAGCAACGACCAGCATGGTGGCGGATGAACCAATCGAGCAGGCCGAAGGTGATGATCAGGCGCAGCCATTTGTACGTGACGATCGCAAGGTAGGTCGTAATGAGCTCTGTCCGTGTGGTTCGGGTAAAAAATACAAGCATTGCCATGGCAAGCTGTCATAAGGCACAAGAGAAACAAGATGGCCGTTAATTTTTCTGTATTTGAAGATTTTGCAACTGTTGCCGGTGTGCGGCTGGGGGTTGCCCAGTCTGCCGTGCGTTATCCAAACCGGGACGACATGGTAATTTTTGAGCTGGCGGAAGGCACAGAAGTCGCCGGAGTATTTACCCGAAATGCCTTTTGTGCCGCCCCGGTCGTGGTTGCTCGTGAACATCTGGCGCTGCAGGCGCCACGTTACCTGCTGATCAATACCGGCAATGCCAACGCCGGGACAGGCAAGCAGGGATTTGCCAATGCTCGACGTAGTTGTGAGCTACTGGCGCAGGCAACCGGTGTGGCCAGCAGTCAGGTCTTGCCATTCTCGACCGGCGTGATTGGTGAGCCGCTGAATATGGATGCCTTTGAACGGGGTATTCCACTGGCTCTGGCTCACCTGGGCGACGATCAGTGGGCCCGTGCAGCCCGTGGCATCATGACAACCGACACCTTGCCCAAAGGTTACTCTCACTGTTTTGAGCTGGATGGCCACGAAGTAACGATCACAGGCATCTCCAAGGGTGCTGGTATGATCAAGCCAGATATGGCGACCATGCTGGGTTTTATCGCCACGGATGTTCGCATTGACAAAACCGTGCTGGAACAGTGGTGTGGACGCCTGGCGAATGCCTCGTTCAACCGTATTACCATTGACGGTGATACCTCCACTAACGACAGTTGCCTGTTAATTGCAACAGGTCAGTCGACCCTGACCATTGATGATGCCGATTCGCCAGTGGCTGAAGCCCTGTTTGCCGAACTGAAAATCGCATTCCAGTTGTTGGCTCAGGCCATTGTGCGTGACGGGGAAGGGGCAACCAAGTTTGTCACCGTCGAAGTGGTCGAGGCACAAGCCGCGCAAGAAGCGCTGGATGTGGCCTATACCGTGGCCCATTCACCTCTGGTCAAGACAGCGATGTTTGCCTCCGATGCCAACTGGGGTCGTATTCTGGCCGCTGTTGGTCGTGCCGGTGTAGCAGACATGGAACTGGAAAAAATCCAGATCTGGCTGGATGACGTACAAATCGTGGAAGATGGCGGTCGTTGTGATGGTTATAACGAAGATGCTGGCGCTGCGATTTTCAAACAGCCTGAGTTTACCGTACGTATTGCCCTTGGGCGTGGTGATGTAACCGAGACTATCTGGACGACCGATCTGTCGCATGAATATGTCAGCATCAATGCTGATTACCGTTCCTGATGGCAATTGGCGCTGATACCCAGCCACTTCAACTGGCTGTTGCCGTTGCGGTGATCTGTAATCCGCAACAGCAAATCCTGATCGCAAAACGTCCGGATAACAAACATCAGGGCGGCTATTGGGAATTTCCAGGTGGCAAAATTGAAGCTGGGGAAACAACGACGGCCGCGCTGATACGAGAGTTGGACGAAGAGCTGGGATTGCAGCTGGAGCCTGCCTGCCTGTCGGCACTGATTGAAGTCTGCTTCGATTATCCTGACAAGTCGGTGAGACTGGATGTGTATTGGGTTGCTGTTACGGCGGCTGAAGCGTTACAGGCTCATGGTGCCGAAGGCCAGCCGATTACCTGGGTAACCGCCAGGGAATTGCTTGATTACAATTTTCCGGCGGCGAATCAGCCGATTCTGGAAGCAACACTGCATCGTTTGGCCCAATCAAACCTGGCTGAATAACCGCAAGCCGGTTATTCAAACGCGGTTAAAAATGGCCATACGGTCAGCATGATAATAATAGCTATCGCCACTACTACCAGAAAAAAATCGACGGGACGTTCCTGAAAGCGCTGGCGTAGAGACGCTGGTAGCTGATCCGGATCGCCAGTCTGTTTTTGGGTTAACAGATTGTGCTGTACCTGGTCGATCAGGGACCTGGCTTCGGTATAATCGTCAGCACTCACTAACCAGATAGCTGCTACCGCTATCCCCCAACGCCCGGCATGGGTTTCATAATACGGAATATCATGCTGTTCCAGTAAAGCCCGCACGGCATTGGCTTCTTCATCCGGTACGTTATTCAGCTTGAATAATAATCTGGCCATCAGGGTTTGCTCGTTGCAGGTGTTGGTCGGACCGTGATGATCAGACCGGCAGCATATATCAGGGATATCAGGCAGAAAGCATATAGAGGAATCAGTCCCCAGTGGGTGTAGGGGGTTTCTCCTGTGCGTAATTCCGCCTTGGCGGTCAGACTGCCCAGGGTACTGGTCTGTAGCTGTTTTACGATACGGCCGTGATGGTTGACCAGCGCGGTGATACCGGTGTTGGTCGAGCGGAGCAAATAGCGTCCGGTTTCCAGTGCGCGCATTTGCGCCAGTCCCATATGCTGTTTCGGCCCGAGAGAGTCACCAAACCAGGCGTCATTACTCACTGTAACCAGCAGGTTGGCATTCTTGGCCATCTCGCCCACCAGTTGGGGGTAGGCGATTTCGTAGCAGATATAAGGGGCTATCAGATACAGCTGGTCATGTGCTTCAAAACGGATCAGCGGCTGCTCGGCAGCACCATGCAGAAAACTCGACATTTCCAGATCCAGAAAAGGAATTAATCCGCGTAGCTGACTTTCAAAAGGGATAAATTCGCCAAAAGGCACCAGTTGTTGCTTGTGATACAGGCCGTCAGCCATACCCGCCGCAACCACGCTATTGTGGTACTCCCCAGCCAGCGGATGATTGGGGGGATAACGGTAGGCAATGCCGGTAATCAAGCCGGAATTATGCAGTTGGGCGTTGTGACTGAGTTCGTCAAGATAGGGTAGAAACTGGTCATAAACTAGTGTCACGGCTGTTTCGGGCCAGACAATCAGGTCGCTGTCCCAGAGTTTTCTAGTTTCCTTGATATACAGGTTGATGGTCGGACTGACCATCTCCGGTTTCCATTTCAGGTTCTGGTTGATATTGCCCTGTACGCTGCTGACCGTTAGTGTGTCGATCGCCGTGGTCCACTGCTGCTGCTGTAACCAGTACCCCGTGGGCCAAAGCAGCAGTACTAACAAGTAACGTAGCCGGGTAGTGCGTAATGTCTGGATCAGGCTGCTGACGGTCAGTACCAGAATAACGGAAATACCATAGCTGCCGATCACTGGTGCCCAGCCCGCCAGCCAGGTGAACAAGTGAGCATCACCGGCAAATAACCAGGGAAAGCCGGTAAACAGCCAGCTTCGTACCCACTCACTGATAAACCAGAATGTTGGTAATAGCAGCCAGGGTATTACCTGCCGTCCATTACGATGGAACAGGGCATACAGTGCGAAACAGCCAGCCGGTACCAGAGCCAGTACGGCAGCAAAGGCGGCAGCCAGCAAGATGGCCAGTGGCGCAGAGGTGCCTCCAAAGTCATGCATGCTGACATAGACCCAGGAAACACCGCTACCAAATTGGCCAAAGGCATACCACCAACTACGCCCAAAGGCCTGTCGGCAAGAATCCGGTTGCCACAGCATATGGGTAAACAACGCCAGGCTGACCAGGCCCAGCGGCCACCAGTACAGTGGCGCCAGTGCGAGAGGGAAAATGGCACCAGCGGCCAATAACAACAGCCTTGAAATCCAGCGGTGGGAGATCATAGAGACCCTGGTGGAAGTGGTTGGCATCACACAGGGGTGACCTCAAGCAAGTTGATTTGACGGCTGGTGCCGTTAATGACCTTGAAGTGCCAGTTTTCGATATTGATGCTTTCGTTACACTCAGGTACCCGGCCAAAATGATGGATCACGATGCCGCCAATGGTATCGAAGTCATCATCACTGAAGCTGGCTTCAAAATGGTCGTTAAAGTCATCAACCGGAGTCAGTGCCTTGACCATAAAGATCTGGCTTTCGACTTCCTTGATCAGGCTCTCTTCTTCATCGAAGTCGTGTTCATCTTCAATATCACCAACAATCTGTTCCAGCACATCTTCGATGGTGACCAGGCCGGCGACGCTGCCAAATTCATCAACCACGATGGCCATATGGTTACGGGTTGCACGGAATTCCCGCAGCAAAACATTCAGCCGCTTGCTCTCTGGCACAAAGGTGGTTGGACGCAGTATATCCCGCAGGCGAAAATGATCGTGATGATCCGCCAACAGCAGTGGCAACAAATCCTTGGCCAGCATAATGCCGAGGATTTCGTTTTGACCTTCACCGAGTACCGGGAAGCGCGAGTGAGCTGATTCAATAATGCGCGGAATGCAGCCCTTGAGTGACTCGTTGATTTGAATCGAGACCATTTGGGCGCGGGGAATCATGATATCCCTGACCTGCATTTCGGAAACCTGCAGGGCACCTTCAAGAATGTTCAGTGTATCGTTATCGACAATGCTGCGTTCGGCAGCCTCGCGTACAATCACTTTGATGTCCTGACGGCTTTGTGGATCGTCAGAGAACAGGTCAGTCAGCTTTTCCAACCAACTTCGGGGGTCTTCGCTCATGGGGCCTCGTCTTGATAAGGGTCTGGGAAGTTGAGCTGTGCCAGCAGGCAACGCTCCAGTGCTTCCATCTCTTCCGCTTCGTCGTCATTTATATGGTCGTATCCGAGTAAATGCAAGCAGCCATGAATGACCATATGCGCCCAATGGGCCTCGTCGGATTTACCCTGTTCATGAGCTTCTCTGGTGACAATCTGCACACAGATGACCAAATCTCCCAATAACGGGATCGGCACCTGAGGCGGAGCCTCAAAAGGAAAGGACAGGACATTGGTGGGCGAGTCCTTTCCGCGATACTCATGATTCAATTGTTGACTTTCTTCCGCTCCACAAAGACGAATGGTTAACTCTGGCTCGTCATAAGGTGAGCGGTCGGTGAGCGCGGCGGTTACCCATTGCAAAAACTGCGCTTCCGTTGGCAGTTCTGTTGCGCCCAGATCGATCTCATCGGCTAGCTGTAAGTCCAGCAGAGGTGTGGTCATTGTGTGTTGGCCTGCTGTCGTTCCTGGCGGCGGGCTACTCTGGCCTGCTCCTCTTGTTCGTCGTGACGGTCGTAGGCATCCACAATTCGTTGTACCAGTGGGTGGCGGACGACATCACGATTGTCGAAGCGGGTAATGCCAATGCCTTCAACGCCGTCGAGAACTTCCAGACCATGGCGCAAGCCGGACTGCACGCCACGGGGCAGGTCGGTTTGGGTAAGGTCGCCAGTAATCACCGCTTTGGAGCCAAAGCCGACCCGGGTCAGGAACATTTTCATCTGTTCTCTGGTGGTATTCTGGCTTTCATCCAGAATCACAAAAGAGTGACTGAGGGTACGCCCCCGCATATAGGCCAGTGGCGCTACCTCGATGATATTACGCTCCATCAGTTTGCCGACATGCTCAAAGCCCAGCATCTCGTAGAGAGCGTCGTACAGTGGCCGCAGATACGGGTCAATTTTTTGGGCCAGGTCACCGGGAAGAAAACCCAGTTTTTCACCAGCTTCCACGGCCGGGCGTACCAGCAGGATGCGTTTTACTTCATCTTGTTGCAGGGCTTCTACTGCGGCGGCAACGGCGAGAAAGGTTTTACCGGTACCTGCGGGGCCAATGCCGAAGCTGATGTCGTAGCGGCGTATCTGGTGAATATATTCGCGTTGATGCTTGCCGCGGACTTTGACATAGGTCTGGGGGGTCTTGATAACCAGCGGGCCGTGGAGATCAGGCTGTTCTGGTGACTCTGCAATATCGCTGTCACTGTTACTGTTGTCACTGGCTTCATCATGCTGACTGATTTTATCTTCCGAGAGCAGTAAATGAATCAGGTCGGGTGTGATCGGCGTGCTATTGGCGGTCTCACGGTAAAGCCGTTCAATCAGCCGCGCTGCCCGCTGCCCGGCAATCTGGTCGCCTTCAAAGCGGAACTGACCGCCGCGATTATAGATCACCAGTTGGTAGTGGTCGGCAATCTGGCGAATATGGCTGTCCAGATGGCCACTGAGATTGGCGAGTCGGGAGGCATCTTCCGGCTGCAGCTCCAGAGTCTGGACGGCAGGATCCGCAGTAAGTGCTGGAGCGCTGGGCGTATCGGTCAAAAAAATCTCCTGAAAATAAGCAAAAGCGTACTGGTCTAGTACGCCTGATCAGCATCGATGATGACACCACGCAGACTGTTCGGGTAGGCATCTTCAATCTGCACCCGGACGAATTTACCAATCAGGCTATGGTCTTCATAGCGGAAGTTGACGACACGGTTGTTTTCAGTACGTCCCTGCAGTTCACCGGGGTCTTTGCGGGAGACGCCGGTGACCAGAATGGTCTCTTCCCGGCCAACCATACGACGACTGATCAGCTGGGCATTTTGCAAAATACGGTCCTGCAGAATATGCAGACGTTCTTTCTTGATGCTCTCTGGTGTCTCATCCGGTAACTCAGCCGCCGGTGTACCGGGGCGGGCGCTGTAAATAAAACTGAACGAAGTATCAAAACCAATGGTTTCGATCAGCTTCATGGTGTCTTCAAAGTCTGCCAGTGTTTCACCCGGAAAGCCGATAATAAAGTCGGAGGAAATGGAGATATCCGGACGCAGCTTGCGCAGTCGCTCAATCTTGTCGATGTAGAGGTCAATTTCATGGCCGCGTTTCATCGCCGCAAGAATCCGGTTGGAACCACTTTGTACGGGTAAATGCAGATGGCTGACCAGTTCGGGGACTTCGGCATACACCTGGATCAGGCTATCGCTGAATTCCAGTGGGTGGGACGTGGTGAAACGGATACGGTCAATACCCTCGATATCGGCAACCTGAGTGATCAGTTCGGCAAGGTCGGCTTCGTCGTCGTCGGTGGTTTGGCCACGGTAGGCGTTAACATTCTGACCGAGCAAGTTGACTTCACGTACCCCCTGCGCTGCCAACGATTCGACTTCCTTGAGGACGTCGGCCAGTGGTCGGCTGACTTCTTCGCCGCGAGTGTAGGGCACAACACAGAAAGTACAGTACTTGGAGCAGCCTTCCATCACCGAGACAAACGCGCTGCACCCCTCCACCTTGGGAGCCGGCAAGTGATCAAATTTTTCGATCTCAGGAAAGGTAACATCCACAACCTGGATGGCATTGGCCGCCTTGTTGACCATGGATGGCAGGCGGTGCAACGTCTGGGGGCCAAACACCATATCGACAAAGGGAGCACGCTTGATAATGGCATCCCCTTCCTGGCTGGCAACACAACCGCCAACGCCGATTTTCAGGTCGGGATTTTTGGCTTTCAGTTTTTTCCAGCGGCCCAGCTCGTGGAAGACTTTCTCCTGGGCCTTTTCCCGGATGGAACAGGTATTCAGCAGAATAACATCGGCTTCTTCCGGGTTCTGGGTGATTTCCATTTTATGGCTGGACTCCAGCATGTCTGCCATTCGGGATGAATCGTATTCGTTCATTTGGCAACCGTGCGTTTTGATGTAAAGCTTTTTCGGTTGGTCCTGAGTGGCAGATGTCATGGGCAAAACAGCCTTCGGTATCGCGTAAAAAAAGGGGCGGTATTATACTTCGCTCCCTTCTGTTGATGCCAGTATGTATCAGCAGTCCTGATCGAGATTTTCTGTGTATTTGAGGTTGTCTGACGCCTGTATGAATTCGAAAGAAATAGCTGAACCCGTTTACCGTGTTGTTTTTTTACAGCAAGCGGAGGTATTTGAAATTTATGCGCGCTATATCTATCCCAGTGATTTATATGGTTTTGTTGAGATCGAACAATTGCTGTTTGGAGAGCGTTCCCAGGTGGTGGTTGATCCTGGCGAAGAGAGGCTGAAAAACACGTTTGCTGATGTCAAACGCACCTTTATTCCTATGCATGCTGTTATCCGTATTGATGAAGTCAGCAAAGAGGGTACGCCGACCGTGACCAAAACCGATGGTACGACCAATATCAGTGTATTCCCCGGGCCAGGAGGAGGCCCGGCAGGACGGCGATAACGTCATTGATGACGGTTGGTGATGATGATTCCGGCACGGCTTGTCAGCTTCGGCAGGCCCTGCTATGTTCAGATGAGATGTTCCTGATGAGTAGGGGAGTGAGTCTCATGAATACAGAAGTGATGCCGTTGTTCTGGCGGATTGCCGAACACGAAAAAAACGGACTGGAAGCCGTTAGTCTGTTAATGCCTGCTCCGGTTAGCGGAGAAGAGCCTGCAGAATTCCCCACTGATGTTTTTTTCTGCTCTTCCAGAGAGCAAAAACCACCGGTTGACTTGCGCTGGTCTGATGAAGATTCTGACCTGTTTATGAGTCTGTTGGATCGCGTGGTGGATGTTGAGGAAAACAACGAAGTCACACTGGATATCAATGACGGTATCGTTCAGGGCATCGTGCAACTGGTAGCCTTGGCACGATTCAAGAAACCAGCCAGTACGGATGATCTGGTCGGTGAGGATTTTAATACCGAGCGGGAAGAAACCGAAATTGGCGATCTTGTGGCGCTGAATACCCGTTACGGTTATATCCTGGCGATTGTGGTCGGATTGGATTCCATCGATACCACCTGCGTCTTGCTGGAGTCTGTGGAGGATGAATCCGGACTGACTCTGGCGGCAGAAAACACCCTGGTTGTGGCTAACCGGCTGTCAATCTTATCGAGCCGCTTTGCCGACTCGGATATTGGCCAAGGTGAGGTGCGGCACTGACGTTGATTGGCAGCGACATGTCGCCATCTCATATGATTACTTATTTCGCCAGCGCCAGTCGCTGGCGTTTTTGTTTCAGTATCAAGTGAGTCAGGGTGGAATAAAAACCAGTCCCGGCTTGAGAGTGGTAGCGGAGTTGAGCGGTAACTTCACTGGCCACAGTATTTGCAGTGGATTGCTTGTTCATGTGTGATCCTGTCCGAGTAGGTGAAAGAATATTCATTCCGTGTTCGTATCGTATTAGCAGCGTATGGCATCCCAGCACAGGCAGAGAATCTCGTTTTCATCACAGTTGACACAACTGAACTTCTCAGGTGCCTGCTGTTGTTTTTTGGCCATCATGGAAAGGCTTCCGTACGTCACGGTATTCAGCAGTTCGTTAGGAAGTTCTTTGAATACTCCCTGATGCTTGCCGTCATTCAGTAACTGCCCAATCACCTGCTGGAGCGTTGCCAGGGATTTTTCCCGTTGTTCCGGGCAAATCGTCGGTGACGCCAGCAGTTGATCCATCAGTGCCCGCTGGCAAGGGTTGGCCAGCACGTAGCGATAATAATTTCCCCACAAGGTGAAAAAGCGTTCGCGTAGTGACAGCGAGGGGTCGTAGCCCTCGGTACAGGCGGCGGTCAGCTTTTCAATCAGGTCATCAAACAAGGCACAAACCAGATCCTGCTTGGTCTCGAAATATCGATAGATAGTTCCAGCCCCACACCCGGCAAGGGCGGATATTTTGGACATTGGGCATGCTTGAAGGCCATGTTCAACAATCATTTTTGCTGTTGCTTTAAGGATATCTTCGCGCCTGTCTATCATGATGCTCTATTGCTTGTGACTGAATGTTCATTCTGTTCTTTGAAGAGCCTGTTTGCAATCCAATATTAGGGGAATATTAGGTATTGTTTTGGTTCAATCTGTTGATTATTTGCAACAGTTGTCAGGAAAGGGCAGTGCAGCGGTGAGCAAGGAGGGAGAATCGGTCAAAAGTGATACGAATAGCAGGCAGTCAGGACTACCTGTGCCTGCTATATTATTGATATATCGGTTGATATTTCGAAGCTGGCTTCGAAAATGGCGTGCTTATACGTTGAAACGGAAATGGATAATATCACCGTCCTTGACGATGTATTCTTTACCTTCCAGACGCCACTTACCGGCTTCTTTGGCACCGGATTCACCCCGATACTGGATAAAGTCGTTGTAACCAATCACTTCCGCCCGAATGAAGCCTCGTTCAAAATCGGTATGGATGGCAGCAGCAGCCCGTGGGGCGGTATCACCGACCTTGATGGTCCAGGCGCGAACTTCTTTTACACCTGCGGTGAAGTAGGTTTGTAATCCGAGTAATTCATAACCGGCGCGAATAACACGGTCCAGGCCTGGTTCTTCCATACCGATTTCGGAAAGGAATTCCATCTTGTCTTCATCATCCAGTTCAGCGATTTCAGACTCGATTTTGTTACATACCACGACCACCTGGGCACCTTCAGCAGCGGCGATATCGCGGACCACATCGAGGTGAGGGTTGTTGTCAAAACCATCTTCCGCCACGTTGGCAATGTACATGGTGGGTTTGGTGGTCAGCAGGTGGAATGCGCGGGCGACCTTTTTCTCGTCATCACTCATATCCAGCATGCGGGCGGTATGGCCTTCTTCAAAATGAGGCAGCAAGCGCTCGAGCAAGGCTTTTTGTGCGATGGCGTCCTTGTCACCCCCTTTGGCGGTACGGGTGACACGTTGATACTGTTTCTCGCAGGAATCCATATCAGCCAGTACCAGCTCGGTATTGATAATATCGATGTCATCAGCCGGATTAACCTGGTTGGCAACGTGAATCACGTTGTCATCTTCAAAACAGCGGACAACGTGGGCAATGGCATCCGTTTCGCGGATATTGGCAAGAAACTGGTTGCCCAGGCCTTCACCCTTGGATGCACCGGCGACCAGCCCGGCAATATCAACAAATTCCATCGAAGTGGGAACAACGCGTTCCGGTTTGACGATTTCAGACAATTCATCCAGGCGTTTATCGGGCATGGAAACCACTCCCGAGTTAGGCTCAATGGTGCAGAACGGAAAGTTCTCTGCGTCGATGCCGGCCTTGGTGAGTGCATTGAACAGCGTGGATTTTCCGACGTTGGGCAAGCCAACGATACCGCATTTAAAGCCCATAGATGGTTTCCTGTATCTGATAAAAACGGGGCGGGTATTTTACCCTTTAAACGAGTGAAGTCGATTCATGGCTTTGGCCATTTCGCCATTCAGGGCATCGGGTAGCACTTGAATGGCTTCATCGATTGCAGCCCGAATACTTTTTTCTTCGGCAATGGGGGCGCGACCCAACACATGACCGGTAACGCGAGATTTATCGCCGGGGTGACCAATACCAATGCGCAAACGGTGAAAGTCCTTGTTATTGCCAAGCTGACTGATAATGTCGCGCAAGCCATTCTGGCCACCATGGCCACCACCGGTTTTGAAGCGTGCAACACCGGGAGGAAGGTCCAGCTCATCGTGAATAACAAGGATGTTATCTGCTTTGAGTTTGTAAAAATTAGCCAGTGCCGCAGTGGCAAGTCCGCTGCGATTCATAAAGGTGGTGGGCTTGAGTAACCAGCATTCATGGCCATTGATTCGGCCCTTGCCTGCGAGCCCATGAAATTTTTTGTCCGCTGACAGGGTGATACCGTGGCTACGTGCAATAGCGTCCAGGCACCAGAAGCCAGCGTTGTGGCGGGTATGTTCGTATTCGCTGCCCGGATTGCCCAGACCGACGATCAATGAAATTGGTGCAGTCACTTACTTGCCTCATCAACATAATGATTCGAGAACCGCTTGTCAGCTTGCGGCATCATAAATGCTGGTCAATCTGAAAACAAAAAAAGCGAGGATAAACCTCGCTTTTTTTATTACGACCAGACGAAATTATTCAGCAGCGTCTGCTGCTTCGTCTTCGTCGCTTTCTGTGGTGCCTTTAGGTACCAGAACAGACAGTACTGCAGCGTCGTAATCTGCGCCATGGCTCAGAGCCAGAGATTCAACACCTTCTGGCATTACCAGATCGCTCAAGTGAACAACAGTACCGACTTCAACGTCAGCCAGATCTACCTGAATAAATTCTGGCAGGTTTTCAGCTGTTGTGATGATGTCGATGCTGGTGACCTG
This sequence comes from Oceanobacter sp. 3_MG-2023, assembly GCF_030688925.1. NCBI lineage: Bacteria > Pseudomonadati > Pseudomonadota > Gammaproteobacteria > Oceanospirillales > Oceanospirillaceae > Oceanobacter > Oceanobacter sp. 3_MG-2023. The sequence continues at coordinate 120,259 of NZ_JAUYVX010000011.1, forward strand.
GTGAGTCACTTTACCACCGCCCATTTTAACGCCAACGCAGGTATCTTCGTTGATGAAGTGCAGAGGGACGTGGGCCTTGATCTTGCTGTCTTTGTTAACGCGCAGGAAATCAGCGTGCCACAGGATGTCTTTGGCAGGATGGCGTTGCAGGTCTTTCAGGACAACCTGTTCAGACTTGCCAGCAATCTCCAGAGTAATGATGCTGTTGTAAAACGCTTCATTCTCCAGTCGTTTGTTGAATTCATTCGACTTGATGGTAATGGTTACAGGCTCTTCTGAACCACCATAAACAATAGCAGGAACGCCATTTTCACGACGCAGGCGGCGGCTCGCACCTTTCCCTGAATCTTCGCGAACAACAGCAGACAATGTGAAGTCTGACATAATAAATACCTCGTTAGCAGATAGAAAAACCGCCAGAACTTGCGACCAGTGCTGGCGGTTTTATTTAACCGGTAACACTGAGTGCTACCGGGTTCAGTACGTGTTCGTATGGTTAACGGAACATCGCGCTGATGGATTCTTCATTATTAACCCGGCGTACCGCTTCAGCCAGCAGACCAGCAATGGTCAGTTGGCGAATGGAACCGGTGGCGCGAGCGGCTTCAGACAGCGGGATGGTATCGGTAACCACCAACTCATCCAGTTCTGCATTGGCAAGCCGTTCAAGAGCGGGGCCGGATAGTACAGGATGTGTACAGTAGGCGACAACTTTTTCAGCACCAAATTCTTTTAATGCCTTGGCGGCATGGCAAAGAGTGCCGGCGGTATCGACCATGTCATCAACCAGTACACAGGTACGGCCTTTGACATCACCGATGATATTCATGACTTCGGCAACGTTGGCTTTCGGGCGACGTTTGTCGATGATGGCGAGGTCGACATCCATCTGTTTGGCGATGGCACGAGCACGGACAACACCACCAATATCCGGAGAGACAACAATCAGGTTATCGTAATTCTGGCGTTCCAGGTCATCCAGCAATACCGGAGAGGCGTAAACGTTATCGACGGGAACATCAAAGAAACCCTGAATCTGGTCAGCGTGCAGATCAACCGTCAGCATACGGTCAATCCCAGAACCTGCCATCATATCGGCAACGGCACGGGCACTGATTGGTACACGGGCACTGCGTGGGCGACGATCCTGACGGGCGTAACCAAAATAAGGTACAACGGCGGTGATACGTCCGGCAGAAGCACGACGCAAGCCATCGGCCAGCAGCAGGATTTCCATCAGATTATCGTTTGTGGGAGCGCAGGTAGGCTGGATTATAAAAACGTCTTTACCGCGTACGTTTTCATCGATCTCAATGGTGATTTCACCATCACTGAATTTTCCAACGCTGGCTTCACCGAGGGGAATGTCGAGACGTTCGACAACGAGTCGGGCCAGTTCCGGATTGGCATTACCGGTAAATACCATCAACTTAGACACAATAGTCCCCTTTGATGTCACTTTAATCTGAATTGGGAGAAAAAGAGTTGGCTGGGGTGGCAGGACTCGAACCTGCGGATGACGGGATCAAAACCCGTTGCCTTACCACTTGGCGACACCCCAATCTAGGACGGTCTGAATAATATCTTATGTGCTGGTGAGTAGTTAATACCCCGCGCAATAAAGCGTTCATATTCAGCCGGTAACTGCTCAGAAACCTTTGCGGCTTCTGCTTCCGAGTCGAAGCTTGAGAATATGCAAGCTCCGGTTCCCGTCATCTTAGCAAAGGAAAATTTATTTAGCAAATTCAATGCTTTACCAACTTCAGGATAAATCATTGAGACAACTTGCTGGCAATCGTTATTGCCCCCTTGCTCAAGTGCGAGGCGCATATTAATTACAGGAGTGTGTCTTGTCAAACACTTATGTGAAAAAACTTTTCCCGTGTTTACATGGACATCGGGCCGAACCACCAGAAACCACTTTTCTTCCAGCTCGGGTACCGGCGTTAGTTGTTCACCAACACCCTCAGCAAAGGCCGCCTGGCCCTGTACAAAAACCGGCACATCGGCTCCAAGGGCAAGACCCTGGGCAGCGAGCTGGTCGAGCGATTGATGGCACTGCCATAATTGATTCAGAGTGAGCAGTGTCGTGGCGGCATCGGAACTGCCACCACCAAGGCCACCTCCCATTGGCAAGCGCTTGGTCAAACGAATATCAGCCCCGGGCACAGTCCGGCCTTGTGTTTTGGCAAGATTCTGTAACAACCGCGCAGCACGAATAATCAGGTTGGATTCATGCTCAACACCATCAATGGCTGGTGTGAGTGTCAGCTGGTCATCCTCTCGGCACCGAAACTCCAGCCAGTCGCTGTAATCGAGAAACTGAAACAGGGTTTGCAGGTTATGGTAACCGTCGGGTCGCCGACCGGTAATATGCAGCATCAGATTGAGTTTGGCGGGTGCCGGTACTCTGACCCAGGGGTTGGCAGTATCAGTCATACAATGTCCATTCGTTAATCGCCAGAGTCAGAGAGTAATGGTAACCCTGGATCTTGATCAGTCCGGGCAGCCAGATGCCCTGTTGCTGTTGGTAGCGGCTAAAGCGCAAGGTCCAGCCGTTTTGCTGTAGATGACTGAGCAAACCATAATCATCAAACTGACTGGTGGCATCGCCATCCGGTGCCGGTTGCCCCTTGACCCAGTAACGAATACCACTCACCGGCAAGTACCAGCCAAGGTGATCCGCCATCAAGCTTTCTGCGTTGGCTGCGGTCAGGGGCTGGTCATGGTTTGGCAAGGTCAAGGTCGCGTTATGCTGATTACCCTCCAGGCGGGATGACCCCTGACCCATGGGGCCGGTAATAAACAGATCGTACTGCTGCTGGTCTTGTTGCCAGGTGAGGTAGCCGGTCACGCTGTCATTCTGTGTTGTGACCGATAATTTACCGCGCAGCTGCCAGTGTTGCAGTTGATCCAGCTGACGTTGTTGTAACTGCTGGTCACCGGGCAAGAGCGAACAGGAAGAGAGGGCGCTGACGAACAGCAGGAGCAGCGGCACTACCCATCGGGAGCGGACGTGTGGCGCAGCGTGCGCCATCGAGATCGGATTACTGATCATTCAGATCGACCTTCAGACGCTGCAGCGTGTTCTCGATAATGGTGCTGTCAGGCTGATCTTGCAGTCCGGACTGCCAGACGGCCTTGGCCTGTTGTTGCGCCCCGGTGATCCAGAGCAGTTCGCCGTAATGAGCGGCGATTTCATGATCGGCAATGATAGTAAAGGCTTGCTGTAGCAAGGGTTCGGCTTTCTGGTAGTCACCCAGTTTAAAGTAGGCCCAGCCCAGGCTGTCGATAATGGCTGGACTGTTGGGACGTAATGCCAGCGCCCGTTGCAGCAGCGGCAAGCCGTCCTCAATACGATGCAAGCGGTCGACCAGAGTATAGCCGAGGGCATTGAGGGCATCGGCGTTGTCGGGTTGCAGCTCAATAACCCGCCTCAGGTCCTGTTCCATGAGTGGCAGGTTATTCATGCGTTCGGCGACCAATGCCCGGTAGTAGATAACCTTGGCATCATTGGGGTTGTCATTAATAAGCCGGGTATAACGATCCATTGACTCCTGATACTGGCCATAGTCGGTCAGCAGGCTGGCTTCCAGTATGGTCAGTTCTGTGTGTCTTTTGGGGAAGCTCTGGCGCAAGGTTGTCAGGTAAGCAACGGCGCTCTGGATACCTTGTTGCTCGGCGATCAGTGCCGCGGCATTCAGGTGGGCGGGCATAAACTCTCGGCTGTCTTTAACCTGGATATAATACTCAAGCGCCTGATCCGGTTGATTAAGCCGCTCTGACAGTTGTCCGAGATAAAACAGTGCCTGATTCTGATGCGCGCCACTCTCCAGCAGACTGACCAGATGCTGGTAAGAGGACTGATCTTCTCCCATATCAAATTCAATCAGCCCCAATGACAGCAACACGGTATGGTCGCCAGGGTATTGCTGGTGCAAGTCACTGAAAGCCTGTCGGGCGAGCAGGATCTGGTCGGTATTCAGCAAGAGCCGGGCACGCAGCACTTGCATACCTTTATGGTCAGGGTGTTGTTGCAGGACTTGCTCGACCCAGGCCAGAGCAGCAAGTTTGTCACTTCTTGCTGCCAGCATTCGCGCCTTGAAGACCGATGCCGGCAGATTTGCGCTATCCAGTACCAATGCCTGGTTGAAATGCTCAAGGGCGCTGGTATCGTTGCCAGTACCTTGTTCCAGAATTCCCACCGCAGTCCAGAGCGACGGATTATCAAGATCTTCCTGCAGTGCTTGTGACAGAGCATCAAGCAATGGCCTGCGATCACTTTCTGCACCGAGAGACGCAGTAGAAGCCAGTAATTCGTAATGACTGTCACCGGTGAGCGCCTGCAATTTTTGTAAATGTCCCAGCGCATCAACAAACTGCCGTTGTGCCATATACAACTGCGCCAGTTGCCAATGGACCTCGGCGTTGCCAGGATCGGCAGCAAGCCAGATATTGGCGGCCTGGATCGCTTGCGGATACGCTCCCATATATTGGGAGACCTGGGTAGCTCGGGCAGCAATTTGTGGATTGCCGGTGCGCTTGGCGGAAGCAAGATAACCGTCACGAGCACGTTCGAACTGCTGACGCTGTCCGGCAAACTCGGCGGTGAGCAGTTCGACCAGTTCTGTCTGGCTGAAATTGGCCACTCTTTCGTCTTCGACTTCGTCAGCAGCAACAGCGGTTTCTTCTGGCTCGGTCGATTGTGTGATTGCCGGAGTACTGGCAAGAGGCTCATCAGGCTGCATTTGTTGGCTGGCACAGCCCGGCAGCAGGATGCCGAATGCCAGGGTTGTGAGGAGCCAATGAGAGAGAGAGGCACCTTTACTACCGGCTGAATGCAGTAAAGATGTCGCGTTCGGAGCGGCTGTCAACGATGTTGTGAACACTCTGTTTCTTCCGGAACGAGGGCCTTCAGGAGTCGATAACACCTGAATTGCCAGAAAATTTTGTGTCTATTTAGGGTTAGATGACACACTAAGTCAAAGATTTAAGCGGTAAAGCCAAGCGCTGGCGTTTATAATCCGCGCTTTTCGATCAGGGGTAGCACACAGCGTAATGGGTATCTGGGTTCTGGGAATTAACCATAAGACCGCACCGGTGTCCGTGCGTGAACGCGTTGCATTTAATCCCGCTACCATGCCCGCCGCTCTGGTCGACATTTGCCAGGACAAGGCGGCTGCCGAGGTTGTCATTCTTTCAACCTGCAACCGTACTGAGATCTACGGATCGTCTGCAGAGTTCCGTTGGACACACGTTAGAGACTGGCTTGCCGGGCATCATGGGCTGGATGCACGAGAATTGGATAACGCACTTTACTGTCTCGAAGGCGAAGAAGCGGTACAACACACCATGCGAGTCGCCAGTGGGCTGGACTCATTGGTACTGGGTGAGCCACAAATCCTCGGGCAAATGAAGTCCGCTTTCGCCGTAGCGCAGGAAGCGAGCAGCGTCGGGTCCGAATTGGGACGGCTGTTTCGCCAGACATTCTCGATTGCCAAACGCGTCCGCACCGATACCGCCATTGGAGAGAACCCGGTCTCGGTGGCCTTTGCTGCCGTACGGATGGCACAGCATATTTTTGCCGACCTGGGTCGCAGCACCGCGCTGTTGATTGGTGCCGGGGAAACCATCGAACTGGTGGCCCGGCATTTACGCCAGGCGGGTATTGAAAAAATCATTGTCGCCAACCGTACCCTGGCACGGGCGCAACATCTGGCCGAAGAATTTCACGCCGAAGCGGTGCTGCTGGAAGATATACCGGAAGTACTGACCGAAGCCGATATCGTGATCACCTCTACCGCCAGCCCGCTCCCGGTATTGGGTAAAGGCGCGGTTGAAAAAGCCCTTAAAAAACGCCGCCACAAGCCCATGTTCATGGTTGATATTGCCGTTCCCCGTGATATTGAGGCTGAAGTCGCCGACCTGAGCGATGTCTATTTGTACACCGTCGATGATCTGCGCAATATCATTGAAGAAAATGTCCGCTCGCGTGAAGACGCCGCGCAACAAGCCGAAGAGCTGATTCTGGCGGGCGTTGAACACTTTATGCGCGAGCTGAAAGTGCTCGATGCCGTTCATACCGTGACGGACCTGCGCTCTCATGTCGACACACTGCGTGAAGAACAGCTGATCAAAGCGATCAAACAACTGCAGAACGGTGCCGAACCCGAAAAAGTCCTGCGCCAGTTTGCCCATACTTTTAGCAATAAACTGCTTCATGCACCGACGATTGCCCTGCGTAAAGCAGCCGCCGACGGTCGCATGGATGTCTTCGACAGTACCCGTGAGCTGTTCCAGCTCAGTGATGCCGCCGATGCCGCCAGCAACAGCGATGATAGAACATGAAAGCCTCCCTTTTGCACAAACTGGAATCGCTCTCCGAGCGTTACGAAGAAATCGGACACTTGCTCTCCGACCCGGAAGTGATTAACGATCAGAACAAGTTCCGCCAACTATCACGAGAATACAGCGAGCTGGAAAGCCTGGCCCAGACCTTTGGCCGCTACCAGCAAGCACAAGCTGACCTGGATGAAGCTGATCTGCTGGCCAATGACAGCGACCCCGACATGCGCGCCATGGGCGAAGAAGAACAGCACGCCGCCAAGGCACAGCTGGAAGCCTTGAGCGGCGAGCTGGAAATCCTGCTATTACCAAAAGACCCGGACGATGGCCGCAACGTGATTGTCGAAATCCGGGCCGGCACAGGTGGCGACGAAGCGGCAATTTTTGCCGGTGACCTGTATCGCATGTACACCCGTTTTGCCGAAACCCAGGGCTGGCGCACCGAACTGATGAGCGCCAGCGAAGGTGAACACGGCGGCTTCAAGGAAGTGATCACGCGCATTGCCGGGACGGATGTTTACTCGCGGCTGAAATTTGAATCCGGTGCCCACCGGGTGCAGCGCGTACCAGAAACCGAAAGCCAGGGGCGTATTCATACCTCGGCCTGTACCGTTGCAGTGATGCCAGAAGTCGACAGTGAAGAAGAAATCGATATCAACAAAAATGATCTCCGTATCGATACCTTTCGTGCCTCCGGTGCCGGTGGTCAGCACATCAACAAAACCGACTCCGCTATTCGCGTAACGCATTTGCCGACAGGTCTGGTTGTCGAATGCCAGGACGAACGCTCGCAGCATAAAAACCGCGCCAAGGCACTGGCCGTTCTGGCGACTCGCTTGCGTGATGCCCAGCGGCAGGCAGCTCATGCCGAACTGGCTGCCACCCGCAAAAGCCTGGTGGGATCGGGGGACCGTTCTGAGCGAATCCGCACCTATAACTATCCGCAAGGGCGAGTCACCGACCACCGCATAAACCTCACCCTGTACAAGCTCGACGAGATTGTACAGGGTGACCTCAACCCGATTCTCGGGCCGTTGGCGCAGGAACATCAGGCTAACCTGCTGGCGGATATGTCCGGCCAATGAGTCAGACCATCGACGCCTGGCTGGCAGCTGCACGACAGCGGCTGGAAGCAAGCTGTCATGCCCATGACCCGCAAGACAGCAGCGCCCGGCTGGATGCCGAATTACTGGTTGGCCATGTACTGCAAAAGCCTCGTACCTGGCTTTATACCTGGGGTGACAAAACCCTGGCGGCCGCCGCACACGAGCAACTCGAACCGCTGTTAGTACGTCGCTGTGAAGGAGAGCCGATAGCCCATATTCTGGGTCAGCGCGCATTCTGGTCACTCGATCTGGAAGTGAATGCCAGCACTCTGATTCCCCGCCCCGATACCGAAACCCTGGTGGAATGGGCATTGGAATTACCCTTGCTGGCCACCGCGCGGGTGTTGGACCTTGGTACCGGCACCGGTGCTATTGCCCTGGCGCTAGCCAGCGAACAGCCGAGCTGGCAGGTATCCGGGGGCGATGTGTGTTTGCCCGCCGTTGAACTGGCACAGCGTAATGCCCGGCGTAACCAGATCAAGGCCACCTTCTTGCACAGCCACTGGTTTGACGCCCTGAGCGGGCAATTTGACCTTATCGTCTCCAATCCGCCTTATATCGACTCCGATGATCCGCATCTGGTGCAAGGAGATGTGGCCTTCGAGCCGCGCAGTGCCCTGGTTGCGGAACAACAAGGCATGGCAGACCTGAAATATATCATCAGCCAGGCACCGGCTTTTCTTAACGCCGACGGCTGGCTGTTGCTGGAACATGGCTATCAACAGGCAGAAGCGGTTGCCGCCTGTTTGGCGCAACAGGGCTTTGTCGATATCAATACCCGGCATGATCTGGGCGGCCAGCCACGCATTACTGGCGGACGCTGGCCTCAAATCCGGTTGGCCTGAGGTGTTGGCCTGATGCGTATGACCCAAGCCATCCTGTCGAAGGAATAGAAAATGGACACTCTCTCAGATCAACAACTACTGCGTTACAGCCGTCATCTTTTGCTGCCAGAGCTGGACCTTGATGGCCAACTGGCACTGTTACGCGCCCGGGTAATGATCATCGGATTGGGTGGATTGGGCTCTCCGGTTGCACTGTATCTGGCCGCCAGCGGTGTGGGCGAGTTGATCCTGGTCGATGACGATCAGGTGGAATTGTCCAACCTACAGCGCCAGATTATCCACGGCGATGCCGACCTCGGGCGCGCCAAAGTCGATTCCGCCGCGACCAACCTGCGAGCACTCAACCCGGACTGCCAGGTAACAGCCATTCAGCGTCGAGCCGATCAAACCTGGTTGCAACAGCAACTGGATAGCGTCGATGTGGTGCTGGATTGCACCGATAATGCCGATATTCGTTACCAGCTGAATCAGGCCTGCCTGACAACCTTGACGCCATGGTTATCGGCTGCCGCTACGGGCACACAAGGCCAATGGATCTGGTTTGACCCAAGAGACAGCAACAGCCCGTGTTACCGCTGCCTCTACCCGGACCTGAACAGTGATGGACTCAGTTGCGCCGACAGTGGCGTGCTGGCCCCTCTGGTTGGGGTTATCGGTTCATTACAGGCATTGGAAGCGCTGAAATTTATTGCCCGGATCGGCGACACCCGCCCAGGTCGACTGAAGACATTCGACGCCCTGACAGGGGATCAGCGTTGTTGGGAATTACCCGGCAACCCGCATTGCCCGGATTGTGGTCAGCCAGAGTAGTTGTTTACTATTTGTGACCAGAGCAGCAAAGTGTGGCAGAAGACCGATTCGTTTCCACGTTAGCTCTCAAAAGGCGCTTCCATGATCTTATATAAGTACATGTCCTTTGAAACTGCATGTAAGGTCATTGATACTCTATCATTAGGCTTTTTATGCCTCGAAGATTTGAATGATCCATTTGAATGTACCGCTTTTGGTTTTACGAATAATGGGACGGAGATAAATTCTGATTTAGCTACAGCGGCAGCGGCGTGCAGGAACAGATTTTCCAGAAAATACGGAATCTTGTCTTTAACCAGGCAGCCGCTAAATAGTTTGATGTGGTCACACTATGGAGATGAACATCAAGGTGTTGTCATAGGAATTGATGTTGATATTGCTGGATTTTCTTGTGTCGAAAAATGCGTTATTCCTAGTCAATATGGCGAAGTGATTTACTCTGCAACCAAACCACATAAAGACTTGCCAGTTATTAGTGCAGATACTCTCATGGAAATTGGGCAAGAATTGAGATTTGATCCAGATGCATTTAATCTTGTGAAAAGGGCATTCTTATACAAGTCAATCGAATGGGGTTACGAGGAGGAAGTAAGAGTGGTTAAAGAAATATCAGGAATTCCTTTGGGTTATTATATCGGACAAGGTCGTCACGATGAGTGGACTAAAATAACTATTTCTGGTAGGCCTCTATATTGTTTTGATATACCAGAAAACTCAATAAAAGAAATATATTTGGGGCACCATATTCGTAAAAATGTAACAAAGAAAAATGTATTGACTGGAGAAGAACTCAAGGGTTTATTAAATTCTTGGAGAGAAAAAGGTATCAAGGTCATGCGATGTAATCCTGATTTGCATTCATGGAATCTGATTGCTAAACCGTAATCCAGCTAAAAAGGGGAGCAACCTCCCCCTGTAATTATTAGGCTTCTAGCCGGGCACCAAATACATTCCGCCAATCTTTTAGTAACCGCTTACTTCGTGATCACCAGTACCCTAATATACTCCACCAAATCGCCCCAACCAACGTCCAGATAATCAGGTTTACCACGCTCATTACCAGGCCCATGATCCACCAGTCCTCCATGGAGACGTAGCCAGAGCCAAAGATAATTGGTGAGGTGCCGGTGGCGTAATGGGTGAGGGACATCATCAGGGAAGAGGCGCCAGCCATCAGCAAGGCAAGAAACATGGGTGGTGCTCCCAGCGCCAGCCCAGCAGCATAAAATGCGGCAAACATGGCGGTAATATGCGCGGTGGTGCTGGCAAAAAAGTAGTGGGCGTAAAAATACACCGCCACCAGAATCAGCACCGATAATTGCCAGTTAAAACCAAAGTCGGCGATATGGCTCTCAACCTGATGGGAAAACCAGCCAACCAGCCCCAGTTTATTCAGGAAGGTTGCCATCATAACCAGTGCTGAGAACCAGACGACGGTGTCCCAGGCGGATTTTTCTTTCAGTATATCGTCCCATTTCAATACGCCAGACACCAGCAAGACCGATAACCCGAGAAAAGCCACGGCGGTGGTATTAACGGCAAAGGCATCGCCAAACAGGATGGCAGGCAACCCGGCCCACAAAATCAATAACAGGGCAAAAACACCAACCATGATTTTTTCGTCAAAATGCATGGGCCCCATATCATCCAGCTGCTGATGGGCAAAACGGCGGGCGTCGGGTGTTTGGGTAATTTCTGGTGGGTAAATCCAATAGATAATCAGCGGCATCAGCAGAATACATACCAGCCCGGGCAATAATGCGGCCAGCGCCCAGGTTGCCCAGCTGATACTGATCGCCATGCCGGTAGCATCGGCGACGAGTTTGACAACCAGCGGGTTCGGAGCCGTGGCGGTAATAAACATGGCAGAGGTAATAGGGTTGCTGTGGTAGTTCACCAGTGCCAGGTAATGGCCTATTTTCCGTTGTGTTCCTTGCTCCGGGCAAGAGCCAAAACTGCCGGCAATGGATTTCATAATGGGGTGAATAATGCCACCACCACGGGCGGTATTGCTGGGGGTGACAGGGGCCAGCACCAGTTCGGATAACGCCAGGGCATAACCGACTCCGAGGGTTTTACTGCCAAATAAAGCAATAAAATGATAGCCAATCCGATTGCCAAGACCGGTTTTAACCAAGCCTCGGGAAATCATGATGGCGATACCAATCAGCCAGATCAATGAGTTGGAAAAACCACTGAGAGCGTCTGCAATGGCTCCTTTGGGGCTGTCGTTGGTGACGCCGGTGATAGCAACCAGGGTGATGGCCAGCATGGCGATGGCACCAATGGGCATCACCTTACCGATAATGGCAGCAATGGTACCCACAAAAAGCGCCAATAAATGCCAGGCTGAAGGCGAAACGCCTTCAGGCACAGGAATAACAAACCAGATCAGTAAAATAATGATGAGGCTGACCGTGGCCGGAATGATTTTAATGCCTCCAGCTTGCATATTCAGATCCTTATTCAGTGGACAAAGGGGTGTGAGTTAATGCGTTATAAATAATGCTTCTGGATTGATGTTACCTATAATAACAGGCTGTGCTTCGATAATGTTTATAGCAGTTTATGCTTGCCTGCTATTGGTTGGTCTGAGTCATTATGGCTCAATGATGTTGTTATGGTCAGCCCGATTATTCACCCAGGTATCGATGAATAATCGGGCTGGGTAATCATCCATTATTGAGCTGAATGATTACCTCTGTTTTACATGGCTTCTTTAAAGATTTGCGCCACTTCTTCAAATGTTGGCTGGATCGGGTTGGTGATACCACAGGCATCTTTCATGGCATTTTCAACCAGCGTCGGGATATCTTCTTCCTTGGCTCCCAACTGGGCAACACCCGCTGGAATATTGACATCCGCAGACAGGGTGCGAATTGCGGCGATGCAGTCTTGGGCGGCATCTTCAGCGGATTTACCCAGTACATCACAGCCCATTGCGGCGGCTATATCAGCCAGTCGTGGTGACGCGACCTTGGCGTTAAAAGCCTGTACATGTGGCAACAGAATGGCATTACACACGCCATGAGGAAGGTCATAAAAACCGCCCAGTTGGTGAGCCATCGCGTGTACATAACCCAGAGAGGCGTTATTAAAAGCCATGCCTGCCAGAAACTCAGCGTAAGCCATTTGCTCGCGGGCTTCTGCGTTGCTGCCATCGGTGACAGCAGTGCGCAGGTTGTCGCTGATCAGACGAATGGCCTGAAGGGCGCAGGCGTCGGTAATCGGAGTAGCTGCGGTTGATACATAGGCTTCGACGGCGTGAGTCAGTGCGTCCATACCGGTGGCGGCGGTCAGTGAGGGGGGCATACCCAGCATCAGATCGGAATCATTGACGGAAAGCAGCGGCGTGGTGTGCTTGTCGACGATGGCCATTTTTACATGGCGAGTATCGTCAGTAATGATACAGAAGCGGGTCATTTCACTGGCGGTGCCTGCGGTGGTGTTAATGGCAACCAGTGGCAACTGCGGCTTGGCGGACTGATCCAGACCTTCGTAGTCGGCAATATCACCACCATTGGTGGCTACCAGAGCGATACCTTTGGCGCAGTCATGAGGTGAACCGCCACCCAGGGAAATCACAAAATCACAGTTGTTTTCTTTCAGGATGGCCAAGCCGTGCTCGACATTGGTGACGTTGGGGTTTGGTTTGACTTCGTCGTAAACCACCGAGGTGACATTGTGCGAGGCCAATAACTCAGCAACCTGACCCACAACACCGAGTTTGACCAGCGGTGCATCGGTAACAATCAGTGCTTTTTTCCAGCCGTAGGATTCAATGGCTGTCGCTGCTTCTTTCAGGCAACCGCTGCCCATCAGGTTGACACTAGGAATATAAAAAGTAGTAGCAGGCATAATGCAATCCTCAAAGAATTTTAATGGCAAGTAAACTGTAGACCTCTATTTGTTAGAAGTACTTGATATAACGCAAGTATCGATTGATCCGCAGGGCATGAATATGATTTTCAGAATATTTTAAAACAGAACAGTATGTCGCTGAATTATTCATTATAAATCATTGAAAAAATATATATTATATTGCTGGCTGTATAAGTGATAAACATTTTCATGTTGGGCTTGGAATAGCCTGCTGGCGTCGAAGAGAACAGCACGGGGCACGTCACTGAGCACGGCACAGCACAGTCACGGCACAGTCACGAGAGTATGGCGAGCCCGGTGCTGGCTCGCAGCGGCTGTTTGAGTCATGACCCCATGCTTCTCCTTGGTTCACCGACAGGGCCAAAGGGAAGGCTGGCCGCTGTCATCCTGTCCCGGGTCGTGCTGTTACCCCTGCTGTGGTGTTCTACTATCGTCTGAAAATTGAGCAAATAATCATCAAATGAAAGCCTTACTCTGGCCAGAGATAACAAATCTCGCTAGAGTATGAGGCGTTGAATGAATATTTCTTTGTTTCTGCAAGGCTGGGAAATATCACATGGAATTGGATTTTGGTTTGTTGTTTTTATGACTAGGTATCGTTCACCTTGGTGGTGGACTCTAGCGGTATAGGAGTACCCTGGGATTGATTTCACAATTGCCCAAATGGGTTGAAACCGGCGCTTTTGTATTGGCATTGATCGCCGGTGTTGTTAACGCAGTCGGTTTATTAGGATTCGAACATCAGTCAGTTTCTCATTTGTCGGGTATTGCTACATTGCTGGGTACCAGCCTGATTACAGATTCTTTAAGAAATGTTCTTCATATTTCTGGTCTTATGTTGGCCTTTTTGATGGGGTCGGCAATATCCGGCTTCATGCTGCATGGTGTTGCCCTGAAACTGGGGCGACATTACGATACCCTGCTGATACTGGAAGCGGTTTTATTGACAATGGCTTTTTTGCTATTATCCAAAGAATTTTTTTATGGGCATTATCTGGCATCTGCTGCCTGTGGTTTACAAAATGCCATGGCTACTACCTATAGTGGGGCAATTATCCGAACAACACATGTTACCGGTATCTTTACCGATCTTGGAATCATGATCGGTGCGTTTCTTCGTGGCGAAGAACTCGATATCAGGAAATTAAAACTGTTTACTCTTATTATTGCCGGGTTTATATCCGGTGGTGTTATCGGTGTTTTACTCTATAGTGAATACTATTTTATGACCCTGCTGTTTCCGGCGGCTGTCTGTATGGTTATGGCGTTGATCTATCGAATTTACACCAGAACCCATAAATAACCGGTATGTGTTTGTTTGGGCAGCTGTACTTTATATGATGGATGCTGTGTATGAAATTACTGATTTTTCTGGGCACTGTGCGCGACAGTACCCCGCCACGACCAGCTCGATTGGGTGAGCGGGTGGCAAAAGCCTGCCTGACATGTCTTGAACAGCGTTATAAAGAGCACGACATCGAATTGATTGATGCTTTGGATTATCCGCTCGAAACGGTTTTCAAACCGCATTTTGCGTATGCAGAAGGCCGGGCACCTGCCGCGCTGAATCGGTTGGCAGAGAAAATTGCCTCCGCCGATGGCTTTATTATGGTCAGCCCGGAATATAACCATTCGATGAGTCCTGCACTGGCCAATTTACTGAATCATTTTGGCAGTTCACTATTTTCCTACAAGCCCAGCGCTATCGTGACTTACTCGGCAGGTCAGTGGGGTGGTATGCGAGCTGCGGTAGGAATGCGTACGTTTTTGGCGGAATTGGGCTGCTTGTCTGTGTCTGCCATGATTCATGTACCCAAGGCCCAGGCTGTGTTTGCTGCTGATGGTTCGATGCAAGCCGGGGAAGAGCAGGGGGCCTGGTTTGGTTATTTTGATCGGGCTTTCAGTCAACTGGTCTGGTGGGCGCAAGCTACCGCTACTCACCGGAGTGAGGTGAATCCACACACCTTGCTGCAAGATTTCAAAACCGACCCGTCTGAGCGTAACGCACCTTAGCCGGTCACTCTCTGATCCAGAATTGATTGGGAAACAGACAACCCCTGCCAGCCGCTGGCAGGGGTTGTTTGGGTGATTTTTGTTGCCTGTCATTTTTGGCAGTCTACTGAAAATAATGGCAGCCAAATGGCCTGTTTCAACAAAATTTCCCGACCACACTCCGTTGTTATGTTTATCGTGTGCCAGTTGTTGCTTGGGCTGGCTTGTCCAACACTTTGATTTTATTAGTGATTGCTTGTCATAATTTTTAAATATTCCTGTTGAGGAATATTGGCCTCTCTGTTGCTAATGTAATGGGGACATCTATTTAATCCTGCACGGCTCTGCGCGAGTGTTGCCGTTGTTCAGGGCAAGGCGATGAATGCAGCGAAATGACGAGTCCTTTTCAAATTCGTCAACACCGCACTGGACGACGGCAACCCTTGCCCTTCGGGGGCTGCTGGATGATCTCGACTCGGTGTCGCCGACTTTTGACTTGACCCGTCAGGCCTGCAAGTCGGCTTCGTGATTCGAAACCATCCGGTGGCCCAGAGTGAGCACCGGATTAAATAGGTGTCCCCTAATGGTATCGACACACAAAAAAAAGAGAGGCTGAGCATGGCAAGAGTCATTGTATTGGGTGCAGGCACAGGCGGCATGGCCGGGGCATATGAAATCCGGGAGCTATTGGGCAAAGACCATCAGGTCACGGTAATTAATGAACGGGAAGACTTCCAGTTTGTGCCGTCTAACCCCTGGATTGCAGTACGCTGGCGTGAGCGACCGGAAATCAGCTTCCCGATTCGTCCCTACCTGGAAAAGAAAGGTATCGAATTTATTGCCTCTGCGGTAACGGCAATCGATCCGGACGAGAACTGCCTGACGCTACAAGATGGCTCTCTGCAACAGTACGATTATCTGGTTATTTGTACCGGCCCAAAACTGAATTTCGCCGCGGTGGAAGGAGCAGGCCCGCACGGTGGTTTTACCCAGTCGGTGTGTACGCTGGATCATGCTGAAGCTTGCCGTGACGATGTGGATAACCTGATTGATGAGCCAGGGCCAGTGATTGTTGGCGCATTTCCGGGGGCTTCGTGTTTTGGCCCTGGATATGAATACGCCTTTATTCTGGAAACGGAACTGCGCAAGAAAAAAGTCCGGGACCAGGTTCCCATGACCTATATCACCAGCGAACCCTATATTGGCCATTTGGGCCTGGGTGGCGTAGGCGATTCAAAATCGATGATCGAAAGCGAGCTGCGTAACCGTCATATCAAATGGATTACCAATGCCAATGTGACGCGGGTAGAAGCAGGCATGATGTATGTGGACGAGATGAACGACGACGGTTCATTAAAACAGCAGCACGAAGTGCCATTTAAACATTCCATGATGTTGCCAGCCTTTGCCGGGGTCGAACCGGTAGCGGCGGTGGAAGGGCTGGTAAACCCGAAAGGTTTTGTGATTATTGATGAATTCCAGCGTAACCCGACCTGGAAAAATATCTATGCCGCTGGGGTGTGTGTGGCGATTCCGCCGGTAGAAGAGACGCCAGTGCCAACCGGGACACCCAAAACCGGCTATATGATTGAATCCATGATGACTGCCATTGCGCATAATCTGCAGGCCGATCTGGAAGGGGGTGTGGCGGATTCCAAAGGCACCTGGAGTGCGATCTGTTTGGCTGATATGGGAGATACCGGGGCAGCGTTTGTGGCGATTCCACAGATTCCACCGCGTAATGTCACCTGGTTCAAACAAGGCAAATGGGTGCATCTGGCCAAGGTGGGTTTTGAGAAGTACTTTATGCGCAAGATGAAAAGCGGTTCCAGTGAACCGATCTTTGAAAAGTACACCTTGAAGGCGTTAGGCATTCATCGCCTGAAAGATCATTGAAAGATCATTAAGGTAGCAAGGTAACAGGCAAGGCGAGCCAGTTGCTCGCCTTGCCCTGTCTTATTCCTCGCCGAACAGCGAACAGTCGATATAGTCGCAAAGACAATGGATCACCAGCAGGTGAACCTCTTGAATACGTGCGGTTACCGTCGAAGGCACGCGGATTTCCACATCGTCGGTGGTCAGCAGCGATGCCATGTCACCACCATCCTTACCCGACAGGGCAATCACGGTCATTTCCCGCTCATGGGCAGCCTGAATCGCTTGCACCACGTTGGCAGAGTTACCACTGGTGGAGATCGCCAGCAGAATATCCCCCTTGTTACCCAGTGCCCGAATCTGTTTGGAAAACACTTCATTGTAGCTGTAATCGTTGGCAATCGACGTCATGGTGGATGAGTCGGTGGTCAGGGCAAAAGCAGGCAGTCCTGGCCGCTCGCGTTCAAAACGATTGAGCATTTCCGAGGAAAAATGCTGGGCATCGCCAGCCGAGCCACCGTTGCCACAACTGAGAATCTTGTTGCCACTGAGGATGGCGTTCACCATGGTTTGGCCGCCCCGTTCAATAAATGGCGGCAGCTGTTCGGCAGCGAGCGCCTTGGTTTCAATACTGTTGCCAAAATGGCTGATGATGCGATCTTGCACGGCGGTTCTCCGTCAACAGAAGCAGCCAATGGTAATGCATCGACCGGGCAAGACCAACATGCCAGAAGGAATTGCTTATCAAATACAGTAAGAGTCAGAAGGCATTTTGTATCCAGTCAAAGATAACCGGTTTACCACTGCCGGATAACACATCAAAACGGCAGTCCGGCAAGGCGTGAGGATAACGGTGTTGCAGATAGTGCTCGGCCGCCAGACGCAGCTTTTGTTGTTTCGCGGGGGTGACAGATTCTGCACCAGAACCATGGGCGTTACGCTTGCGATAACGGACTTCGATAAATACCAGCACCGTGTTATGGCGGCAGACCAGATCTATTTCACCCCGACGGGTGTAATAGTTGCGGGCTTCAAGTGTGAGTCCCTGAGCCAACAAGAACTGCTCTGCAGCGTCTTCTATTTGTTGGCCCTGGGCACGACGGGATAGCCGTTGCGAGGTCATCGAACCACCCGGTTATTCCTGACTCAGCAGTACCGGACGGCCATCACGGAATATGGCACAAACGCTCTGGCGATGAACGCGGCGTTCGGCATCCAGCTGTATGACACCGGTTTCGCCTTCCAGACGGCTGTTCGGGAAAGCCTGCAGCTGTGGCAGACGCGGTAACAGGCGATAGGCATCGACGCCCAGCGCGTACAAGCGCAGGTAAGGGCCCTGGCCATTGTCGCTGTTTTGCTCGACCTGATCATACAGCGGGCCACCTTCCAGCACCCAGGGTAAGTCGCAAAAACGGATACCATCGAGATCACGGTCGTGATCAGTATCGTTATGGCCACTGTATACGTGGGATGTGGCGTACACGGGTAAATCAACGGCAAAGTTAAAGGCCAGCGTTGGTTTGATCTGGCGCGCCTGTTGCGGTTGAGCTACCAGGAATACCCAGTCGATATCCTGACGACGGCGAGGTTCAAATTCAGTGGTCTGGCGTAACAGCTGTCGCATTTTCCGGTTACGGTTGACGCTGTCGTCCACGTTCAACAGGGCTTTGATATCCGGGTTGTAATCGTTCTGTTGCGTATAGAAACGGGTTTCTCCCAGTACGCCGCCCAAGGCTTCCCAGTGATCGCGGAAAGCCGTAAAGATGCGCTCACCCCAAGAACCTTCGGGAATCATCACCAGCGCCCGGCGGTGGCCATCGGCCCAAGCCTGGTTTGCAGCCTGTATGGCATCATCTTCAGGGGCAAGGCCAAATTGGTACAGGTTGGCTGACGTGGTGGCTTCGTTGTCTGCGGCGGGATCACCGTAGTTCAGTGCCAGTGTCGGAATGGCCAAATCCTGGCGCTGCTCCAGCGCGACGACTTCCTGCTTGCTGACCGGCCCAACAACCCACTGGGCACCACTCATTAATGCTTCCGCGTATCCCTGGCTGATGGAATCCACGCCCTGACTGTCGATCAGAGTGACTTCCGGGGTCGGCTGTTCCGTTGCAATGGCCTGATAATAGGCTGCCAGAAAACCATCCCGAATGGCTTCTCCGGAAGCGGCCAGCGGGCCGGATAACGGTAACATCAGAGCCACTCGCTCTGGCCGTTGGTTGGCCAATTGGGTCAGGTAGGCCAGACTGCCGGGTAACTGCAGGGCAGCAGGGTGGGTGGGGTTTTGACGACGCCACAGCGCCAGCGAGGCAAGTTGCTCGTCGACACTGAGGCTGGAATGACGGCTTAGCAGAGCCAGTTCAATCCATTGCCCCAGAACCGAGCCGGTATTTTCTGCGCGCTTGTCGGCCAGTTCTTCTTCCGACATGGCCATTAACTGACCCCAGATGGCCTCATGGTTACTGTTGGCCAACGAACCTTGCAGCAGAGGCGCAATAAACACTCGCTCTTGTACCGCGGCATAGTGCTCACCACGTTGGCCGTAAAGTGTGGCGCGTAACAAACTGATACGGGAATCCTGGGACGGAGTAGCCTGGTCTCGAAGGGACTGTAACTGCTGCAGAGACTGTTCGGCATCGTCGGGCTGGCCGGACTTTAACGCCAGCACCGTGGCGACTAACCACTGCTCGATACGCTCGCTGTTCGTCAGGTTCCGTTGCTGCAGTTGTTGCAAATACTGTCTGGCGTTGCCAAACTCGCCCCTTTCAATCGCAGTACCAGCGCGTTGCAGCAGCTCGGCATTACTCACCTGTACAGGCTGAATGGCCTTTACCGGAGTCGTGTCTTGAGGTGTCGTAGTGCATCCAGCAAGACCCAACAGCATAGCCGCTGTTGCGGTCGCCAAGAATTTCCATCCCCCAGGTGTATTTCCCCGCATGAGCTCTCTTCCCGATTCTGTTAGCGCCACGCTGTACGTCGTGGCAACGCCTATTGGCAACCTGGCTGACCTGACTGAGCGGGCCCGCCAAGTGCTGAGTGCCGTGAATATCATTGCCTGCGAGGATACCAGACATACCCAGAGATTGCTCCAGCACCTCGGCCTGCGCAAGCCGATGTTATCGGTACACGATCACAACGAACGTGAGCGTATCCAGCAGGTGAAAGATCACCTGGACCAGGGCCATGATATGGCTCTGGTATCCGACGCTGGCACGCCGCTGATTTCTGATCCTGGTTATCCTCTGGTGCAGGCGTTACGCCAGGCTGGCCACAAGGTGGTGCCGATTCCAGGGGCCAGCGCCATTATTACCGCTCTGTCGGCTGCCGGTTTACCCACCGACCGCTTTACCTTTGAAGGTTTTTTGCCTCACAAAAGCAGTGGCCGCAAAGAGCGCTTGCGAGCCGTGTCGCAAGATACCTGTACTCTGGTTTTCTACGAAGCCAAACACCGGATTTTATATACCCTTGCGGATATGGCCGAAGTGCTCGGTGATCAGCGCGAGGCTGTGGTTGCGCGGGAATTAACCAAAACCTTCGAGAGTTTTTATCGCGGTACATTGATGGATATCCATGCCCAGCTATCGAGCCATGAGGATCATCAAAAAGGCGAATTTGTGGTAATGGTCAGTGGTAATCAATCACCATCACCAGCGTCTGAAATCGATACCGAACGGCTGTTCAAACTATTGCTGGCCGAGCTGCCACCAAAAAAAGCCGCCGCCATTATTGCTGAACTGACCGGCGAGAATAAAAAAGAGCTGTATCAAAAAGCATTGGGTTGGAAAGACGCCTGATCTGGCTGACAGCCAGCCAGCACCAGCACCGCTGCGCTGCGGTTCTGCCGGTGTGCTGTATGACATTTTTATGATAGTCTCCGCGCCGGAGTCGGCCAGACAGTCGTCGCTTGTATGTTTCAGCATGCAGGGGGAGGAAAGTCCGGGCTTCAAAGGGCAGGGTGCCAGGTAACGCCTGGGAGGCGTGAGCCTACGACCAGTGCAGCAGAGAGCAAACCGCCGATGGCCTCTTTTTCTTGTAAAAAGCAGGATCAGGTAAGGGTGAAAGGGTGCGGTAAGAGCGCACCGCGCGTCTGGTAACAGTTCGTGGCACGGTAAACTCCACCCGAAGCAAGACCAAATAGGTTCCCTACAGGCGCGGCCCGCGCTGGGAACGGGTAGGTCGCTTGAGCCAGTGAGCAATTGCTGGCCTAGATGAATGATTGTCCAAGACAGAACCCGGCTTATCGGCCGACTCCGGTTATTTGAAAACCCTCACTGGCTGTGCCAGTGAGGGTTTTTTTATGCCTCGTCTGCTATCGGCTGACAGACGTCACGGGTCAGCAGCGGCAAGCTGTCAAACAGTTCCTTGATGCCTTCCGACCAGGCCAGGCGCACCTGATGGAACATCTCATCGTTTTCCTGCAGCCGGATCAGACCCGGGTTTTTGACACTGCCCGCGTGATAACAGACCAGATCGAGCGGCATACCGACCGACAGATTACTGCGCAGGGTCGAATCCATCGAAATCAGGCTGCACAACATGGCGCGATCCAGCGGGGTGTTGAAGTCGATAATGCGGTCCAGTATCGGCTTGCCGTATTTGCTTTCGCCAACCTGAAAGTATGGCGTGTCTTCCCCGGCTTCAATAAAGTTGCCTTGTGAGTACACATGGAACAGGCGGTGGGGTTCGCCCTTGATTTGCCCACTGATCAACATGCTGCAACTGAAATCCACACCTTGTGATTGCCCTTGGTCGCGCTTGATCACTTCGCGGATGGTTTTGCCCACCAGTTCGGCAACGTCAAACATGGTCGGGACATTCAGTACATGGCGCTCAGCGTTACGGATGGTGGTTTGCAGCAGCGTAATCACACTTTGCGTGGTGGCCAGATTACCGGCACTTTGCAGGAAGATAACGCGCTCTCCCGGTACTTCGAGAACATGCAATTTGCGGAAGCTGGCGATATGGTCAACACCGGCATTGGTGCGGGAGTCGGATGTTAAAACCAGTCCGTTCTCGACTTTCAGTGCGACGCAGTAGGTCATGATGCATGCTTCCTGTAAAAAGGCGATCTCTGCTGTACGCATACCCTTTGTGAACAGCGAGCGCCTGGTAAGATTGGCAGCCATTGTAGTCGGCGAATATGTCGGGTCAATCACACAAGTGAACAGATTTACGGAATGCTACTCACCGTCCTGAAACAGGTGAACTTCGACCCGATCCGTATGACCTGCATCTGCCCGGCAGGGAACAAGATCAGTCATCGCGGTACACGAGACAACGGCCAAGGCCAGCCCATCGCCTATTTTGAAGGCAGGCTGCTGCAAGGCCGGAACTGCAACAAAAAGCACCGCTGCATGAAGAACCCATCCGCAGCCAATCACCGCAAAGGCCGGAAACATAGAACAAACAAACGATGACTGACAAAAACCGGCAATCGAAAATAAACAACAGAGAGCGAGCTGTTGGCGGGAAAAACGGGTTAGAAACAGGTTTTTCTACAGCCTCGTTAAAGCGTAAAAACGGAGTCGTGGCACCTGTTACCTATCCGTGTCAAAATCAAGCAATACGTGAACGAGAGGTTATTTTATGAATCTCCAGAAAATTGAAGACGAGGCGCTACACCTCCCGCAAGAAGAGCGAGCCCAGTTGATCCAGCGACTGGTGTTAAGCCTGGAGTCTCCGTCAGAAGACGAACTCAAATCCGATTGGTTGCTTGAGGCTCGACGCAGAGGCGAAGAGCTGGACACTGGTACAGTGCAGGCTGTGTCTGGTGAGGATGTTATGAGGAAGGCTAGAGCACTGATCAAATGAACTATTCTTTTCACCCGGCAGCGGAAGCCGAGTTCCTGGAGACAGTTGGTTATTACGAATCAAAAGTTCCGGGATTGGGTGGTGCCGTCATAGAGGAATTTGAGGCCCTGGCCGCTTTAGTTGGCGAGTCACCAAAAGCTGGCAAGTTGAATCGCAGCCAGATATTCGTCGAGCGCCCCTTCACAGATTTCCCCTTTCTATCGTTTACCGAGAAAGGCCTGACGGCTTTCAGATTCTGGCTGTTTCACATGCCCGGCGGCGTCCTCAGTATTGGCTGGGCAGGTTTTAATAATCGGCTGCAAACCGGCGCGTGAGACGGGCGTTCAGGCTGTAGAAAAACCTCCCGAACGATGGTCTGATCGGGTTTTGAAACGCAGGAGGCGGTGATGGTTCGATTCAAGCACTACGACTACAACCAAACGTCGATGGTGGTGATTAATTACCTGGAACAGCTTCAGCCGGGTACTTTTAGTATGCCCTGCATTACCCCTGTTTTTTATAAAGAGGCTGAAAAGCTCGATCTCTCTGCTTTTCACCAGCCCTACAAAAACGACACGGAAGGCCGTCCGGCTTATGATCCAATCATTTTGCTAAAAATCATCCTGTTTGCTTATTCTAAAGGCATCACCTCCAGCCGTGAGATTCAGTGGTGCTGCGAAACCAACATTATTTTTAAAGCCCTGTCCTGTGATACCGTTCCGCACTTCACCACCCTTGCTCATTTTGTCAGTAGTCAGCCGAAAGCCATTGAAGACCTGTTTGAACAGGTGCTGTTAATCTGTGATCAGCAGGGGCTTTTAGGCCATGAACTCTTTGCCATTGATGGCTGTAAAATGCGCTCCAATGCCGCTAAGGAATGGTCAGGCACCTTTAAAGAGCTGGAACAGAAACGCCAGAAACTCAAACGCCTGATTCGTCATCACCTCAGTGAACATCAGGAAAAAGACAGCGGCATGAAGAACCCATCCGCAGCCAATCACCGTAAAGGTGCAGGCCGCCAAGTCAGCTTTCCGTTAAATGACAAACGGCCACCGAGTTACACCGACTGGATGAAATATCGCGTCGACAGCCCCCACGGCAAACAAATTTACAGCCACCGGATGTCCGTTGTCGAACCGGTCTTCGGCAACATCGGCATCAACAAAAGACTGAACCGCTTCAGCCTGAGAAGCAAAACCAAAGTACAGGGGCAATGGCAACTTTATTGCCTGGTGCATAATGTAGAAAAACTGGCAAAATACGGCATCTCAGCCAGTAAAACAGAGCTAATACATCCTTAAAACAGGCACTGAAAGCAGCACGATACTTGGCTTACAGACAACCAAAGCCTAAAAAGGCTGGAAACACAGAATAAACAAGCGATTACCGGCAAAACCGGCAATCAACAATTAACAACAGAGAGCGAGTTGTTGGTGGGAAAAACGGGTTAGAAACAGGTTTTTCTACAGGCTCGTTAGTGCTGGGAATAATTTAGAGATCGCAACAAGGAATTAGGATGATTAAATGCTTTTTGTCACATAGCTCTGCCGATAAAGATTCTTATGTTAGGAAAGTAGCCTCATTGTTGAGGTCTGAAACCAAAATATTTGATGAAGAAACTTTTGAAGCTGGAATGTCACCAGCCGAAGAAATAATCAACGGATTAGATGAGACATCTCTATTCGTCATCTTTATTTCAGATCACGCTCTAGAGTCTGAATGGGTGAAAAATGAACTTGAAATCGCAAAAGATAAAGTTGACTCTGGGAAATTGGACAGAATATACCCAATAATTATTGAGAAAGACATAACTCATAAAGATTCTAGAATTCCCAAGTGGATGAAAGAAGAATTAAATATCCAGCAAATAAAACAACCCAAAATAGCAGCTAGAAAGATTAACTCTCGTTTGAGAGAGTTAACTTGGAGAAATCATCCAACTCTTCGAGAAAGGGAGAAAATATTTGTTGGTCGAAATGAAAAAATAAATAATGTGGAATCTCGATTTGATGATTTTTCAAAAAAACCGCCTGTTGTATTTATTGCATCTGGTTTAACTTCTATAGGAAGAAAATCATTTATTAAACAGTCTCTTCAGAAAGCAAACGTGATAAGGGATTCTTATGAATTCCCACAGATCTCTTTAGACCCCAATGATAGCATTGAAGATTTTATCCTTAAAATTAATGATTTAGGGTTTTCTGATGAGATACAAAATTTAAATTTTCTTGAAACACTCATAGAAGATAAAGTTGAGATTGCCAAAAATCTTATTAAAGCAATGGTTTCAGAAAAAGAAAGAGTCCTAATAGAAGATAGAGGATCTTTAGTCCAATTCAATGGCGAAATAGTTGATTGGTTCAAAAATATAGTCAGTGAAATTTCTAATGAAGAACATTTAGTTTTTTGCATATCGAGTAAATTCCGAGCAAATAGGAATATTGCATTTAAGGAGCAAGAATACTACATGGAGGAAATTCCAGAGTTAGATAAGTCTGAAAGAAGAGGGTTATTATCTCGATATTCTAAGTTCAAGAATTTAGATGTTAGCAGGGATGATTTAGGTTTCTTTTCAGATTTATTGACTGGATACCCTGAACAAATCATATATGCAGTCGATATGATTGACGAGACTAGTGTCTTCGAAACAAAGAAAAACTCTCACTTAATACAAGAATATGCGACGGATAAAGCTAAGTTAATTGTAGACTCCTTGAAAGAAAACGAAAAGGAACTGCATTTTTTGTATTTCCTTTCTAAGTTTGAGTTCATAAGCTTTGAATTCTTATTTGATTTGGTTCCAGAAAATGAGTACTACCCAATATTGAGCTCATTTATGCTCTCATCAATTTGTGAGCGTCTCGGAACAACAAGTGACTATATTCGCGTAAGCGAGGTTGTTAGAGACTATGTTTCTCGCAGTAGATTTGGGATGCCTACTGAGTTTAATGAAAGACTTAATGCCCATGTTAAAGAATTCTTTGCGTCATATTCTGATGATAATCGAGATGTTTCTGACTATATATTTTCAATACAGCAAGCACTAATTTCTGGGGAGGAAGTGCCTGAGAGGCTTCTTATCCCTTCATACTTTGTGAAAACCATAAAATCTTTATATGACAAAGGAGGTAGTGCAAATTATAAAGAGGTTGTGAGGCTTTCTGATCGGATATTACTTAACGAAAAGTATTTGCATGATAAATTAGTTTCTCATGTCTATTTCTTAAAGTGCCAAGCCTTAGCTAGGCTGCGTAACTCTGATTTCTTTGGCGTTGTAAAAAATATTAATGAGCCTGAAAGCTCATTTCTACATGGCTTCTATTACCGAATATTGGGGAATCAAGAAAAGTCTATCAGAAGCTACATGAGAGTTTTAGAAAGAAAACCTAATGATTTTAGAGTTAAAAGTGAGCTTGTTCTTGTATATATGCAAAGTGATGAGCATGAGCTAGCTTATGACCTTGCTAAGCAAGTTTACAATAGGATGCCAAATAATCCTTTAAATGCAAATAATTATTTATCGTGTATTTTTCATAAAGAAAAATCTTCTGAAGATAGGCCTTTAATAGAGGAAATTGTTAGTCGTTTACAGTCGGATCCATCTGATAGAGCGCAGGAAATGTATTCCAGTGCTAGGGCTAAAATACTTGCATACTTTGATAATGAAGTTGATGAGGCGTACAAGATACTTGAAGGAACTATAGAAGAGTTTCCTGATGTGACTTATCCCATCTTAACTTTAGCCGATTTAGCTATTCAGTATAAAAATATTGAAAAATTAAAATATGCCATTAGTTTACTGGACAAAAGAGAGTCTAAAAACACCCAAACATATAGGACATACATTAGATACAAGTCTATATTTATGGCTTTAACGGGCGAAAAATCAGATGCTATTCAATTAGTAAAATCTGAACTCTATGGAGTCAGAAGAGAGGCTTTAGATGAGTTTATACAAAGACTCACATCAATTTGAGTAAAGCACTAATCGGGTAGCCGGAGGTATCTAGCCTCCAGCCCGAGGGTGTTCATAGTTCTGTGTCACCCATTACTTACAGATCCACGTAGCTGTCGATCCGTCCTTCGAAGTGGATGCTCAGCTGCGACAGCGTCAGGTTCCAGTTTTGCACCGGATGCGTCCACTTTTCGGATGCCTTCAACATACCTGCGTACAGCAGCTTGAGCAACGCGTTTTCATGGGCGAAGCCACCTTTGGTCTTGGTCAGTTTACGGAACTGGCGATGCACCGCCTCAACCGCATTGGTCGTGTAAATCGCTTTGCGCACCTGTTCCGGGTACTTGAAGTAAACGGAGAGATTCTCCCACTTACTCCGCCAGGACTTGATCACCAGCGGGTATTGCGCGCCCCATTTCGCTTCCAGCTCATCCAGCGCCTGTTCGGCGGCATTCTGAGTCGTGGCGCGGTAAACGCACTTCAGATCTGACATAAAAGCTTTCTGGTTCTTGCTGGCCACGTACTTCACGCTGTTGCGGATCTGGTGAACGATACAGAGCTGTACTTCTGTTTTTGGGTAAACGGTTTCTATCGCTTCCGGGAAGCCTTTCAGGCCATCCACCGAGGCGATCAGGATGTCTTTTACGCCCCGGTTCTGCAGATCGGTCAGCACGTTCAGCCAGTAGCGAGCACCTTCGCTTTCTGAGAGATACAGCCCCAGCAGTTCCTTTTTGCCTTCGATGTTCAGGCCTAAAATCGTGTACAGGGCTTTCGAGACGAAGCGGCCATTTTCTTTGATTTTGTAGTGGATGGCATCCAGCCAGACAAACGGATACACCGCTTCCAGCTCACGTTCCTGCCAAGCCCTGAGTTCAGGCACTAAACGGTCAGTGATAGCGTTAATCGTGCCGTTTGAGACCTCAGTACCGTACATCTCCAGTAGGTATTCCCGGATGCTCTGGTAGCTGTTCCCGAGAGCGAACAATTTCGTATTTATCAGACATGATGTGTCACTCCTTGTAGAGGGTAAACTATAGGGGTGTAGTGGTTCAATGATTCCGGACACCAACGTAGGTGGTAATATCGCCACCATAAACGAGGTGTCTGATGACCAGCAAGCGACGTTCCTTTTCTCCTGAATTCAAGCAGGAAGCAGCCAGCCTGGTGCTGGATCAAGGTTACACGATTCCCCAGGCGAGCGCGTCCTTGGGAATTGGTGAAAG
>NZ_JAUYVX010000012.1:0-147669 GCF_030688925.1 Oceanobacter sp. 3_MG-2023
CTCGACTCGGTGTCGCCGACGTTTGACTTGACCCGTCAGGCCTGCAAGTCGGCTTCGTGATTCGAAACCATCCGGTAACCCAGAGTGAGCACCGGATTAAATGGATGTCCCCTGTAGATGACTGGCCGTCATAAGTGCTGCTGTCTGCTGTTGGCACTATGGCGGTTGTCCGCCCTGTATCGGACCAGAGCCGTGGTTCTGCGGGCTTTAACGGTTGCTTGGCCGCTACTTGGTCAACAGCCAATCCCGGCTATATCCCCATCTCCCGGTCGGCAAATCTCCCTTCGCTGCCATATGGATAACCAAATAATCACGGTAGGGCTAGGCTAACACTCATAGTTGGGATCTTGTATTTCAAATTTAGTCGGTTGAGCAGAATTGGCTGAGGAGTACATTGGTTAACACCAACGGCGTCATGACGCTTCGGTTTGGCAAATAGCAATTTAATAATTCCAAACAGATATTTGCCAAATCACATTCCCGTCGCCGCACCCTGATTCAAGCAGTATTTATCGGTCGCAATACTGCTGATTTATTCACCGAGATGGATGGTATTTTTTTATGAATGAAGCTGATATCAAGCAAGCGGGAGACGAGCTGTATAACGCGCTGGTTAACCGTACGACGCTGCGCCCACTGACGGAGCGCTATCCCGACATCACCATCAAGGATGCTTATCACGTTTCATTACGTATGAATGAGCGCCGTATCGAAGCCGGAGAACGCATTATCGGCAAAAAGATTGGTGTTACCTCCAAGGCCGTGCAGAACATGCTCAATGTGCATCAGCCGGATTTTGGTTTTCTGACCGACAAAATGGCCTACAGCCAGGGTCAGGAAATGCCCATCAGTGAGCTGATGATTCAACCGAAAGCCGAAGGCGAAATCGCCTTTGTGCTGAAAAATGACCTGCTAGGCCCCGGCATCACCAATGCCGACGTGCTGGCCGCGACCGACTTCGTGATTCCCTGCTTTGAAATCGTCGACTCCCGCATTGAAAACTGGCAAATCAAGATTGAAGACACCGTGGCTGACAACGCCTCCTGTGGCCTGTTTGTGCTTGGTGATACCGCGGTCAGCCCGCTGGATGTCGACCTGACCAGCTGCGGCATGGTGGTCGAAAAGAACGGGGCGATTATCAGCACCGGTGCCGGTGCCGCAGCTCTGGGTTCCCCGGTGAACTGCGTTACCTGGCTGGCCAATACACTGGGTGAATTTGGTATCCCACTGAAAGCCGGTGAAGTCATTCTGTCTGGCTCACTGGTACCACTGGAGCCAGTGAAAGCGGGTGATTTTATGTCGGTCAGTATTGGCGGTATCGGTTCTGCCTCCGTTCGTTTCGTATAAGCGCTAGATTCAGCGAGGAAATTTTTATGTCTAAAAAACTCAAAGCCGTCATTATCGGCCCAGGCAATATCGGCACCGATCTGCTGATGAAAATGCAACGTTCCGAATGGATCGAACCGGTCTGGATGGTGGGTATTGACCCGGAATCCGAAGGCCTCAAGCGTGCCGCCGCGATGGGAATCAAAACCTGCGCCACGGGTGTTGATGGCATTCTCGAACAGGTGATAGCCGATGATATCCGCGTCGCCTTTGATGCCACCTCTGCCTATGTGCATGCGGAAAACTCGCGCAAGCTCAATGAGCTGGGGGTGATCATGATCGACCTTACCCCCGCCGCGATTGGCCCTTTTTGCGTGCCGCCGGTGAATCTGGCCGAACACGCCAAAAACCTCGAGATGAACGTCAATATGGTGACGTGTGGTGGTCAGGCCACCATTCCCATGGTGGCCGCCGTCTCTCAGGTACAAGCCGTCGATTATGGTGAAATCATCGCTACCGTGTCGTCCAAATCCGTTGGCCCCGGCACCCGTCAGAACATCGACGAATTCACCCGCACCACTGCTGGCGCTGTTGCCAGGGTCGGGGGCGCCAAACAAGGCAAGGCCATCATCATTATCAACCCGGCTGAACCGCCACTGATGATGCGCGACACCGTCCACTGCCTGACAGCCAGTGAGCCGGATCGTGATGCCATTACCGCATCTGTCCACGCCATGGTCGCCGAAGTACAACAATACGTACCGGGTTACCGCCTGGTGAACGGCCCGGTGTTCGATGGCAACCGGGTGTCCATGTTTATGGAAGTTGAAGGCCTGGGGGATTTCTTGCCCAAGTACGCCGGCAACCTCGACATCATGACCGCCGCCGGTTTGCGTACCGCCGAAATGTTTGCCGAAGAAGCCGCCAGCGGCACCATCACACTGCCAGCCCGTGGCGAATAAGAGACGGAGGAAGAAGCAATGAACCTGAACGGCAAAAATGTGAAATTGCACGACATGTCCCTGCGTGACGGCATGCACGCCAAACGTCATCAGATCAGTGTGGACGACATGGTCTCTATCGCCTGTGCGATGGACGACGCCGGTATGCCACTGATCGAAGTCACCCACGGCGATGGCCTTGGTGGCTCATCGGTGAACTACGGCTTTCCGGCTCACAGCGACGAGGAATACCTGGGTGCTGTGATTCCAAAAATGAAACAGGCAAAAATCTCCGCGCTGCTGCTGCCCGGTATCGGCACCGTAGATCACCTCAAAATGGCCAAAGAGCTGGGTGTCTCCACCATTCGGGTCGCCACCCACTGCACCGAAGCCGACGTTTCCCAGCAACACATCAGCATTGCCCGCGAAATGGATATGGACACCGTCGGCTTCCTGATGATGGCGCATATGGCCTCGCCGGAAAAACTGATCGAACAGGCCAAACTGATGGTCAGCTACGGCGCTAACTGCATTTACTGCACCGACTCTGCCGGTTACATGCTGCCAGACGACGTTACCGAAAAACTGGGTGCCTTGCGTAACGAACTGGACAGCGCCATCGAGCTGGGTTTCCACGGCCATCACAACATGGCCATGGGTGTCGCCAACTCCATTGCGGCCATTGAAGCCGGCGCGGCGCGGATCGATGGTTCGGTCGCCGGGCTGGGTGCCGGAGCGGGTAACACGCCGCTGGAAGTACTGTGCGCGGTACTCGACCGCATGGGCTGCCACACCGGCATCGACCTGTTCAAGATCATGGACGTCGCCGAAGACCTGATTACCCCCTTGATGGACCAGATCATCCGTATCGACCGGGATTCCCTGACGCTGGGTTACGCCGGTGTTTACAGCTCCTTCCTGCTGTTTGCCCAACGTGCCGAAAAGAAATACGGCGTCAGCGCCCGCGACATCCTGGTGGAACTGGGTAAGCGTGGCACCGTCGGTGGCCAGGAAGACATGATCGAAGATCTGGCACTGACCATGGCCAAAGCCAAAGGCTAGGCCTTCGTTCTACCGTAGCGGGTGCCGCTTCCCATGCCGGATGTGTGGGAAGCCGCAGGCACCGAGTACCCCAATTCTCCGAGTGACCCATTGATGAGGTTACCGCTACATCGGCTATGGGATAGCCGATGTGACACAGACAGAGGCACCGAATATGAGTGACAACAACCTGAATCAGGAACAGATTGCCGCGGCAGCAGCCCATCTGGAACAGGCCGAACTGGAAGCTTACGAAGTCACCAAGCTGACAGACGACTACCCGGAAATGACTTACAAGGATGCGTTTGATATCCAGTGGGAAATTCGCCGTCGTAAAGAAGCGCGTGGCAACAAGATCGTTGGCCTGAAAATGGGCCTGACCAGCTGGGCAAAAATGGCCCAGATGGGCGTTGAGCATCCGTGTTACGGCTTCCTGGCGGATTATTTTGCCGTGTCCGACGGTGGCGAAATCAAAACCGATGAACTGATTCACCCCAAAATTGAAGCCGAAATCGCCTTTGTCACCAAAAAAGCGCTGAAAGGCCCTGGTGTGACCATTGCCGATGCGCTGGCCGCGACCGACTTTGTTTTGCCTGCTGTGGAAGTGATTGACTCCCGCTACAAGGATTTCAAATTTGACCTGAAGAGCGTGATTGCCGATAACTCCTCATCGACCCGGTTTATTACCGGTGGCCAGATGCAACGGGTTGAAAATGTCGACCTGAAAAACTTTGGCGTGGTGATGGAAATCAATGGCGAAGTGATCGCCACCGGTGCAGGTGCCGCGGTACTGGGCCACCCGGCGGCATCGGTTGCCATGCTGGCGAATATGTTTGGTGAGCGTGGTGAAGAAATTCCTGCCGGTACGTTTATTATGACTGGGGGAATCACGGCAGCGGTACAGTGCCAAAAAGGGGATAATTTCAGTGTCCGTTACCAGGGGCTGGGTACCGTTACCGGTCGTTTTGTCTGATCGGGATAAGGGTTCTGGTATGACAACGGCCGCTATGATGCGGCCGTTTTTGTTTTGTGTTTTGGATCGCGACAGACTGCGTACGGCCAGCCAGGCAGCGTCCGTGGCGTGACACTATCAGGAGAAGTCAACAATGAAACTGTTAATGCTGGGAGCCGGTGGCATCGGTTGTTATTACGCCGCCCGGTTAGTGGATGCCGGTCACGATGTGGTATTGGTCGCCCGTGGTGCCCATTTGCAGGCGCTGCAACAGCAAGGGCTGGCCGTCACGCACCCGGACTTTGAACTGACCGCCCCGGTAGCTGCCTGCGATATGGCAGCACTGCAGGCTGATTATCGCTGTGCTGAATTTGATCTGATCATGTTGGCCACCAAGGCCACCGCTACCGCCAGCCTGATGGCAGAATTGGCCGACTGGCTGGGGGTGGCCGATACCCCGGTGTTGTCGTTGCAGAACGGCGTGGGGAATGAGCCGCTGATTGCCGAAGTGATCGGTATGAACAGAACCCTGGGCGGGCTGGCAGTACGGATTGGCGGACATATCATTGCCCCGGGTCAGGTGGCTGCCACCGGTGTGGCGCAAATAGAAATGGGCGCCTGGCCCGATGCGGTGCGCAATCCCGGTTGGCAGCCGACGTTATTGCAATGGCAGGCGGCGCTGGTGACAGCAGGTATTCCTTGCACCCTGAGTGACGATATCCAGCAGGCGTTGTGGCGCAAGCTGGTGATCAACAACGGTGTAAATCCACTGTCGGCACTGACTTGGCTGACCACCCGTTCGATGACTTCCGATCCGGTGTTAGGGCGCATTATCCAGGACATGATGGATGAAACAGTGCGGGCGGCGCAGCATCTGGGTGTGGGCCTGACAGCCCAGGATGCCGCCGATATGTTCCAGTTGATTTCAGACTTTGACGACATCAAAACCTCCATGCTGGTTGACCGGGAAAAAGGCCATCCGCTGGAAGTGGACGAGATCTGTTTACCCGTGATCGAACCTTGCCGCCAGGCAGGACAACCGGCACAGACGACCGAACGTATTCACCGTTTACTGATGGCCAGCCTGGCGCGAGAGGGCTGAGGTTTGATGTTTTTTCGGCGATGGTTAATGGGTTGCGTGCCTACTTTCGAATGGATGGTTGTTGAAATCACTCTATGCCGATATGTTGTAAAGGCCTCCTAGAGATGGACCCACCCGTACAGGGCTGGAACGTTGTAGCCGAACGCCTGTTGTGGCTCAGCTGTGATGGACCCACCCGTACAGGGCTGGAACGTATCAGCCCAACATGCTGGTGCAGAACCTACCGATGGACCCACCCGTACAGGGCTGGAACTTTTCAAGAACTATTTTGAGGTCCGGATCGATGAGTACGTGTCTGACACAGAACTTTGACCCCCCATTAATTTGGTTGTCCAGTGAAAAACATGACGGATAACGATAGGTGCCAAATACTAGTAAGTGGCATTGTGGAAAAATTGGACAGTCGGAATAAGGAGTTTCGCAGATGGTATTTGGAAGAGATCCACTTTGGTTAACAGGCAGCAGTGTTCAATATGCGTTTACTTAAAATATATTCTTATGTTACGGTTACATTCGCTTGGGTGATTCGCCCAACCACCGCAACTAGGCAATAATTGCAACAGAAACGCCTAACTCTGTTAGGCATTGCGTTCTAGCAATTTCGGGGAGGAGCCTGGCGCCATGCTATCGGGCCGGGACGACCTCGAGTAGTGTTAGACGGTGGCGGAGCCTAGTGTTATCAGTTGCTTTGTAGCTGTTGTTAAACGGCCTAGCCTAGGTGGACTGAAAGCACTAACCTTTGAGTATAGGATAGGCTCCGTCTCATTAAATAATGGATGATGGCATGAGAATAGAAGGGCCTAGCAAGATATCAACTAAATCAATATCAAATATAAGAAACCTATGTGAAGCACTTGATATTACAGAGCAAGAGCTTGATAAAGCCATTAAATCTAAAAAAAAATATAAAGTAATAAAAAAGCCAAAAATCAATGGTTCAACCAGAATTGTACACAAGCCCACATTCTTAATTCGGAAAATACAAAACAGAATAAATAAAAGAATACTTGCCAATGATTCAATGATTCAATGGCCATCATATCTTTTTGGCTCTATTCCTAAACAAAAAAAATCAGAAAAGCCAATTGATCATGTATCTTGCGCCGGTGTACATTGCAATGCAAAGTCGATATTGAAAATAGATGTCAAAAATTTCTTCGACAACATACACTTTGATGTTATTTACGATATTTTCCATAAATTTTTAAAATACCCCGAAGAAGTTTCAAAAACCCTTACTATTTTATGCTCTCATGACAACCATCTTCCTCAAGGGGCTTTAACATCAAGCTTTCTGGCAAATCTGGCTTTGCATGACATCGAACACAAAACTATAGAAAAGCTCTCATACAAAAAATTAAAGTACACTAGGTTTGTGGATGACATCACAATATCTTCAGATATCAAAAATTATGATTTCTCCTTTGCAAAAAAAGCAGTATTGGAAATGCTATATGCCAAAGGACTTCCAATAAATAATGAAAAAACCCAAGAATGTCATTCATATTCACAAGCACCTCTGGTACATGGGCTTAGAGTAAATTTCAACGAGCCAAGACTTCCAAAATATGAGATAAAGAAAATCAGAGCAGCTATTCATCAACTTGAAATAGTTGCAAAAGAACCAAATTATCGAACTACCTTTCAGTATAGAAAGGACTATAATAGAGTCTTGGGTAAGACTAATAAATTATCACGTGTTGGACATGAAAAATACCACTCATTTATCCAGAAAATATCTAAAATAAAGCCACTGCCATCGCCAAGAGATATTGTTAGGTGTGGACATGTTATAGACAGAATAGAACGGGATTATGAGAAAAAGAAAAATAATTTTTGGTATAAAAAACGCTATTATATTCTTCATAATAGACTAAACATACTAGCTCAGTTATATCCTAAGTCAGCAGCATCAATAAGAGAACGAATGAGAAAAGTGAAGCCGGAATTTGAAAAATGAATAAAAGAATTGTTATGAAAATAATATTATTTATATTTCTGCCTACTACAGTGGTCTCTGTTTTCTCTGTTTACGAAACTAGCATTACCACCTACACGGAAATTCCAGATCTATGCATGTCAAATAAGTGCCTAATTGAAATATACGAAACATATTCAGTGCCATTGGATTTGTTTGTTCTAGCACTAAACCTAATAATTCCACTAACTACACTATTCACACTTCTAATCACAATCGATTCAGTCAAAGAAAATAAATCTACAGCCACCATTCAAAGGCATTTATCTACCTATAATACATTTGTTAACTTTTTGGATGTTGAATTAGCACAACTAAAGACAATAAATCCATCATCAATAAACAAAGTTATTTGGTTTAACCGCATGTATATGGATCCAAATAATAATAATTATCGGGTAAGTCCAGAATATATAAGGTTTATGGAAGAAATAAATAAAAATATCACAGAGTCAAATACAAGATATATGCCAGGGAAACATTCGGATTTCAAATACAAATCTCATCAATATAACATGATTGCAGTATTTAATAATATTGGGATGGATATATCCAATGGTCCAAGATTAGAATTTTTTGAGCTAGAGGGTGAGTTGCTAAAACTAATAGAAAAAACAAATATATTTTTTCTAAGTAAAGAAAAGGAGTTTAATATTAAAGATAGAGTTTATAGTTAAAATATAGAGTTTCTTGAGTACTCCAAAAATCAACGATAATAACATGGTCATCTAACAATACGATTTAATCATGACTCAGATAACCTTTGCCAAAATCGAACATTATAAAAAAGTGCAAAACTCGTTGTTAAGTCTTTCAAGAGAAGATGGATCTCTAGCCAATATAAAGGTTCATGTCGAGAACTGTGCAGCATATGGAGCGCCTGATAATACTAGTGGGCTTTGCCAATTTTTTGAGAGTTCAGGGAGCACTACTGGCTTAATCATGGCATTTACGTCCACGGAGGAATAATTATTATATTAAATGTTACAAAAAGAAAAATCACTCTTTACTAGAGAGCGTTCTCAATTAACTTTCTCGGCGTTCTCGCGCAACGTCTATCTATTTCCCAAGATGAATAGAAACGTACTTCGAGATAGCCACTGGGAACGCATCGAGCACCTGCTTCCTGGAAAAAACACGGATTGCGGTGTCACCGCAAAGAATAATCGCCAATTTGTCGAAGTCGTCCTCTGGATTACCCGAACTAGGTCTCCCAGGCGGAATTTGCCACCGGAGTTTGGTCACTGGCACCGGGTGTATGTTCGTTACAATCGCTGGTCACACAAAGGGATTTGGAAAGCGGTCTTTGAAGCGCTGAGTGATCAGCCTGACCTGGAATATTTGATGGTGGACGGCAGTATTTGGTGCCTCAAAAAAACGATCGTGATCAGGAAGCCTAGGGGAAATCACGCGGCGGCTTAAGCACCAAAATTCACCTGGCCGTTGACAGTCTTGGTAATCCAGTGCGACTGATTCTCACGGGTGGTCAGGCATCCGAATATGGTCAATCAAAGTGCTTGATTGCTGGATTTTCTGCGGATTATGTCCTGGCTGACAAGGGCTACGATTCAGATGCCTTTATTCAACGGATTGAAAGTCAGGACAGCCGGACTGTGACTCCTCCTCGCCATCACCGCAAGAAACAACGCGATTACGACAGGGAGCTTTATAAAAAACGCAACCTGGTTGAGCGATGTTTTTTGAAACTCAAGCGCTATCGCCGGATTGCCACTCGCTACGGGCGTTTGGCCAGAAATTACTTATCGATGCTCTGTTTGGTGTCATCGATAATTTGGCTGGCATGATTGAGAACACCCTCTAGGAACAACGTGGTCAGTCAGCCGGATTCCGGCTGATTCTCTCGGCGGTTATATCAACAAAGGCTTAACGGTCTAACTCTTTTTTTGGCCGGAGGCTTTTTTTTTCGATTTTTCAAACGCTTGCCTGGTAGCAAGCAAGAAGCCGATGGCTGTCTGGCACAGCGGTCTGATATGACGTTTTGACCCTTCATCTGCCTGTTTATCCTCTCTGTGCAAGGAGGGGATAGAGGGCTGCACAAATTGGCTATTTGCCTGAAGAGTGGCGGCTTTAAATGGTCGTACAACTCAATAATAAGAATCCGGGCAAAACTATGAATCATTATAAACCTCTCGTTACCGCTGCTGCGGTGTTGCTTGCTTCCGTGTTGTCCAGCGCTGCCGCTGTCGCCAAGGAAGACCCGATTCGGGTCGGTATCATGTTGCCGTTCAGTGGTGTGTACGCTGCGCTGGGAGATGCCGGTCGCAACGGTTTGAAACTGGCGCTGGAACAAAACGCCGACAAACTGCATGGCCGTACCATTGAATATATTGAAATGGATACCGAAGCCCGCCCGGATCGGGCACCTGAAATTGCGACCGCGTTGATGAGTCAGAAAGACGCAGACTTTATTGTTGGGCCGGTGCATTCCGGGGTCGCCATGGGCATGTTGAAAGTGCTGCGTAACAAAAAGCCGATCATGATCATTCCCAATGCCGGTGCCAACGTGGCAACCGGCCCCTGGTGCGCACCCAATGTATTCCGCACGTCTTTTTCTGCCTGGCAGCCGTCGTACCCGATGGGTCAGGTTGCTCTCGATAAAGGCTACAAAAAAGTGGTGACCATGAGCTGGAACTACAGCTTTGGCAAAGAGAGCCTGGACGCCTTTGAAGAGTCGTTCAGCAAGGGTGGCGGCAAGGTACTGAAGAAGATTCTGGTGCCGTTCCCCAAAACCGAATTCCAGTCCTACATCACAGAAATTGCCGCACTGAAACCGGATGCCGTGTTTGTGTTCTTTGCCGGTGGTGGCGCGGTGAAATTTGTGAAGGATTACAACGCCATGGGCTTGAGCGGCAAGATTCCGCTGCTGGGTTCCGGATTCCTCACCGAAGGGACACTGGCAGCACAGGGTAACGCGGCCGAAGGCATTGTTACCGGTCTGCACTATGCGGATGAACTGGATATTCCAGCTAACCATCGCTTCCGTGCCGCCTACGCCGCCGAGTTTGGCAAAGATGCCGATCTGTACGGTGTACAGGGGTTTGATACCGGTTTGTTGATCGCCCAGGCGGTGGACAAGTTAAACGGCAATATCAGTGACCGCGACGCCCTGATCCAGGTGATGGAAGACGCCGTTATCCCTAGTCCACGGGGTGAGTTCCACTTCTCCAAAGCCCACAACCCGATCCAGACCATTTACCTCCGCACCGTCGAGAATGGCGTCAACAAGGTGACCGGCATTGCCGCAGAAGCCCTGGAAGACCCGGCTCGCGGCTGTCGAAGTAACTGATCATGCCTTGCCTGCTGCCCGGGCCGGTGATGCCGGGCAGCAGACAAGGGTTTCCGGATGATTCTTCAAGGGGATCGTATTGATGGACTTCGCAATATTTCTGGTCCAGCTGCTGAACGGTTTGCAGTATGGCTTGCTGCTGTTTCTGATTGCATCGGGGCTGACGCTGGTGTTTGGGGTCATGGGGATTCTCAACCTTGCCCACGGCTCCATGTATATGGTCGGGGCTTACCTGGCCTGGTATTTCACCCTGCACACCGACAGTTTTCTGTTGGGAGCGCTGTTGTCGGCAGTGATTGCGTTGGCACTGGGGATAGTGATTGAAAAAACGCTGATCTGCCGCCTGTACAAACGTAATCATCTCGATCAGGTGCTGCTGACCATCGGCATGATCTTTGTGTTTAACGCCCTGCAAAGTCTGCTGTGGGGGAACGACTCCCTCGGGGTCGATGTGCCGGAGCTGCTGAGCGGCTCGATCCAGCTGACCGAACTGGTGGCTTACCCCGTCTATCGACTGTTTGTGGCGGTGCTGTGTCTGGTATTGGCCGCTGGTTTGTACTTGCTGATCAACCGTACCCGGCTGGGTATGTTGATCCGGGCCGGAGAGTCCAACCGCGAGATGGTTGAGTGTCTGGGGATCGATATTAACCGTCTGTACACCATTGTATTTGGTGCCGGGGTAATGCTGGCAGCGTTGGCGGGAGTGATTTCGGCACCGATCGCATCGATTGTGCCCGGTATGGGTGAGCATGTGCTGATCACCTGTTTTGTGGTGGTGGTGATTGGTGGCATGGGCTCGATCAAGGGCGCTTTTGTGGCGGCCTTGATGGTCGGCATTGTCGATACCTTTGCCTCTGTGCTGTTTCCTGCGGTGTCGTCGATGGTGGTGTATATCCTGATGGCAGTGATTTTACTGATCAAGCCACAGGGCCTGTTTTCCAACTAAGGGCGGTATGTCGCGATGATATTTACCAATAAGACCGAACAATTGTTCGTCTGGATATTTTTTCCGCTGGCGTTGCTGTTGCCGTTATTTCTGGAGCAGAACGTTTTTTATATCAACAAGCTGACCACGGTACTGATTTTCGCCATCTTTGTGATGTCGCTGGATTATCTGGTAGGGCGTTGTGGCTTGATCACCCTGGGACACTCGATGTTCTACGGCTTGGGAGGCTATCTGTTTTTTATGATCGCACCGGAGTACGAGGCAGTGAATTTCTGGGTATATACTTTTTATATCTGTGTGATTGCTGCGGTGATTGCCTTGCTGGTGGGTGTGATCGTGCTGCGTACCAGTGGCATCTATATGATTATGATTACGCTGGCGATTGCCCAGATGTGTTTCTATTTTTTCTCCGATTCGATTCATTTTGGCGGCAACGATGGTCTGTTTATTCTGATGAAACCGGATACCAGTCTGTTTGGACTGGCGTTTTTTGACCTCGATAACCCGATTCACTTTTATTACTTCTGCCTGCTGTCGTTATTCAACTGTCTGGCATTCTGGAAACTGGTGCTGGCATCGCGGTTCGGTCGCATTATGGATGCCGTCAAAAACAATCCGGACCGTACCACGGCGCTGGGCTACAACGTCTTTCTGTTTCGACTGATCAGCTATGTGATGGCGTCGGCGCTGGCATCCTATGCCGGTTATCTGTTTGCCCTGCAATACGGCTACGTCAATCCGTCGATGATGTCCTGGCAGACTTCCGGGTCGGCGTTAGTGATGTCGATTCTGGGGGGGATGGGCAGCATTTATGGGGCGATTCTGGGCACCGCAGTGTACTCCGGTCTGCACTATATCTTTGAACATATGACCGAACACTGGCTGTTGCCGATGGGGCTGATGATTATCGCCATGGTGATGGTGTTCAAATCCGGCATTGCCGGTTTTATCGAGAACTGGGTGGAGCGTCGCAAATGAGCCAGGATATCGTTCTGCAAACCGAAGGGTTGTGCAAATACTGGGGTGGCCTGAAAGCCCTCGACAATATGAATCTGGCTTTCCACGACAAGTCACTGCACGGCATCGTCGGCCCGAACGGGGCTGGCAAAAGCACCTTGCTGAATATGCTCTGCGGGACGTACAAACCCACCCGTGGCCGGATTCTGCATCATGGCGATGCCATTGAGGATATCCGGGCCTACGAATTTGTCCGTCGGGGCATTGGTCGTGGTTTCCAGAAAACCAATATCTATCCACAGACCACCTGCCTGGAAAACTGCTGTGTGGCGGCACAACGCCGAACCGGGGGCAGCTTCAATATTTTTGCCCGCCGTAATCGCGACAAGCTGTTGATCGAAATGGCCGAAGCTGCTCTGGAGAAAGTCGGCCTGCAGCATCGACGGGATGCCATTGCGGCACAAATCAGTTATGGCGAACAGCGCCAGCTGGAAATCGCCATGGTACTGGCAACGGCACCGTCGGTGTTGCTGCTGGATGAACCCATGGCCGGAATGGGCCATGAAGAATCCCGGCTGATTATCGATCTGTTACAAACCCTGAAAACAGACTACTGCATTGTACTGGTAGAACACGACATGGAAGCCGTTTTCGAGCTGTCGGACCAGCTGACCGTGATGGTGAACGGCCAGCATCTGGTAACAGGCACAGTGGATGATGTACGGAACGATCGACGGGTAAAAGAAGCGTATCTGGGCCAGGGCGACGAGGTAATCTGATGACACCACTATTGACTGTTCGTGGCTTGCACACCTATTACGGTGAAAGCCATATTTTGCACGGCGTGGATTTTACCCTGGAGGCGGGTCAGGCGATGAGCCTGATGGGCCGTAATGGCATGGGGAAAACCACCACTCTGAAATCGGTACTTGGGCTGGTAGCCCCGCGCGGTGGCGATGTGCGTTTTAATGGCACTGACCTGAGCGGATTACCGACCTGGAAACGCATGCGCCAGGGTATCGCCTATGTGCCGGAAGGGCGCGGCATGTTCCACAACCTGAGCGTGAAAGAGCATCTGCAGCTGGCGGCTCGTGAAGGCGTGAATGGCCAGCAATCATGGCATTACGATCGCGTGCTGGAAACCTTTCCCCGGCTGGCCGAACGACTGACCAATCTGGGTACCCAGTTATCGGGCGGTGAGCAACAAATGCTGGCGATCGGGCGGGCGTTACTGACTAACCCGGAACTACTGATTCTGGATGAGGCGACAGAAGGGCTGGCACCCTTGATCCGCAAGGAAATCTGGGATGTGATTGCCCATATCAAGGATAGCGGTATGTCGACCCTGATTGTCGACAAGAACATTCAGGTACTGAAAAACCTGTGTGACCGACACGTGGTGCTGGTGAAGGGAGAGGTGGTGTTCGATGGTAATACCACCGACTTGCTGGACAATATCGACACCGTTGAGACGCACCTCAGTGTGTAGGAGGCACCTGTTTAATCCTGTACGGCGGCAAGCCGTGCCCCATG
The DNA here is from genome assembly GCF_030688925.1 of Oceanobacter sp. 3_MG-2023. Lineage (NCBI taxonomy): Bacteria > Pseudomonadati > Pseudomonadota > Gammaproteobacteria > Oceanospirillales > Oceanospirillaceae > Oceanobacter > Oceanobacter sp. 3_MG-2023. The sequence continues at coordinate 14,084 of NZ_JAUYVX010000012.1, forward strand.
GGTGATACCGGCCTCACTGTTTATAACGGTGGGCCATTGTTGGCTCGCCGAGGCGGGTATCACGATCGTATAACCATCGGTATGGACTGTATGGGGCTTATTATTGTATTGATAAGCACCATTAACCATTACAGGTTGCGGGCTTTCAAGGTGGCTGACGGCAACTCACCAAAGGTTTCCCTGTACTCGGAGGAGAAACGACCCAGGTGCGTTACGGCATAATCCATTGCCGCTTCCGTGACATTACGAATCGCCGGATTCTTGTGTAACTCCCGATGTATCGCTAACAGTTTGGCCTGCTTGATATAACGCTTTGGCGTTGTCGACAGACTATTGGCAAACAGTGAATACAGCTTGCGGACACTGATACCCGCAATGGCCGATAATTCCTCGACCGTCAGGTTCTCTTTGATATTGGCATCAATATAAACTAACACCCGTTGTATTTTTTTGTCTTCCGGCGTTGTTGGAGGCATAACATCCATCAAATTGCTGTTGAAGGTACTCATCAGCTTTTGCACCAGTAAATCCCGATAGCTGGCAGAAATGCCATTCAGACTGAGCTCAGATTCTTCACTGGCTTCATAAAAAACCGCCTCAATACAGGACAAAAAAGACTGCGACTGACGAATATCCCGTACCTTGCGTTCAAACAAAATCCCATTGTTGGGTACTCGGCCTGCCAGCTCGATACAGGTATTGTTCATGACCTCCCGAGGGATCTTAACAATCAGCTTTTCACAATCGTCGCTGTAAACAAGATCAATTTTTTCTCCTGGATTCATCATCAGTGCCTGACCGCTGGTCAGCAGCATATCGGTGTCTGAAAAGCGCCACTGGCATTCACCACGCATAACAATCTGAAAATGATAAATATCTTCCAGGTCGGGGCAGGCCACGCGTACCCTGTTGCCATAACAAATCCGGGACAGGGAGAGATCGGAAAACTGACACAATGACAACTGGGCGCGGGAGGTTTCGGTTTCCATCAGTTCCAGACGATGGCGGCCAATATGACGGTTGACATGATTGGACACCTCATCCGGGGTGGTATTGGTACATACGGCTGAGTTATTGAGCACGCTGACTAACATACGATGTCTCTTTTATTGTTATTTTGGATCACCTTACCCTCATTTATAAAGGTAGTCGAACCAGTAGTACAAAAAACAGCCTGTATATTAATCGGTAAAATGGGATTTGATTGACCCATAAATGGAATTATAAAATAAGACCTGTCCAGAACCGGTTTTTACCAAAAAACACTTCATACAATGGACGTGATAGCCATAAAGCTGGTGATAAAAAATCGAAGTTTGGCCTGTATTTACACAAGTATGAATCAAAACTAACAACCGGTAGATTTATTGGCTATTGCTGTTTTGTATTGATTGTTGATGTTCTTGTATTGGATATTGATATAGCTGGATTTGTTCTCAACTGTCAGGCAAGGCTGGTATTTGACCACAGATTCTTTGTGGATTAGATACATATGACACATCCTCAACCCCTCAAAAGCATCCATGGCTGACCGTCGTCTTGTCAGGGGTTTATTATAAATACGGCTCTGTATTCACATAACAAGCGTGATAATAACTGGCTTCTCTGCCGCCACTTCAGGCGTGATCCTGATGTTCTGGGAGGTGGCAAAGGCCAAAATCACCTTCAGAAATCCAGCAATATCCTGAAAACAGGATTACAAAATACCGATTGTATGGGCCGGAACAGTCCCTCTTGTGGGATGGGATAGGTATTATTCACACATATCTGAACAGGCGATAGCCGCGATCACACCTGGTCTTTATCGACACACAAAAACAGGTACAAACGCCAGCATGAGCATGGCCACAGCGGATAGTTATCCGCAGGTCTCTTCTGATCGGCCCTTTAACCAAGGAGCCTCTGGCATATCCCGGCATCCGCATACTACGTTTACACAGGATCTTGAATGAATATCAAACTCTCGGTGGTCGACCAGTCGCCGGTTCATGGCTCCCACTCCCTCAGAGCCGCGCCTGGCCTGACTCTGGAACTGGCCCGTCTGTGTGATGAACTGGGCTACCACCGCTATTGGGTAGCCGAACATCACGACAGCATGCACTTTGCCAATCCCTGCCCGGAGATACTGGTAGCCACCATCGCCGCCCAGACCCAGCGTATCCGGGTGGGCAGCGGCGGGGTCATGCTAAGTCATTACAGCCCGCTAAAAGTGGCCGAGTGTTTTCGGATGCTCGCCACACTGCACCCCGACCGCATAGACCTCGGGATCGGGCGAGCACCGGGAGGCTCCAGTCTGAGCTCAGCAGCGTTGGCTTTCCCACACCGGCCACTGCAGGGCGACATTTATGAACAGCAAGCACAACTGCTGGGGCAGTTACTGGAAGGTAGCGTACCCGCCAACAGCCCGTTTAAACACCTCAGTGTCATGCCTGATAATACACCGACTCCGGAACGTTGGATGCTGGGCTCCAGTGGTGGCAGTGCCGGCCTGGCAGGCAAACTGGGTTACGACCTTGCACTGGCACGCTTTATCGCACCAGACCAGTGTCAGCCATCTATATTCGACCACTGGCAGCAGGCATGGCAACAAGCCGGGCACCAGCGCCAGCCCAACAAATTACTTGGCATCGCCTGTATCTGCGCCGCCACCGAAGACGAAGCAAAACTGCGCGCAGGCACCGCGGTATATCGCAAACTGACAGCCCAGCAAGGCATGCCGGAAGACTTCCTGACCCCCGAACAGGTACAAGACCGCTACCGGCAGATGTCGCCATCGGCACAAGCCGGTTACGACCATATTCTCAGTGGGTACACCGTTGGCACCGCTGACCAGTGCCTGACGGATATCGAACAACTCAGCCGCCGGTTCAACTGCCAGGAATTTGCCCTCGTCACCGTGACCCACAGTCATTACGACCGTATGGAAAGCTATCGGTTACTGGCGCAGCAGCAGTAGCCAGCGCTGAGTGCGTACCCCAAACGACGAGAAATACACACGGCCCGGCACTATCCGTGGCCGCATAACGCCATAAAAACGTAAATTTAACCAGACAAGCAGGTAGCAGTAGAGCATTGTCAAAAAAGCAGATACAATACGCGGCCTTGATTCAGGTAATCATCACCTGAACTCATCGACCGCCCGTAGCTCAGCTGGATAGAGCGTTGCCCTCCGGAGGCGAAGGTCAGAGGTTCGAATCCTCTCGGGCGGACCATTTTCCAAGCCGTTCTGGCGATAGTAACTACTGACTCCCAAAATTCAGATCAAGCAGCACACCATAAACAAACGCGTTTGAATATGCTGTTTGCGGACGGGCCGTCCGCGCTCCCATGATTTTATGTAACTCAGGAGCGCGGCGGCGGTTTATTTCGGGAGCGCGGGCGGCCCGCCCGCATTAGCGCTGCTCAAGCAACGTCGGAAGATAAAAAGCAATGGTTATTGCTCAACACTGTTATTATTGAATATAGCTTGATAAATACGAGCGATTGCTACTGCATTTTCAAATGCCAGCTCGATTCTACCATTGGTTATGTCTTCAGCTGTTATTGATTGTTGAAGATAACTGCTGATGTTGAATGGGCCATCCTCAGGATCATTAATATACCCGTAGATATTGGCGTACAATGTTCCAGCTGAATCAACAGGTAAAGAAAACTCTACTTCGCCATTTATCATTGTGGCAGTGCCATATGAGTAATGGCCGGTATTTGTTCTATAAGTGTAGTAGAAGGTTTCTCCATCCAGCACATACTGGGTTTTTAGAATCTGTTGGATTGTTGCAATTTCAGTACGATCAAACAGATCTTCATCTAAAAACTTCTGATACGTTGTACTCAATACCAAAGGCTGTGAACGAGCAGTGTAAACTTGATAACTTCCGCCCCAGGTACTGGAATTTTCAGGGTTTGAATTTGGGTGGGTAATATTTAATAATTTAATCCGTTTTTCTGCTTGGGCTTCATTGAGTGCAGAGGCTCTGGGTTTGTCGTAGGCTTTTAATATAAGTTCATTGACGTCCCAATAAGTCAGGTCTGTCGGAGCAGTAATATAAGCACTTGCCTTGATTGACACAGGCTCTGGAATTGCCAGCACATCTATGGCAACCAGCATTGGCTCTTTACATTGAGTATAATAACCTACGAGTTCAGTCTCTTGAGAACCGGATACAATGACGGTATCACCGTCGATATCACCATACGAAGGAGTAATCGAAAAGCTGAATCCTTCTGCATTGGGCGTGTTATTAATCAGATTTTCTGGGTCCAGCAATGTACCGGTGCTAGTCCTCTGTCTGGCACCGTTTTTCTCGATTTCTGTTTTAATTATGATGCCGGAAGCAGGGATCTGATCGGCAGTAAGTAAATTACCACTCAAGTCTGTAAAATTAACCTGGCGCATGCATTTGGCGCTGTAGTGCCAATCCAGATTCCAATAGGATAAATGATCAGTCTGAACACTTAAGTACAGGCCCTGGTCATCTTCTGTAACGATGCCCTCCTGGTCGTGCATACCCCATTGGCCAGTCGTTTCATTGTGACTCCATACTGGAATAACATCACCAATTTTAACGGGTTCACCTGTTTCAGGGTTGATAATATCGTCAGGGATGCGAAAAACCAAATCTGCCGTGGTGCCGAGCTGATGGGCTTTTTGGTTGTTTTCATCAATGATATCCACGGCAAGAAAACCGGCGGTCATAAAGAAACCTTCACCGTCGGAGCTATCTGTCATATCCGTATCGCTACCAACGGAAAAACCACCAGGGAAACTATCAAGTGCGCTGTCTTCGGTAGGGTCAAAGTACGCAATTTCAACGTGTAAATTACCAGACAGAAGATTGCCATCGATATCTGTCAGTGTGGTATTGGCAGGCAAGCTAATGCCAATACCACTTTCGGTTTCAACCACCAGTTCTGAATCCAATACACCGTCTGTGGCTACGTGGCTGGTATTACTTACCACCGTAACTCCCGTCGGTGAAATGATTTTACTGACCAACTTGAGAGTGACAATTTGTTGGCCATCTTCCAAGGCAGGTTCTACCACCACACTGCTTCCTCCAGCAAAATAGTTGCTGGCCGATGCCTGTATGCGGAAACTGATTGGTGAAAGCTGATCAGCAAAACCGCTATCGATCAGAACATTGGTAGTGCCATTATCGGTGATAATTAATTGACCATTCGTGAAAGCGTCTCCCTCATCATTGGTCAAATAGGCAAGTTCAGCCGCATCAGGAGCATAAAAAGACAATGACACCGATTCTTCAATCGGTTCCAGGGACGCCGCGTCCAGTATCTGGATTGACAGGGTTCGGCTCTTGACCGAGGTCATTAGCGCTTGATCCGAGCCTGAGGTACCGCGTACAACCACAGAAGGTTCTGAAGGCACCTGGTTTTCCAAACCAACTTCATCATCCGAACTACTTAGGCAAGATGATAATAATACAGCGAGAGGTAAGGTTAATAATGCCTTTGGCAGGTGTGACGTTATATAAAAAACAGAATTTCTCATGTTGTCTGATTCCTTGTTTTATAGATGCCCATCGGGATTAAATCTGATAACTCAATGAAAAATTTATAACAGGTATAAATAAATCAGAATTATCTATGTCGCGCTGCAACTTGGCTTCTTCAATATCCACATCTGATTGCACGCTGTGACAACTCAAGGAGTTTTCTGGACAGGTAGCATATAAGTCGGCATCAACGGAGTGAAGAAATACAGCACCCAGATCCAGCATGAATCCAAAGCCTTTGCCAGCACTTACCGGGTTGCCCCAACCAAAACCGATATAAGGAGATCCTGTTGCTGATGAAATATCCCCACTCAGGCTTTCCAATTCTGTTGTTGTATCGTAGACCTCACCATTGACTTCGAGTGTGCCATTGCGAGGGGTGGCGGTTATATTCATGGATAAATCATAATTTACATACGCAGCAGATAAACGAAAGCTCCCATTAAATGGATATATATCGGCTCCAATGCGTATATTTTTAAATGCCAGGTTGCCATCGTAATCTAGATCATCGTTTTGAAATTCATGATTCAAATCCAACGTATTGAAGCCACCACGCAGAACCAGCCAATCCAGTACCTTATAATGCGCACCCAATCCCAATCCCAGCGTGCCAATCTCACCACCAAGAGCAAAACCAGACTTCTCTGCCTGCAAGGGGGCAGAGAGGCATAATATTGAAATCGCTCCGAGGTATTTAAATAGAGACATGTTTTTAGTCATTGTCTATTCCATTTCGTTATAAAAATACTTTTATTTTGGTATTAATAGTACAGCGGCACATCCAAAAATATTTTAATCTTCTCCCTGTATTTATAATTTTTCTTGTTGCTTTTGGTTCTTTTCCTATCCTGCTTTAGGACTGGTCAGTGTTTTTTTGATAATAATTCTCACTGTTTGTAAAGTATTTTTATTCTCAGAGAGCGAGGCTTGAGTTTTTATACTTGACTTTGGTGGGGCGCCTTTTTCGATGAATAAAAACCGGCCTGGCCAGTTATTAAACAGGCTATTATTTATTCTGGGTTTTGCTGCCTGTGCTTTCCATATACCGCACTTCTACTAGCTGGAGCCATTTGGGTCCCTCCCGCTCTGCTTCAACGGGCTCGGGCCGAATAATCAGCTGGAAAGCAAGAGCAATAACTGATGTAAACGCTTATGGATATTCTTCTAACGGCGTTTCCTGATCGTGATTGGCATCTCTGTTAGTGACGTGAGGTGGCCGGAATATTCAAGGAAAACAGCCTGAGTGCAACGATTAACCTAACTGTCAATTTTTGTAAAATTTATCCGCTCTGGCGCCCGGGGTCAATAGCTGATGGGTGAAAATTGAACAATTTCAACTTTGGCGCTTATAGCCCTTTTCTGTTCAGCTTGGGTTTGCATGAGTTACCAACTCATATTCGCTGTTTTTGCGGACGGGCCGTCCGCGCTCCTATGTGAGCCGAGGTGTGAAATTGTCCGGGAGTGCGGGCGGCTCGCCCGCATCAATACTGTTGATGTATCAGACGGCAGGAGGTTCGAATTTCAGAGTCAGACGGTCCTCGTCATCCTGACGCTGTACGAATTCTTCCAGGCGGTCGCGTGCAGGCTCACCGAGGGTACGTGCTGTTTCCGAGATAAGAAGCTCGGTGACAGCAAAGGCCGCGGTCATTGAATCGAATGGTTCTAACGCCTTGTTGCCTGCGGTAAGCAAAGCGGTAGCCTTGGAGGCCAGGGGAGAAAGATACTGGTCTGTTACCAGAATGACCTTGGCGCCTTTATTGATTGCTTCTAACCCCCAGTTAATGGTCGTTTGCTGGTAGCGTCGAAAGTCAAAGACCACAGCAACGGTCGACGGTTGTATGTCGACAAGGCTGTGAATATCAGGGACAGATAGCTGGACGTTCGGGCGCAGAATTGAAAGGTAACGATAAAGTTGCTGGGCCAATACCTGGCTGAAGCGTCCACCTATTGTCACGATGTTATTCTCAGATGCGCACAGCAGTTGAACGGCCTTTGTGATTTCTGCATCGCTGAGTGATGTAAATGTATTACGGATACTCTCCAGGTACAGGAACTGTGCCTGCCCGGAGGGGGACGTTTCGTCAGAACTTGATCGATTGTCCGGGTAGCTGCCAACGGGTGAGAATAGCCGGTTCTGGGCCTCATTCCGTAATGCGTCCTGAAATTCTGAATAGCCGTCAAAACCCAGTTTCTTTACAAAACGCACAACGGTTGGCGGACTTGCCCCTGAGCTAGCGGCAAGTTGTACCACAGGCACAAGGCCTCCCATCGGATAGTTTTCGGAAATCGAGTTAGCTACAGCAAGCTCGGCGGGTGGTAACCGATCCCGCAGAGCCCTGATTCGCTGGGAAACAGTTCCATTCATTCCAGGTTGTGCTGTCATTCGAGTATGTCTCGCTCTTATGTCTCATTCGCTGTGTTGCGGTTGATACACCCGGGTAAATATCTGCGCAACGTAAATCCGGGTGGCCATAGTATAGTGGCCGACCCAATCCCGAAGCCACACGATTATCCCCGACTTCAATTGATACCAATCCGTTAGAACAACGGACTGATTGTATTTTCACATGGTGAGATTTTGATCCTCAGCGATTTCAACTACGGCATTTGAATATCCAGGACACGATTTGATTGGCGGCATTGTTCACTCTTATCGGTGGCTCAGAGGTTCAGGTCAGGACTGTTTTCAGTGGCTCTTATACACCGTTTTTCCAATCCGTTGCGGGCGTGGTGAAGATCGGCGTCAGCGTCATGCGCCAAGGTGGCGCATGACGCTGCTTTATCGGCTGGGGCCGAAGCAGCATTGATTCCACGGCCCTTCGGGGCGGATTTTTTCATCAACTCAGCGCGCTCAATCGTTACCTTCCAACGCTCTTTGCGCTTCTTTAAAGCACCAATCCGCGATCAGCTTCCAGTGCTGTGGATCACTCTGCACAACCCAAATCAAGAAATATGCAAACGCATATGTTTATAAATTTTCATGTTGACATGAATTATGGAAATTAATGAACATTGCCGGACAGCGTACACAGCAGCGAGGAAACAAAAATGAGTGATTCTCCGGAAATTTCCGGTTTCATTGATGAGTTTGGTCTTTGGACTGATGAGCAGAAAGAGGCCGCAACAAAAATCAATGCGATGGTGGAAAAAGGCGATCTGAAAACGTTTCGGGTATCCGTTCCAGATGCTCAGTCCAAACTTCGTTCCAAGACGCTTCTTCCGGGGGCCTTCAAGTCCGCTCTTCGGGAAGGTGTTGAATTCACCAGTGCCTATTTCAGCTTTGACTCTGCTGAAGGTGTCGCATTCAACCCGTTCGGCAAGGACGGTGGTCTTGGCCTCGACGACATGCACGGCTTTTCCAACGCTATCCTTGTGCCGGACCCACTCACGTTTCGTGTTTTGCCCTGGGCGCCGACCGTCGGTTGGGTGTTGTGTGATATCTATCTTCGCAATGGCAAGCCTGTGCCTTTCGATGCCCGTCACCAGCTGAAATCGGCCATTAAGCGATTGAAGAAGCAGGGCTTTGATCTGGTTACAGGGCTCGAAGTTGAGTTCTATGTAACACGGGTGACGGATCATAATCTCGGTGAAGAACATATGGGAACTCTGGGGGTTCCGCCTACACCGCCATCTGTTGAAGCTCTGTGGCGCGGCTTTGCCTATATGTCTGAGGACCAGCAGGACAAGATCAGTGAAATCACAGACACACTGGCAGAAAACTGCCTGGCTCTCGGCTTGCCGCTTCGCACAATGGAAGATGAAATGGGGCCGGGGCAGCTTGAATTCACCTTTGATGTCCAGGACGCCTTGCAGGCGGCTGACTCTATGGTGCTGTTCCGCTCTATGGTGAAGCAGACGATGGCACGCATGGGGTTGCATGCCACCTTCATGGCCAAACCGATTTTCTCGAGTTTTGTGGCTTCTGGCTGGCATTTACATCAGAGCCTTGCTGCGCCAGGAGTACCGAACGCTTTTGTGGCATCGCCGGATAGCGGTGAGATTCTTTCCCCTACAGGGCTTTCTTACGTTGCAGGCCTGCTGGAGCATGCTGTCGATGCTTCAGTATTTACCAACCCGACGATTAATGGTTATCGCCGCCTTAAACCCAATTCGCTGGCCCCAGACCGTTCAACCTGGGGCTACGACAACCGGGCAGCGATGGTACGAGTACAAGGTCGTCCCTGCCATATCTCCGGGCACATTGAAAACCGTATCGGTGAGCCGACAGCGAATCCTTATCTCTACATAGCGTCGCAAATACTCAGTGGCTGCGATGGCCTTGAGCGTAAGCTCAGCCCCTGTCCGATCGAAGACAGCCCCTACGAAGCCGAGCACCGGCCGAAGCTTCCAACCAATCTGATGGAAGCTACGGAAGCCCTTGATAAGAGCAAGTTCTTCCGTGAGGCGATGGGAGACCAGTTCATCAACTGGATGGTTGCTATGAAGAAAAGTGAAATTAACCGCTTCCTCGCTGCCGAGCCTGACTGGGAGCAGTCCCCTGATACGGTGACCCAATGGGAACACCACGAATACTTTACGCGCTACTGATGGCATCGGTATTAGGAGACATTTCGTGAATATTATTACCACATCGGAATCCAGCTTCGGACACCTGATTGAAGAAGGGCGTGTTCACCGTACCCTTTATACGGATACCGATATTTTCCGCCTTGAAATGAGCCGGGTTTTTGGTGGTACCTGGACCTATCTGGCTCACGCCAGTGAGTTGCCCAAGCCAAATGATTTCGTGCGCAAGAAGCTTGGTTTACGCCCGGTTATTATCACCCGTGACCGTGAAGGAAAATTTCACGGCCTGCTGAATCGTTGCACACACCGCGGTGCGACCATTTGCCGTCAGGATGAGGGAAATGCTCGTCGCTTCACCTGTCCGTACCATAACTGGTCGTTCACCAATACCGGGGAGCTGGCTGCTGTTCCTCTTGAAGAGGGTTATGGCCCCTCTTTCAAAAAGGAAGAACTCGGCCTGGGTAAACTGCGTGTCGAAAGCTATCGTGGCTTTATTTTCGGTACTCTAAACAAGGAGTTGCCTGACCTCAAAACCCATCTTGGTCCGTCAGCAGAGCTGCTGGATGAATGGCTTGACCGTTGGCCGGGCGCAGAGCTGCAGCTGCGCCGCGGACAAACCAGGTTTACCTGCGCCGGTAACTGGAAGCTGATTTATGACAATGCTGCTGATGGTTATCACCCGGGCTATTCCCATGCGTCACTGCTGCGTATGAGAAAAGACCGTTACGGTGGTGGCGTCGATATGCAATGGGCGCTTGGTAATGTTGATGAGGGCCTGCAAACCGTATCCGACTGCGGTAATGGTGGTACCTTCATCGATCAGCGGGCAGAAATAATCCGTTATTGGGATCAATCTGCTCCTATGCCAGGCGAAGGTCCGTATGCGCGGATTATCAGCGAGAAAATGGGTGACAAAGCCGATGCTGCCCTCGACGTCGTGATGGGGTCTGGCATGAATATTAATATTTTCCCCAACCTTCTGATTATCGGCAACCAGATTCAGGTTATCGAGCCTCAGAGTGTCAATAAAACCAATATTAATTGGTATGCAACCGCCCTCGTTGCAGACGATCTTCCAGACGAAGTCAATTCACTGCGTATGCGTTTGCAAGAGGATTTTCCGTCCTTCGGTGAGCCTGATGATCTGGCGAATTTTGAAGAATGCCAGGCTGGTCTTGAAATTGAGGAAGTCGAGTGGATACAGACCGGGCGCCATATGGATACCGGCAAAGAGTACATCGGCGCCAAGGGAATGTTGAGTGGCCCTGTATCGGATGAACTTCCATTACGTGTTTTCTGGAAAGAGTGGCAGAAGCGTATAGAACAAGGTAATACCGGGGGGACGAAATGAGCATCAACACCAATCTTATAAAGGATGGCTTCACCCTTGAGGACATTCTGCGCGATACACTCGAGTCGAATTATATTGACGATTCTTATTACGCGAAACTGCGTAATGATATGGATGAATGGGAAGGTAAAGGTACGGTTCTTAATGAGGAAGAGCGCCAGGCCTATGAGTCCCTGATCATTCACGAAAACTGGCTACTGGATCGTCGTGCATTTGAACAATGGTATCAGCTCTATAGTCGCGAATGTGTTTACTGGGTGCCTGCTGTTGGTGAGTTGCCGGATGCTGAGCGGGCAGACCCCCAGCGCCAGGTCACGATTGCTTTCGATGACCGTCGTCGCATGGGTGACCGTATCGTATGGTTAAGAACCGGCGTTGCTTATTCGCAGCTGCCCCCGTCTTATACCTCTCATGTGAGCGCATCTTTCGTCAGACTGCCGACGGAAAAGGAAGGAGAAATCAAGATTCGTTCGCAGTTTATCGTTCAGGAAATGCGGGGAGGCCATGCAATCCAGACGTTCAGTGGTTGGATGGGACACGTTTTCGTCGCAGAAGGCGGCGTGATCAAAATCGATCGAAAAGTCGTTTGTCTGCTTGATGCACCCCGTAATCATCACAACCTGACGTTCCTGTTGTGAGGTGAGATGATGACTATCACTGTTACAGGAAACGAGACGCTTGCCCCTGGGTTCTGCTTACACCTGACAGTAAACAGCAAGGCAGTTATAGCAGACGGCATCATTAAATTATTACTGGCTGGCGAAGAGCTTCCGGACTGGGAGCCTGGTGCGCATATCGAGCTGGCATTTCCCGGAGGGCTGGTACGCGCTTATTCGATTGTTTCAGGAGAGCCAGGGCGAAGTTACGAGCTGGCTATTCTGCTTGAACCGGAAAGTCGTGGCGGTTCGCGCTACGTCCACGAACAGGTGCAAGAAGGAGACGTCATTGCGGCTACCAAACCCAAAAACTCTTTTGCCCTGGAAGCGGCGGAAAATTACGCATTCATTGCGGGTGGCATTGGTATTACGCCTGTTTTACCAATGATCAGAAGTATGAAACGTGCAGGCAAGCCCTGGAAGCTGTATTACCTCGGTCGGTCACGTACACGAATGGCGTACATGGCTGAAGTCGAGGCGCTGGAGCGTGAGCAGCCTGGCAGTGTGTTCGTCCATATTGATGACGAAGTTGGCGGTGTTGATCTTGGTGTTCTGGTTAATGGACTTGCGGAGAATACAGCGGTCTATACCTGTGGTCCTAACGGATTGATGGATGCGCTTTCTGTACAAATTGAACAGCGGCCCTCGATCAGTCTCCATATGGAGCGCTTCGGGCGGATCGAGCTGGTGCCATTAGTTGATGCTGCAGCAATCAGTGATGATGCTACTGACGCAGCGTGCGATGTTGATGGGGCGTTCGAACTTGAGCTGCATAAAACCGGAGAGACGATCAACGTGGGTAAGGATGAAACCATTCTTGATTGTGTCCGTAAGGTTCGGCAAGGCTTGTCCTTCTCATGCTCCGACGGATACTGCGGAACCTGCGAGACCGCTGTGCTTGGCGGTATTCCCGATCATCGTGACACCGTACTTTCCGAGCAGGAACGTGAAGAAAACCGAACGATGATGATCTGCGTCAGTCGCTCCAAAACCCGCAAGCTGATTTTGGATCTTTGACGAACCGCACCTCGTAAAACGCTGTTTTGCGGACGAGCCGTCCGCGCTCCCAGAGGAGCACCGCGGCTATTGGCTCATAACATACCTGGGAGCGCGGCGATTGGTTCATAACATACCGGGGAGCGCGGCGATTGGTTCATAACATACCCGGGAGCGCGGCGATTGGTTCACAACATACCCGGGAGCGCAGCGATTGGTTCATAACATACCCGGGAGCGCGGGCGGCCCGCCCGCATTAGCACTGGAATAAGCACTGCTCCAGCGCCAATCCTTCGCGTTTTTCACCAACCCCGCTTTCACCGGGTTCTGATGGATATACTCAATTGCCCGCTGAAAGTGCGCTTCGTTGCGTATATATCGATCCCAATAATCCGGTTGCCATATCGATGGCGGCGAACCCGCCAGCAACGCCGAGATCTTTTTGCCAGTATAAGACTTCCAGCTATGCACGATGCGAGACAGCGACTCACCGTTCAATACCCGTATCAGCAGATGCACATGATTGGGCATTACCACCCAGGCAATCAGCTGATAGCGCGTCCCATGAAAGTAGAACCAATTCTCCACCACCAATGCAGCAACCTCGGGGATAGCCAGCCAGCAATGACCGTAACCGGCATCCATGGCTTGCTCGGTGTGTTGCCGTCGTTGAGTGTCCGGCAAATCCCTGAGCCGGTCGATGACAGCTTTCGGTAAGGCATCGTTAAGACGGTAGGTAATGACCTGAAACTCAGCGCCGTCGATATGAGGCAAATAGCCTCGGCTGTGAATTCCTTTCTGCGTGTGATTGCTCATGGCTTCCTGCTTTGAAGACGCTGCCGAACCAGGTACCGACAGCCAGATAGTTGTGATGCGGACGAGCCGTCCGCGCTCCCGGACAAGGGGCGCTGCATTTTTAGCCGCGTCCATTTACTCAGCCCTCGAACGGCTTTTTACTATAGTCCGCGTGTGCCATTCCATTCTGACCCGGGACGTTCCATAGGATAAAGCGGACGGGCCGTCCGCGCTCCCATGATTTGATGAGCGGCATAGTGTTAACACCGGGAGCGCTGCGTACACCTGGGAGCGCGGCGGTTTATTCATAACATACCGAGAGCGCGGCGGTTGTTCCTTGTACATCTGGGAGCGCGGGCGGCCCGCCCGCCATTCAGCCTTGCCATTGCCAGGGTTCTTCTCCTCGCTGGTAGATCGCTTGGGCGGCTCGTTCAGACAAGTGTTGGAACAAATCGAGTTCCCAGCGGGATACGTGGAACTCACCTAACGTGCGTTGGACTTCATATTGAAAAACTTTGGGTTCGATTTGATTGGCAAAGCGCCAGGTGTCGATAATGATCTCGTGACGGCGGCGTAAAAATTCCGGCGCAGGAATCTTGTCTCTCTTGGCATTGTTGACCTTTTCGTCAGACGGCAGCAGGTTCCATAAATCGTTGTTGTGCCAGAGTGAGAAGGGCAGCACATGGTCCACATCCATACGACTCATATTGAGAGGGGTATCGCTCCAGACACAGGTCAGATCTGTTGCTTCTGCATACAGACGACGGGCCAGGCCTTGTTCTCTCTTGGGATCTTCATCTTGTACCAGCAGAGGCAGTACCACGCCGCGATGGATAGTTGGATCACTGCGTTTTGCAAAGCTTTCACACAGTTCCGACCAGCGCAGCAGGAGGGAGTCTCGTATCCAGTAGCCCGACAGGCAGAATTCTCGCCATAGATCGACTTCCAGCAATACCAGCTTGCGGGTTTTGTCGTAGCAGAACATATCCCCTTGGGCGGCATGGCGGACTGGCCCGTCGATCAGGGTGCGAGCCATGATCGCGAGTGTTTTATCCAGCTGTTTCACGATGGGGACTGGCAGGTTGTCTTTTTTCCAACCCAGGATAAACAGGCTGTAGGTGACGGTCGGATCTGTGCCGTAATTGGTTTGGCAAAGCTGGATCAGATGGCCCAGAGCAGTGCGGAAAGCCGGTGGTCGAGTACTGCCGGGGTGATCATTATTGCTTTGGGGGATATGCACTGGCGAGGCGATCAGAGGCCAGTAATAACGTAGCCAGCACTCTGCCAAGGCCCGCACCGGCATGCCGATAAAACCACTCGACAGCCAGGAGACGGCACTGGCATCACGATCAGACATATCACAGAAGGCGCGTAACAAGGCCAATTTATAACTGGCGACTTTCTTGTCGTGTTTGAGTACTGCTTCTATACGATCCAGAGGCCGGTTACGTTCGGATGATTTTTCAAACAGCATGACATGCCACTGCATATCACTGCGGCCCAGGGCATCGTCATTGGTAAACTGGCCCAGGAAAACCAGCCCTAACTGCTCTGCAATCAGACGGACACGATCGGCTTCCAATGGCAGGAACAGACGTCCGCCCGGATCTCGGTGTTGTGGATCAAGATCTGCTCTGGGAGAGGGGAGCGACAGTAGTAAGCGGCCACCGACTTTCAGTAAGTTGCGCAGGTTGACGAAAGCTTCAAGTTGTTCGCCGACGGGGACGTGCATCAAGACGGCACTGCACAACACACCATCGAATGGTTTATCCGAGCGGACTTCCGGCAAATATCCGGCGTGAATACGTGTTGATAGTGACGGGCACAGTGCCACTGCCTGAGATCGCAATCCATCCACCGGTTCAACGCCATAAGCATCGTAACCCTGGGCCAGTAATGCCTTCAGGTCGCGGCCTGAGCCACAGCCAACATCCAGTACTCGACTGCCGGGCAGAAAAGCCATCGGGAAGTAAGCCAGCATGGGACTGCTTACCGACTCATAGCGGGTAAAAACATCCTGTACGTGTTGCTCGTAATAACGATGGGTCGGGTAGTCGGTCATAGGGGCAGGTCGAAGGAAGGGGTAGCTGCCAGCACCGAAGACCGAGCAAGAGTGCCGAGCAGAGAACTGAAATCCATATCGATAGCCCATTGACGAGAGTCGTTACTACCAAGGCACGCATCTATCCGGAGCCTTGAAGCAAAATTGGATCACAGAATACCGCCCGGAAGATTTGACCGCTACCCTCACGCTTGTTGTGTGTTTTTTATCCTGTCCCTGAGCGGGGTTTACAGTTGGGTCGGGTTGGGCATGCCGGGGTAGACGTGTTCCGGGTCAAAAACCTTGTCTGATTCATTAAAGGTGAGTGAATCGTTTGTTGCTGATTGTTGGGCGACGGCGATGTTGCGATAGAAGCAACTGCGATAACCCACGTGGCAGCTGGCTCCATTTCCGGCCACTCGAACCTTGATCCAGACGGCGTCCTGGTCGTCGTCGATGCGCATTTCTTCTACCTGTTGTGTCAGGCCACTGGTCGCGCCTTTGTGCCAGAGCACCTGGCGGGAGCGGCTCCAGTAGTGGGCTTCTCCGGTGGCGATGGTGAGCTTGAGTGCTGCGGCGTTCATATAGCCCAGCATCAGTACGTCACCGCTGGCGGCGTCGGTGGTGATGCAGGCAATCAGGCCTTGGTCATCGAACTTTGGTGCCAGCTGGTTGCTCTCTTCCACCTGTTCGATGCTGGTGCGAGGGGCAAACTGGTTCGTGGAGCTGGCGTCTTGGGGGTTAGAGGTCATCAGGATGGCTCCGCAAAAAAGGATTCGGTAAATTTTATGGTTTGGGCTGCTGGACGGGTCATCAGGGTTTCGTCCTGCACCACCACATGACCACGGACGACGGTGTGTATGGGCCAGCCGGTTACCTGGCGACCGTCGTAAGGTGTCCAGCCACTGATGCTGGCGATCCATGGGTTGCGTATGGTGCGTTGGGCTTGCAGGTCGACGATGCTGAAATCGGCATCGTAGCCGACGGCCAGGCGGCCTTTGCCCGCGATGCCGAATACCCGTGCCGGGCCGGCGCTGGTGAGGTCGACCAGCCGTTGCAGGCTCAGGCGGCCGGCATGGACATGGTCGAGCATGATGGGTAACAGGGTTTGTACGCCGGTCATGCCGCTGGGTGAGTCCGGCCAGGGGTGCTGTTTTTCTGCCAGGGTGTGAGGTGCGTGGTCACTGCCAATCACATCGACCAGGCCGTTGTTGATCGCTGCCCACAGGGCATCCTGATGGCGCTGGTCGCGTACCGGTGGGTTCATTTGTGCCAGTGTGCCCAGTTGCTCGTAGCAGCCTGGTGCTGCAAGGGTGAGGTGATGAGGTGTGACCTCGACCGTTACCAGGCGTTTATGATGCGCCAGAAAGGCCATTTCTGCTGCGCTTGAAACATGCAACAGATGGAGTCTGCGCCCGGCCTGTTCGGCCATGCGGACGACTTTTTGGGTGGCCAGCAGGGCGCTTTGTTCATCCCGCCAATGGGGGTGCAGGTGTACCGAATGGTTGTCTCCCAACTGTTGTTTGCGTGCTATCAGGCGGGCCTGATCTTCAGCATGCACTGCCAGTCGACGTTGGCCGTGGCTGAGCAGTTGTCGCAGAACGTCGTCGTTGTCGGTCAGCAGATCGCCGAAGGAGCTGCCCATAAATACCTTGATGCCGGCACTGCCGGGCAGCTGTTCCAGCGCCAGCATCTCATTGCGATTGCTGGCAGAACCGCCGATGTAAAAGGCGTAGTCACACCAGCTGCTGTTGGCGGCGATGTCGAGTTTGGCTTGCAGGTCGGCACCACTGAGTGTCAGCGGGTGGGTGTTGGGCATTTCAAAAAAGGCGGTGACGCCACCGAGTACAGCACCGCGGGAACCGGCTTCGATGGTTTCCTTGTGCTCGAGGCCGGGTTGGCGGAAGTGTACCTGGCTGTCGATGACGCCGGGTAATACGTGTAATCCGGTCAGGTTCAGGTGCTGATCACTGCTCCACTGACGCAGATCTCCCAGCGCTACAATACGGCCCTGACGGCAGGCGATATCCGCTATCTGACGGCCGTTCGGTGTCAGCAGTGTGCCACCACGGAGCAGTAAATCGGCATGCTGGTTCATGTTTTGGCCTGCTGCTTGTTCAGCTGTTGCAGCAAGGTCTGGCGGCGTTGTTCGGAGCGGGTAAAGTCCGGTGCGATGACCATTTCTTGCAGGAACTCGACGGCGTCCGCAAGGGGATAGGTGCCGAGTTGTTTGCCGTGGCGATCGCGGAGGGTGATGGTGCCGTCGGCGATTTCCTGTTTGCCGGCAATCAGCAGGTAAGGTATGCGCTGCAGCGTTTGCTGGCGTATCTTGTAGCCGATTTTTTCATTACGGGTGTCGCTGTCGGTGCGGATACCGTGCAGGTTCAGCAGCTCGGCCAGCTGGCTGGCATAGTGGTTCTGGGCTTCGGCAATGGACATCACCACAGCCTGAACGGGTGATAGCCAGATCGGCAGCTTGCCGCTGTGATGCTCCAGCAGAATTCCGGTAAAACGTTCCAGTGAGCCGAACAGTGCCCGGTGCAGCATCACTGGCCGTTCGCGTTCTCCGGCTTCGTTGATATAGCTGACGTCAAAACGTTCAGGCAGGTTCATATCGACTTGCAGCGTGCCACATTGCCAGTCGCGGCCGATGGCATCGCGCAGTACAAATTCCAGTTTCGGGCCGTAGAAGGCGCCTTCGCCGGGGTTGAGCTGGTACTCCATGCCTTGTTGTTGCAGGGCGTCGATCAGGGACTGCTCCAGCAAATCCCAGGTCTCGTCGTGGCCAATGCGGTTGTCGGGCCGGGTTGACAGCTTGATGCGGATATCGTCAAAACCGAACTGGCGATAGATATCCAGAGTCAGGGCAATCACGGTCTGGCATTCCGCGTTCAGCTGTTGCGGTGTGCAGTATATATGGGCGTCGTCCTGGGTGAAGTGGCGTACCCGCAGCAGGCCGTGCAGGGCACCGGACGGCTCGTAGCGGTGCACCTTGCCAAACTCTCCCATACGGATGGGCAAGTCGCGATAGCTTTTCAGGCCGTGATGAAACAGCAGCACACTGCCAGGGCAGTTCATGGGCTTCAGGGCCAGATGGCGACCGTCTTCGGTTTCGGTGCTGAACATATGGTCGCGGTAGTTTTGCCAGTGGCCGGAAATTTCCCACAGGCTGCGGTCCATCATGTCCGGGGTGTTCACTTCGGTGTAACCGGCCTGTTGTTGGCGGCGGCGCATGTAATCGATCAGTTGCTGAAACAGGGTCCAGCCTTTCGGGTGCCAGAATACGGCGCCGGGGGCGTCTTCCTGAAAGTGGAACAGGTCGAGTTCCTTGCCGAGCCGTCGATGATCGCGCTTTTCGGCTTCTTCCAGCCGGGTGAGGTGATCTTTCAGTTGCTGTTTGGTGGCCCAGGCGGTGCCGTAAATACGTTGCAGCTGTTCGTTGTTGGCATCCCCCCGCCAATAGGCGCCGGAAACGCCGGTGAGCTTGAAATGCTTGAGAAAGCGGGTGTTGGGCACATGAGGGCCACGGCACATATCGAGGTATTCCTGATGGAAATACAGCCCCAGTTCGTCGACTTCCGGGAGATCGTCGATCAGCCGCAGCTTGTATTCCTCGTTACGGTCGCGGAACTGCTGTATGGCTTCGGCGCGGGGAGTCATGCGCTTGATCACATCGTAGTGTGTGTTGATCAGCGCTTTCATGCGCGTTTCGATGGCGTTGATATCGTCCGGTGTGAAAGTCCGTTCGTAGGCAATATCGTAATAAAAGCCGTTGCGGATCACAGGCCCAATCACCATTTGGGCGGTTGGGAATAACTGCTTGAGGGCATGCCCCAGCAGGTGGGCGCAGGAGTGGCGGATAATATCGATCCCGTCGTCGTCGCTGGCCTTGGTCAGTGTAACGGCGGCGTTGTCGGTGATCCGGTCGCTGAGGTCGTGGGCTTCGCCATTGATGCACCCGGCCACCACCTGTTTGGCAAACTGTGGGCTGATGGCGTTGGCGACATCCAGCAGGGTGGGTGCCTGAGTGAAGGGCAGGATATTGCCGTCGGGCAGGGTGATGTGTACCTCGTTGGCGTTGATTGCGGAATCCTCATTGGCGATGGCGGGGGGTAAAATCATGGTTCAAAACTCGTTCTGGATATGTTTGTAGCCCGCGACCAGATCGTTGTTGGTACGGGCAACATCTTCGGAAAATTCACTGCTGTCGGCGGATACTCTGGGCATGCTATCCAGGTCGGTGTGGGCATCGATACGGGCAGTGGACGGCACATAAAAGTCTTCGGGCAGCTCGCAGCCGTCGACCACCGCGTTGTAGCGGATCACACAGCCGTTATTGATCTGGCAGTTGAACAGCACGCTGTTAAAGCCGATAAAGACACGGTCCTTTACCACACAGGGGCCGTGGACAATGGCCCGGTGGGCAATCGAGGTGTGTTGGCCGATACGGACGGCGGCACCGGATTTGGAGTGAATCACCACACCATCCTGAATATTGGAGTGGGCTCCAATCACAATCGGCTCGATGCCACCGTCGGCATTACGTTCGTCTGCGCGAATAACGGCGTAGGGGCCAATAAAGACGTTTTCTTCGACAATCACTGGCCCACATAAAATAGCCGTCGGGTCGACAAACGCACTGGGGTGAACTTGCGGCAAGTCCCCCTGGGGGTTTTTACGAATCATGGCGGTCTCTTTGAGTCTCATCTTTTGGAGTCTCTGGGCCGGAGAGGGATTCCGGCTCTGGGTCAGGGACGCCGGGCACCGGATCAAAACCTCCAGGATGGAACGGATGACAGCGGCCCAGTCGTCGCAGGGCCAGCCAGCTGCCACGCCAGCCACCATGCAGCTGAATCGCTTCAACGGCGTATTGCGAGCAACTGGGATAGAAGCGGCAGTTGTGACCGAGCAAGGGGCTGATCCACATCTGGTAGCCCTTCACCAGGCCAATCAGTATTTTGGCAACGCTGATCTTCATAACGACGCTGGCATTCCGGTAGCGATGCTGTCATCCGACCAGGCGACGGCATCATGGGGATGGAGGCTTTCGAGGTGGCGAACCTGTACTCTGGGGCGCTGATAATGGTCTGCCAGTGCTGCCTGAATGGCGCGGGCGGCATCCTCGACAAACATCAGGTTCTGGCCGTTCAGTTCGGCAAATGCCTGTTCATCCACGCGTTTTACGGCGGTTTGTAGTGGTGTTCCTACCGCTTTTTCTACCTGATCCACCAATGCCAGTAAGCCAAGGTCGGCAGAATCCATCGGCAGCTCGACCTTGATGATGGCTTCACTGCGCTGGCTGTGGGGGGTGGCCAGCGTGGCGTTGGCACGAATCCAGCTGGCGGCGGCTGTCAGGTCAATGTGTTGCTGGTGGCCAAAGGTATCGATAAAGCCTTGCTCAACCAGTTGCCGCGACAAGGCCGCGGAACAGGGGCAGGTAGATGAATAGCCAATGCGGACTTCTGCGGTCAGGCGGAACTGGTCGTTCTGTAACCGGGCTTCCAGGGAGACAGGGTACGATTTCCAGCCAGCCAGATGCTGGGAGTGCAGTGCCGGGCGTAATACCAGTAACTCAAACTGCAACAGCACCCGGGCATTGTTGCTGCCGCAGTCGTGATGGCTGTCGATCATGGCGGTTAATACGGTGTGTAAAGCGGTGGCTGTCAGTGGTTCGCCGTTGCTGATTTGCGCCAGCAAGTGATACAGGCGTGACATATGAATCCCCTTGATATGGGGATTGGGCAAGTTCACCTGGGCGTCGGCACGGGCGTGCAGTTCGCGCCGGTAATCCGCTTCAGCAATGGTGATCGGCAGGTCGATTCCTTGCATACCCACCCATTGCAGTGGCCCGGACAGGGGAGCTGTATCGGTGACAGAGATATCTGGAAGCATTGCGTTCATGGAAACATTCCGAATAGTCAGCCCCACGAGTTGGTGGCGCTCAATAAGTGGTACGGCGGGAGCAAGCTCCCGCCAGTGCGGATCAGAGGGTTTCAGAAACCGTCGGCGTGAGTCGCTGGTACGCTTCGGCATAGGTGATCGTGCGCTTGCTGGTAATACCAACATTACGCTTGGCCTGTACGCCACGCTGCAGGGCAACACGTGTGTAGTAGGCCCAGAGATGTTCCTGCCCCTGCATGCACTCAATGGCTTTACGCTTTGTTTCCCATGCGTCGGTAATATCGAGGAAGGTATTTGGCTTCCAGTCACACTGTTCTGTTTGGTGTGGTTCGAAGGAGTACATGGTGGGCGCGCCAATGACTTGCTGACCGGGGTTGTGGCCTTCAGCCTGAGCGATAATGCGGGCTTCCTGAGCCACGTGCATGGCCAGGGGATGGTCGAAGTTGTAGGGGTCTTTTTCCGAGTGCGAGAGCACAAATTCCGGTTGTAACGCGCGATAGGTATCGACCAGGCGGAGCAGCGTTTCGTCGGAAACACGCATCGGGTAATCGCCGATATCCCAGAATTCTACCTCGGCCCCCAGAATATCGGCGGCCCGTTGTGCTTCTTCCTGTCGAGCTTCTTTAACGGCCTCCAGCGTCATGCCGGGTTGTCGCCACAGCTTGGCGGATTCACCACGCTCTCCATATGACAGACAGATGATCTTTACTCGCCAACCTTGCTGAACATGGCTGGCAATGGCGCCGCCAGCGCGCCATACGAAATCGGCAGAATGTGCACTAATGACCAGAGCAGTTTTTTGATCCACGGTTTGGTTTTCCTGTTGGATGGAGACATTGGTTTGGCCGTTTTGATTATTATTAAATGTTATAATATAACATTTTGGCGATTGGGAATATGCTCCAGGGAAATATTTGTGAGGGCGGGGGATGAGTGCTGAGTACTGGCTGAGTGCTGGCACGTCGCCCCAGGAAACCGAAGAGAGGGTAAAGAGTGGTCAAGAGAGTGAATAGCGGCTCAATAGTGGCGAGTGTGGCGCGCAAACAGAAAACGGCCGCGACGATCATCAACAAGGGGTGTTGTTTTTTGGGAATCTTACGGTCGTTAGTTGGCGGTTCCGGCGCTTTGTGCTGCAAGGTCAAACAGCTCATCCGGGCATTCTGGATGAGCTGCCCGATACGACAAGGATTACCGGTGGCCGTGTTTGACCACACCCCCACGGTAGTGGGGACCATCAGATCTGTGGCCATTGTCATGCTGGTCAGCGTGTTTACCAATCTGGCACCTGCTCAGGCACAGCTGCCTGCTCCTGATCACCACTCCGCTGATCTGCCCATGGCGGCCAATAACGATAAGAGACAGACCACACAGACCACACAGACGCCGTCAGCCGAGGAGGCTGTCGATCGTATACGGGTCATTCGGGTTCAGGCCGGGGATACACTGAGCGAAATGTTCAGTGCCAACCAGGTGTCAGTGACTGACTTGCATTACATTATGGAGGCGGATGAGGCGTATTTGTCGTTGGAGACACTGACCCCAGGCACCGAGCTTGCGTTGGTATACGATCCCCAGGGCCGGTTTTCAGCACTCACACTGCGTTTGGATGCGGCTCGCAAGGTCACTTATGTCAAACAACCCGATGGCTCTTTTGAATATCAGGCATTCACCGCAGATACCCGCTGGGTGGTTGAAGTGCTCCGGGGCGTTGTGGATGGCAGTTTGTATACATCCGCGCTTCGCGCCGGACTGACCAAGGCCCAAATCCTGCTGATTGATCAGTTATTGGGGAACCGGTTGAATTTCCGCAAGGACTTGCGCAAGGGGGATACGTTTTCGGTCATTGTCGGGCATGAGGTCACCAGTAACCAGAGCACCGGCCATACTCGTCTGGAGGCCATTTCACTGGTGCGTGGCGATCAAACCTACACCGCTTTTCTGTTCGAGGATGGCAATTACTACAATGACAAGGGTGAAAGCGTAACCCCGGCCTTTATGCGCTGGCCGACCCGGAAACCTTATCGGGTCAGTTCTGCTTTTAGTCCAAACCGATTGCACCCGATTACCGGGCGGCGGTCGCCGCATAACGGGGTCGATCTGGCGACTCCGCCGGGGACTGTGATCGTCAGTACCGGGGATGGTACGGTGCGGCGTATCGGTAATCATCGATACGCGGGCAAATACATCGATATTGATCATGGTGGTGCGTACACAACGCGCTATCTGCATCTGCAGAAAATTCTGGTGCGAAAAGGCGATCAGGTGCAGCGCGGCGAGAAAATTGCCTTGTCGGGGAATACCGGCCGCAGCACTGGTCCCCATTTGCATTTTGAGTTTCATATCAACGGCCGACCGGTGGATCCTATGACGGCGGATATCCCAACGGCGGCTGCCATTCCTCTGGCGGATTTAGCCCGCTTCAAGGCCAAGCTCAAACAACGACAAATCGTGATGAAATATGCTGCCAGCCGCTCCGATATTCTGCAGGTCACGGCTCCTTCCTGATGGGGTCGGACGGCAAGTCTGAAGAGCTGGTGATCCTGTGCCGCAATGGCGCGTCATGCGATGTCTATGTCTATGTGCTGGATGCGGCGTATTGATCATGCTGCGGGCACTGGCTGTTCCAGCCATCTGCAAGGGAATATCGGCAGTGATGCCGGAGGCACAAAGGCACTCCTGGCCGTTGCTGAGTGCCCTTGTTTGTATGCCGTCGTCTGAATTATTTCTTTTTGACTCCGCCCTGGCGAGCCTTGAAGCGGGGATTGCTTTTACAAATCACATAACAACGACCACGGCGTCTGACGATCTGGCAGTCTGGATGGCGTAGTTTCGCAGTCTTGAGTGAGCTTAATACCTGCATGTATCAGCCTCCGGTTCAGGATTTGCCCAGCCGGGTTTTCATACCCGCAAAGCGTTGGTTAAAGCGGGCAATACGGCCTTCTTTATTCGTTTTCCGTTGCTCTCCGGTGTACACCGGATGGGAGGCACTGGACACTTCAATGTTAATCAGTGGGTAGGTTTTGCCATCTTCCCACTCAATGGTTTCGGTGGATGTGCAGGTTGATCGGGTCAAAAACGTTGCGCCGCAGCTGGTGTCTCGAAACACAACGTAATCATAGGTTGGATGAATCCCTGGTTTCATGTCATTGCTCCTTAAAGTTATAAAGTAACATTTATGATTGAAACTCATTCGTATCTAAAAGTAAACAATATGAGAATTATTCTTATTTGATCTGGAGGGTCAAAATAAGAATGATCAATGAGTGCTGGCAGACCAGGCCTGCCACTGGATCTTTATTTATAAGCCGCGGCAGCGCTTTGCTAACGGGTGTTTGGTTTTATTGATTTTGAGTGCTGCCAGATAGCGCCGTCTTGCTGTTGAGCAGCCGGTACCGCAGACAGAGGATCACTGAGGATCAGACAGAGCGGAGGCTTTCGGGTGGATCGTTTTCCTTAAAATAGAGCAGTTGGTTTATTTTATTGCTCTATAAATGGGCGTTTTTATATTTCTAAGGACTACATTTGCAAATTCAGTATTGGAGTTTTTAATTAGCTATGACCTAAATCATGATTGTGTGGCTGTTTACCTGTTTGTTTGTCAAAAAGTTTCAAGATGTGGCGCGATGTGTGCTTACGCATGTTTACGATCAACAACGGAAGCTGATCTGACTTGACAAATTAACCGGGAAAATTTCTTTAAAATTTTCAAACCAAGGTAAAAATATGCAAGCCTCCAAACAGGTACTCAGTATTACTGCAGTAACCGCAGCCATGTTGCTACTTTCTGGCTGCGGAAGTTCCTCTTCCGATAACGATTCTCCTGCCGCCGCTGCTGAGGATTTCAACTTTTCTGAAGCAACGATTGCCAGTGTTCATAGCGCCATTACATCTGGACAGATGAGCTGCGAGCAAATTGTCAGCGGTTATCTGGATCGCATTAACACCTATGACACGGTGGTGGGTGGCACAGAGCTCAACTCTGTTGTGCTGACCAATCCGAATGCCATTGGCCGAGCCATTGAATTTGACCAGAATTACGGTACCGACGCTGATCTCGATGATCAGCCGCTGTACTGTATCCCGGTGCTGCCAAAAGATAACTACAACACCTCGGATATGTACACGTCTGGTGGTGCAACTGCATTCCAGTACAACCAGCCGAGCCGCGATGCCTACACCATCGAAAAACTGCGTGACGCCGGTGCCATTATCCTGGGTAAAGCGAACATGGATGAGCTGGCATTTGGCTTCCGTGGTGAAAGCTCCGTGCGTGGTCTGGTCAAGAATGCTTATGACCAGACCAAAGGTGCGGGCGGTTCTTCTACTGGTACCGGCGCAAGTATCGCCGCTAGCCTGGCCGTTTTTGGCCTGGGTACTGATACCGGTGGTTCCATCCGTGTTCCGTCCAGCCTCGGTGGACTGGTTGGTATTCGTCCCAGCATGAGACTGGTAAGTCAGGACGGCATCATGCCTCTGGCTACCTGGCAGGATACTGGCGGCCCAATGTGCCGGACGGTTGAAGACTGTGCCGTTGCGATGGACGTATTGGTTGGTTTTGATGAGTCTTCACATTCAGGTCAGCGCGAAGTCTTCGATATTGATGGCGCACTGGTGGCTGATGAAGCCTCTTATCAAGAAGTAACAGGCGTTCCGGAAAGCTACACCGCGTTCCTTGATGCTGATGCACTGAACGGTGCTCGTATCGGTGTGGTACGTGGTCTGTTTGGTGATAATGAAGGTGATAATGCGATCGTACAGGCCAAGCTGAACGAAGCACTGGCGGCAATGGAAGCGGCAGGTGCCACGGTTGAAGACGTCGTGATCCCGGATATGGACGATATTCTGAGCAACTACCGCAGTATGTCGTCGTATGAGTTCGCCCGCGATATGGAAACCTACCTGCATAGCTGGTCGAGTAACCTGGACGGACACTTGCGTACCTATCAGGACTTCCAGGACAGCGCCGGCTACCTGGAGCGTAACACCAGAACCATCGCATCACGTAACAACCTTGATGTGGATCTGAGCACTGATGAAACATACCTTCTGAACACGGTTGATCGCCCAACGTTTGTGCGTCCCCGTATTCTGGAAGCCCTGGACAATACCGCTGCTGGTGAAGGTGCAGAGCCGTACGACGTACTGTTGTACCCAACCCTGCAAAGCCTGGCCGGTGATCTGGGTAGCAGCCCAAGTGCTGGTAGTGCGAACCGTCTGAGCCCGTTCTCTGGCTTCCCTGCCTTGTCCATGCCTGCTGGTATGGCGGATGAAGACGACGGCGTTAGCCCAGCACAGCCTGTGGGTTTCGAAATTCTGGCCCGAGAGTTTGATGAAGCAACGCTGATCAGCATCGCTTACTCTTACCAGGAAGTGGCACAGCCACGTCAAGCACCGACTTATTACCCTGAACTGACGTCTGTTCAGTAACGGTCTGGTGATCGCGCAGAGCAGTATGCTTATTGCTCTGCGCGAGATTATCCAGTCTGGCCTTGATTGCCTGGGTCGACTGGGTATGTCCTCTGGCAGGGCACATCCTGTGCAATCCAGCGGCAGCCGACAAAGTACATGAACCCGTGAATATCAACGGACACAACACCGTGACTCCCCTCAATTGTGAACCTCTCTCGGCTTTCTGAAACGCCTGTTTTATTTCCCTGGCATCACTATGAATAACCACCCGCGCATCGCATACAGAACAGGGTAGGTTTTTACCGTGCTCATTGCTCTCTGTGTTGGGGTCTCGTGTTTATTGGCGATAACACGCTTCTTTTCTGCCTGTATTTATTGGTGCTTCTCTGTCCCTGCCTAAGGTGGCTGGGCACAAAATCAAAAGCCGCCACGGGCGCATATGGCAATTATTGTAATCACCCATTCACTATGATCCAGCTGTCCCTTGTCCCGGGACACAGGACGGGAGCCTGAAAGGCACCATGAAGAGTCAAGATGCTTTTCTGTTGTTGACACTGGTCAGCCTTGAAAAACAGAAAAAAGTGCCTCTTTGATCCCTTCTGACAATGGATTGCGATGGGAAAGGCATATCGATGAACATGACATGGAATAGCAGCAAGGGCCGATCACACAGGCTGAATAATTGACGGTATTACACCAGGGAGATGTGTACCCCCTGCGTTGCCTCCCAGACTTTCTGACGGTTCTGGTTAGTTTGCTCTGCTGATCATTGATCCCGTAAACAAGAATCCTATTTCCCGGAATTGACGCCAATATATGGGCGATTTTTTGGGCTACCTACGTAATATGAAAGGTCATCGGTTAACAATAAAAAGAAGTGTGACCATGAATAATCAGCAGACTGTTGTATCGCCAGATCGTGCCTGTTATCAGGTTCGCGTGATGAATGAATCACGATGCTTTGAAACCAACTCACAAAACAATGTACTGGCCAGTATGGGCTGGGCAGAGAATTCCCCGGTGCCGGTTGGCTGCAAGGGCGGTGGCTGTGGTAAATGCCGCGTCAAGGTGACCAGTGGCACTTATCTCAGCAAAAAGATGAGTCGGGCGCATATTACGCCACGGGATGAAGAGCAGAGTATTGTGTTGGCGTGTCGTATTTTTGCCCAGAGTGATATTCATCTGATACCGCTTGAGGCCTGAGCAAGCCGCGGACGCGGTTTATCTAACTACTGTTCTACTGTTCGAGACAGCAGTACCCCGCAAGGGGACTGCTACCGTGCTGATCGTGGCGGTTTATTCCGCCGCATCGACTTCCGGATAATTTTGCGGGAACAGGGCGCGACGGGCAGCGTCATCCAGCTCACTCTGGAATTCGGCGTGCTGGCCAATGGTGCGGGCGCGTTCGACGGCTGGACGGCTGTTGATACGGTCAAACCAGGCCTTTAGGTGCGGAAATTCACTCAGAGCACCATCATCACCCAGTACCACGGTAGCCTTGTCGATCCAGCCCCAGGCGGCAATGTCTGCGATGCTGTATTGCTCACCGACGATAAAGGTACGGCTCGCCAGATGGGTATTCAGCACTGAATAATGACGGCGGGCTTCACGCCAGTAACGATTGAGGGCGTAAGGAATCGGCTCTGGGGCGGCGCGACGAAAATGCACTGATTGACCAGAGTAAGGCCCCAGCCCGGTAGCCACAAACATCAGCCAGGACAGCAACTCGGCACGGGTGGCTGGTGTGCCTCCCAGTTGACCACTTTTTTCTGACAAATAGAGCAGGATGGCGTTGGAGTCGAACACCCGTACGCCGTCGTCTTCAATCGCTGGCGTCTTGCCATTGGGGTTAATGGCGCGGTATTCCGGGCGGTGTTGCTCACCCTTGAGGGTGTCCACCGGGATCAGTTCGTAAGGCATACCGGTTTCTTCCAGAAACAGGGCCACCTTGGTTGGGTTTGGGGTTGGGTGGTAGTAAAACTTGATCATTTCGGGCTCCAGGCAAATTGTTGAAAGCGTTCATCTGCTGGTGTTTTGGCGAAGTGATTGATGTAGTTGCTCATTACTTTTTGCGCCATGCCCAGCGTGATCTCCAGGACTTGTTTGGGGCCATAGCCTGCAGCATAAAAAGTATCCAGTTCGGCATCGGCAAGGTTGCCGCGACCACGCAGCATCGCCAGTGTGGTGTCATGCAGCGCTTGCAGTTTGGCGGTTGGCATGGCCGTACCATTACGGAGTGCTTCGGTCAGCGCCGGATCAACCTTCATCATATTGGCAATGGCAGTGTGAGCCGGTACGCAGTAATGGCACTGGTGTTCAACATTGATGGTTTGCCAGACGACGGTGAGTTCTTCAGCATCAAATGAGGTTTGCGTAAATAATTGGTGCAGCTGTTGGTAGGCTTCCAGTGTTTCTGGCGATTCGGCCATCACGGCGTGCAGACCCGGGATAGAGCCAAAGGCTCGTAACGATTTTTCCAGCAGCGGCTTGCTTTCGGCCGGGGCGGATTCCAGGGTGTGCAGAGTAAAGGATTGCATGTTTGCTCCAGAGGCCCGCGATTGTCGCGGTTATTTATTAATCATTGGAATCACTCTAGCTGGATTTGAACGTTTGTTCAAGGTAGAATTGAACGATCGTTACAAAAAGAGAATTCAAGGGTGTCTCACGCCAAGCATGATCGCCAAGAGGCGATCCACAACGCCACACAACTGTTTTGGGCAAAAGGGTTTCACGCTACCTCCATGCGTAATATCCAGCAGGCCATGGATATGCGCCCTGGCAGTATTTACGCCAGCTTCGGCAGTAAAGAAGGCTTGTTCAAGGAAGTGCTGGGCCACTATGCCGCGATGAGTAAAGCGCGGCTGCGTACCAGTGTGGAGCAGGCGGGATCGCCGCTGGCCGGATTAAAAGCCTTTGTTAAAGGCGCGGTATGCAGTGATCCGGCATCGACTCCCAGCAGTATGTGTATGCTGGTGAAAACCATCACCGAACTGACCGATGACAACGCCGATTTACTGGCAGAAGCCAAATACTGGCTGGCCGAAATGGAAGCCGCCTTTGCCGAGGTGCTGACTCAGGCGCGAGCAAGCGGAGAGACCGCAGCGACTGCTGATCCAGAGCGGCAAGCACGTTATTTGCAGGTTCAGCTGATGGGGTTACGCTCTTATGCGCGTGCCCGCCCGGGTGAATGCCATCTCGATGAACTGGTCGACGATGTGTTTGAGCATCTGCGCGGCTGACAGAGCGAGCGGATTGCTGGCGTTTACGACGCCAGCTGCGCCAACAGAGCGGTTATGGCCGCCGTCGCAATAGCCTTGTCCTGCTTGGCCGTCGCGCCTGAAACGCCTACCGCTCCAATCAGTTCGCCATTCACCAGAATGGGCAAACCACCCCCGAATGCCATCAGGCCACCATCGATCTGATCCATGCCGAGCAGCTTCTCTTGCTCGATAACCTGACCAAACACATCGGTCGGGCACTGAAATAAAACCGCTGTTCTGGCCTTGCGCTGACTGACTTCAGTTGACCCCAGAAAGGCCTTGTCCATCCGCAGGAAAGCAACCTGGTTGGCACCGCTGTCGACGACCGAAATACAGACATTCAATCCCATATCCTCGGCTTGTTTAACCGCATCATCGAGCATCTGGCGAGCTTGTTGGCAATTGATCGGGTTCATGACGTGACCTTTTTATCAGGAAATCGGAATGCATGAATGCAGCCGCCAAGACAGCATCCAAAGAGTGACGATGCTACCACTGGGGCAGGATCGGCAGAGTACCAGATTCGGGATTTTACAATACCGAAGAGACCAGACTCAGGCAGTAGCGACCCGGACGGCTGCCCTCTGTGATTGTTCGAACACAGCGCCAGATCATGGCAGACACCGTTTAATGACCTGTTTGTTTTTTCATCATTTTAGTTAGAGTCCTAACTAAAAATCTTCCTGCAAACCGTTGCCCTATGGGGTTTTCCACGCCAACAATCCATTCACGAACCGCCTGCCTTCATACCTGACAGTGTGGATTATCTGCGCCTCTTCAGTTGACATCAGCGCTGAAGCCGTTACATTTTGGTTAAACGACCATTTAACAAAAAAGATTCTGGCCAGTAGAGGACTTCCTATGCCGAAGTTGGGAGTAGCAGAAATACGTAGACCACAATTGATTGAGGCCACCATGGATTCAATCAACGAAGTGGGTTTACACAAAGCCAGCGTAGTAATTATCAGCGGCAAGGCAGGGGTATCGCCGGCCATTATCAACCACCACTTTGG
This sequence comes from Oceanobacter sp. 3_MG-2023, assembly GCF_030688925.1. Classification (NCBI taxonomy): domain Bacteria; kingdom Pseudomonadati; phylum Pseudomonadota; class Gammaproteobacteria; order Oceanospirillales; family Oceanospirillaceae; genus Oceanobacter; species Oceanobacter sp. 3_MG-2023. The sequence goes on from NZ_JAUYVX010000012.1 coordinate 45,549, forward strand.
CGGCAAGGATAATTTGCTAGAGGCGACCATGCGGTCGGTGCTGAAACAACTATCGAGCAGTGTCCGCAAGCAGCTGGATCAGGTGGCGCGTGATGATGTCCGTGGCCGTCTGGATGCCATTGTCTGCGGTAACTTCGACAAGTCGCAGACGGACCCACGGGTGGTAAAAACCTGGCTGGCGTTCTGGTCGCAATCGATGCACGTACCGGCGCTGTTCCGGTTACAGCGGGTCAACGAAAAGCGCTTGCTGTCGTATCTGATGTTTGAGTTGAAGCAGGTGATGCCCCGGCATCAGGCCTGGCAGACCGCCCAGACCATCGCGGCGCTGATCGATGGTATCTGGCTGCGTGGCGCATTACGGCCGGAAGGCATTGATGTCGGGATGGCGAAAAAACTGATCAGTGATTACATCGGCCAGCAACTGGCGAGCGTTGATGCTGATGATGTCCCGGCCCGACCGACGACCCCTATTCAGAACTAGAAGGTAACTCCATGCAAACCCACACTCTGTACATTCACGGCCAGTATCAGGACGCCACTTCTGGTGAAACATTTGCGACCTGTAACCCGGCAACCGGCGAAACCATTGCACTGATCCAGCAGGCCTCCAGTGCCGACGTCGACCGGGCTGTGGTTTCTGCCCAGGCCGGTTTCAAGGTCTGGTCGGCCATGACCGGGATGGAACGCAGCCGTATTTTGCGCAAGGCGGTTGAGATTCTGCGCCAGCGTAACGACGAGCTGGCCATGCTGGAAGTACTGGACACTGGCAAGCCGATTCAGGAAGCCAACTGCGTCGACATCGTCACCGGTGCCGATGTGGTGGAATATTTTGCGGGCCTGGCACCGTCGATTCAGGGCGAGCAGCAAGATCTGGGCGGCAGCAACTTTTTCTATACCCGCCGCGAACCATTGGGTGTCGTGGCTGGCATCGGCGCCTGGAATTACCCGATCCAGATCGCCATGTGGAAATCCGCTCCGGCGCTGGCAGCCGGTAACGCCATGGTGTTCAAACCCTCGGAAGAAACGCCGCTGACGGCGATGAAGCTGGCCGAGATCTACACCGAAGCCGGTGTGCCGGATGGCGTTTTTAACGTCGTGCAAGGGGACTACCGGGTCGGGGAAGCGCTGACTCATCACGCTCATATTGCCAAGGTATCGTTTACCGGCGAGTGCGGTACCGGCAAAAAAGTGATGGCTGCCAGTGCCACCACACTGAAAGACGTCACCATGGAGCTGGGTGGCAAATCACCACTGATCATTTTTGATGACGCCGATCTGACCAACGCGGTATCGGCGGCAATGATCGCTAATTTTTACACCCAGGGCGAAGTCTGCACCAACGGCACCCGGGTGTTTGTGCACGATGCCATTTACGACGCCTTCCTCAGCCAGCTGCAAGAACGCACCGCCAGGCTGACCATGGGCGACCCCAGCGATCCAGCTACCCAGGTCGGGGCGCTGATCAGTATCGACCATATGCACAAGGTACTGGGATATATCGACGCCGCCAAAGAGGCGGGTGCCCGTCTGGTGATTGGTGGTGAACGGGCCATGACCGGCGACTGTGCCAAAGGGGCTTTTGTGCAGCCGACCGTCTTTGCCGATTGCCACGACGATATGCCTAACGTGAAAGATGAGATCTTTGGCCCGGTGATGTCGGTGCTGCGTTTCAGCGATGAAGCGGAGGTGATCCGCCGTGCCAACGCAACGGACTTCGGTCTGGCTGCCGGGGTTTTTACCCGTGATTTCTCCCGTGCTCATCGGGTGATCGCGGCAATGGAAGCCGGTATTTGCTGGATCAACAGTTGGGGCGCTTCACCGGCCGAAATGCCCGTGGGTGGTTACAAGTTGTCGGGCATTGGCCGAGAAAACGGGGTGGAAACCCTGAATCACTATACCCAGACCAAAAGCGTGTTTATTGAGCTGGGAGATGTCGAGAGTCCTTACGCATGAGTGGTCAATACGATTTTATTATTGTCGGCGCCGGCAGTGCCGGTTGTGTGCTGGCCAATCGCCTGAGCGCCAGCGGCGAGTACAAGGTGTTGTTACTGGAAGCCGGTGGCAGCGACAAAAGCATATTTATCCAGATGCCGACCGCGCTGTCGTACCCGATGAATACCGAAAAATACGCCTGGCAGTTTGAAACCCTGCCAGAGCCGGGCATCGACAACCGGGTATTACATTGCCCGCGCGGCAAGGTGCTGGGTGGCGGATCATCCATTAATGGCATGGTGTACGTCCGTGGCCATGCCCGAGACTTTGACGAATGGCAAGCCCACGGCGCAGAAGGGTGGGATTACCAGCACTGCTTGCCGTATTTCAAAAAGGCCGAGTGCTGGATGGGTGGCGAGAGCGAATACCGCGGTGGTCATGGCCCGGTCGGCACCAACAACGGCAACAACATGAGCCTGAACCCGCTGTATCAAGCCTTTATCGACGCCGGTAAAGACGCCGGCTATCCATACACTCCGGACTACAACGGTTATCAGCAGGAAGGCTTTGGGCCAATGCATATGACCGTCAAAGACGGTGTGCGGGCCTCGACTTCCAATGCCTATTTGCGGGAGGCGCTATCGCGTCCCAACCTGACGCTGAAAACCGGTGTGGTGGTACACAAGGTGTTGTTGAACGGCGAGGGTACGACGCTGGAAGCCACTGGCATCCAGTTTGAAAGCAACGGCAAGGTCGAACAGCACACTGCCCGCCGGGAAGTGATTCTGGCGGCGGGCTCCATCGGTTCACCACAGTTGCTGCAATTGTCCGGGATTGGCCCCAGGGATGTCCTGGCCAAGGCTGGCGTCAGCGTGCAACACGAGCTGCCGGGAGTGGGCGAAAACCTGCAAGACCACCTGGAAGTCTATTTCCAGTTTTACTGCCACCAGCCAATCACCCTGAACGGCAAACTCGACCTGTTTAACAAGGGGTTGATCGGTGCTCGCTGGCTGCTGTTCAAAAATGGTCTGGGTGCCACCAACCACTTTGAAAGCTGCGCCTTTATTCGCTCCCGGGCGGGAGTGGAATGGCCCAATATTCAATATCACTTCTTGCCTGCGGCGATGCGTTACGACGGTCAGGCAGCCTTCGATGGTCATGGCTTCCAGGTGCACGTCGGGCCGAATAAACCGGCCAGCCGCGGCAAGGTCTGGATTACTTCTGCCGACCCTCACGCCAAACCATCGATTTTCTTTAATTACATCGGCACCGAACAAGACCGGCAGGACTGGCGCGACACCATTCGCCTGACCCGCGAAATCATTCTGCAACCGGCGCTGGACGCGTATCGGGGGGATGAAATCCAGCCCGGTGCGGCGGTCCAGACCGATGCCGAGATTGACGCCTGGGTTCGGGCCAATGTCGAGAGCGCCTATCACCCGTCCTGTACCTGCAAGATCGGGGCAGACGACGACCCGATGGCGGTGCTGGACAGCGCTTGCCGGGTGCGGGGCATCGACAGCCTGCGGGTAGTGGATTCTTCCATCTTCCCGACCATTACCAATGGCAACCTGAATGCCCCGACCATCATGGTGGCAGAAAAGGCCGCCGACCTGATTCTGGGCAAGGGCGCTGCCACCGCGGCGGATGTCCCTGTCTGGATAGACCCCGACTGGCCAACCCAACAGCGCAGCGGTACGCCCAAGCGTGCGCTGGCCAACTCCACCGGCAGCGAAGATGCTGCATAACGCCCAACGTCACTGATGTATCTGCACCGCCAGGCCCCGGCCTGGTGATGAGCCGTAACTGATATTCAACCACTGAGGACAAGTCATGAAGACTGCAACATCGTTTACCGTATCCACCATCGCCCTGAGCCTGCTGATGCACGCCGGAGCCGCCAGCGCTGACCAGTGCGACACCGTCCGTTTTGCGGATGTCGGCTGGACCGATATCACCGCCACCACCGCTGTTGCCTCGGTGGTGCTGCAAGGCATGGGCTACGATACCAAAACCCAGTTGCTGTCGGTGCCGGTGACTTACAAGTCCCTTGCCAACAAGGACATTGATGTGTTCCTGGGCAACTGGATGCCGACCATGCAGGCCGATATCGAGCCTTACCTGAAAAACAACAGCGTGCAAGATCTTGGCCCCAACCTGACCGGTGCCAAATACACCCTGGCCGTGCCGAAATACGCCTACGACGCCGGTGTCAAAAGCTTTGACGACCTAGTGAAATTTGCCGATAAGTTTGATGACAGGATTTACGGTATCGAGCCGGGCAATGATGGCAACCGCCTGATTCAGGACATGATCGACCAGAACGCCTTTGGCCTGAAAGACTTCACTCTGGTGGAATCGAGCGAAGCCGGCATGTTGTCGCAAGTGAAGCGCGCCGTCCGTCGTGACAAATGGATTGCCTTCCTTGGTTGGGCACCACACCCAATGAACGCCAGCGTTGACATGATGTACCTCGACGGTGGTGATGACTTCTTCGGCCCCAACTACGGCGGTGCCAATGTGCATACCAACGTCAGCCAGGGCTATCTGGAAAGCTGCCCGAACGTTGGCAAGCTGCTGACCAACCTGACTTTCACCCTGCCGCTGGAAAACGAAATCATGGGCGCGATTCTGAACGATGGCAAAAAGCCGGAAGTCGCAGCGACCAACTGGCTGAAAGCCAACCCGGGCGTATTGACCCAGTGGCTGGCCGGAGTGAAAACCAACAGCGGTGCGGATGCGCTGCCAGCGGTACAGGCCTACCTGAAAAAGTAGACCGCCTCCCGGTCGGATAACGGCCAACCTGACCAACCATCAATAACCGGTTGGCTGACCATCCCGAACCAGGTGCGGCCAACACCGCTCTGGTTTGGAGTCTCTCGACAAGTCTGTGTTATCGCCGATCTGGTTGTGGTTCTGACCGCATCAGAGCCGTAGCCTGAGCCAGTGATAACGCAGACTTCTCCAGAGATTTCCGCTAACGATCAGAATGACCAGATCAAAAAAAAACAGAACAAACAGAGGCTTGATATGAACTGGCTGTCCGATAACAAATTGCCGCTGGGCGCATGGATGGAAACATTCGTCGACTGGCTGACCGACCACGGAGCCTGGTTTTTTGACCTGGTGTCCATTTCTCTGGAATGGGTGATCACCTCGCTGGTGACTCTGTTCCAATGGTTTCACCCGGCTGTACCGATTATTGCGACAGCAGCCATGGCCTGGTTTCTGCACCGCAGCATCCGGCTGGTGCTGTTTGTTGTCGCCTCGATGCTGCTGATTATCAACCTTGGTTATTGGGCCGAGATGATCGAGACCTTTGTGCTGGTCGTCACCGCCACCACGATTTGTATTCTGACCGGTGTCCCCGTAGGCATCTATGCCGGTCACAAACCCAAGGTGTACAACTATTTGCGGCCGGTGCTCGACCTGATGCAGACCGTCCCAACCTTCGTATACCTGATCCCGACCCTGGTGCTGTTTGGCCTTGGCGTGGTGCCCGGCCTGATCTCGACCATTGTGTTTGCCATTGCCGCCCCGATCCGGCTGACCTACCTCGGCATTCGTAACGTCCCGGAAGAACTGATTGAAGCGGGCAAGGCCTTTGGTGCCACGCCCCGGCAATTATTGTGGAAAGTCGAGCTGCCTGCTGCGCTGCCCAGCATTATGGCCGGTGTGACCCAGTGCATCATGCTGTCGTTATCCATGGTGGTGGTGGCCGCGCTGGTCGGTGCCGATGGCTTGGGCAAACCGGTGATCCGGGCACTCAACACGGTGAATATTTCGCAAGGCTTTGAAGCCGGTATCGCCATCGTGCTGGTGGCTATTATTCTCGATCGTATTTTCAAAGCGCCGGGCAAGGCAGAGGTATAACCATGAACGCCATTTCTATCAGAAATCTTGATGTTGTTTTTGGCGACACGGTCGCCCCCGCGCTGGCATTGCTGGATCAGGGTAAAACCCGCCAGCAGATCATCGAATCCACTGGCAGTGTGGTGGGCGTGCATAACGCCAGCATCGAGGTCAAGCAAGGGGAGATCTGTGTCTTGATGGGGTTGTCTGGCTCCGGCAAGTCCAGCCTGTTACGGGCGGTGAACGGCCTTAATCCGATCTCTCGTGGTCAGGTACTGGTCAAGGATGGCGACGGCCAGGTTGATGTCGGCAGCTGTGACGCCAATACCTTGCGGCGGCTGCGGGCCGAACGGGTATCGATGGTATTCCAGAAATTTGCCCTGATGCCCTGGTTATCGGTGCTCGACAACGTTGCTTATGGTCTCGAACTGATGGGGCAAGGCAAGGCCGAGCGCCATCAGAAAGCCATGGAAAAACTCGACATGGTCGGTCTGACCGACTGGAAGGATGCATTACCGGCGGAGCTATCCGGAGGCATGCAACAGCGGGTTGGCCTGGCTCGGGCATTTGCCATGGACAGCGATATTCTGTTGATGGACGAGCCATTCTCTGCACTCGACCCACTGATTCGGGCGCAGCTACAGGATGAACTGCTGGTGCTGCAGCGCAGCCTCAACAAGACCATTCTGTTTGTGTCCCATGACCTGGACGAAGCGTTAAAAATTGGCACCAATATCGTCATTATGGAATCAGCCCGGATTATTCAGCAGGGCGCACCGGAAGACATTGTAATGAACCCGGCCACCGCCTATGTGGAAGACTTTGTTGCCCATACCAACCCATTGAATGTCCTGGCTGGCCGGTCTCTGATGACCGCAGCGGATGAGCTGACGCGGCAAGGGAACGACACCCTGGTGTGCAGCGAAAAAGACATCTGGCTGGCGTCCGATGGCAAAACGGCCCATCGCCACGGCAAACCGGTCCCCATGCAACAATGCGGCATCGAGGCCAACACGGATATGCCACCACTGGGCACCATGGCAATGACAACGCCAGATATTTCCATGCGACGGGCGATCGAAATCCGTTACGCCACCGAGCAACCCGTGGTGCTGGCTGAACATGGCAAACTGGTGGGGGTACTGACCGACCATAACTTCTATCACGCCATGCTGGGTAAACATTTTAATGGTGCTGCTACGGCGTAATCTTGCGCGCCGTGCACCATTGAGCATTGAGCCTGGCTTTGTCCGTGGGGTTGGATGCCCGTGGCAAGACTACTCCTCTGCCAGTGCGCTATTGGCCCGGTCTTGCAGTGGCTTGAGTAAATAATTCATCAGTGTGCGTTCACCGGTACGAATAAACAGACTGACCGACATACCCGGTCTTGGGGTGAAATCCTCTAATTGTTGATAACCATCCGGGCCAATACGGACCAGCACGGCATAGTAGGGCAGGCCGGTCTGATCATCTTCCGAGCGGTCGGCGGCGACGGTTGCAACCGTGCCCATGATATCGGGTGTACGGTTCTGGTTGGCCGCAGGAAACAGAATCCGAACAGGTAAACCGGGTTCGACTTTATCGATCAGGTGCACTGGTACCTGGGCTTCAACGACCAGGGTGCCTCTGGCAGGCACCACATCGAGCAGATGACTGCCCGGATTGATAAAGCCGCCTTCGGTAAATACACTCAGCCCCATGGCCACGCCATTGACAGGGGCCAATACCCGGGTTTGCTCCAGGCTGTATTGGGCTGAGCGCAGCTTTTGCGCCAGGGATAACAGATTGAGTTCAGCCTCGGCATAGGCTTCGTGTACCTGTTCGAGAAAGGATTGCTGATGCGACGATTGGCGGATGGCTAACTCTTGCAGCTGTTGCTGCAATTGCCCTAGTTGACCGATATTCTCGGCCAGTTTACTGTCGGTTTCGGCGTGCAGGCGCTCCATTTCCAGCAAGCGTACCCGGGAGACATAACCGGATTTTTCCAGTGCTTTCATTCCCGCTAGTTGCTCATCCAGCGTGGCACGCTGACGACGGCGGCTGCTATTGCTGTCGCTCAGACCTTTCAGTTGGTAATCCATGCCGGTGATGATTTCATCGTAGCTTTGTAAGGCTTGTGCCAGTGAGCGCTGCCGGGCCTGGAACAACCGTTGCTGGCTGTGTACGGCGTCGGTGGCCCGCTCCATCAAGTCCGCCGGAAACTCAATGTTTGCTTGCCCATCGCGTTCCGCTTTCAGACGAGTCAGCAAGGCCAGGGCATTGTCGTACTGAATCTGCACTTCACGCAGATGCGCCTCGGCCCGGGTCGGATTCAGACGGATCAATACCTGCCCTGCGTGGACCTGGTCGCCGTCGCGTACCAGAATACGCTCAATCTGACCGCCATCCGGATGAAACAGACTCTTGCGCTGCCCTTCGACGATCAGCTGACCATTGACCGGAACGCCCTTGTCCAGTGGTGCCAATGAGGCCCAGCCAAGAAACCCCAGTACACCGGCAATAATCAACAGCCAGCCGGCGCGTACATAGCGCTGACTCTGGTAGGGAATGGCCATCTCTGTGTTGGCTGCGCGCAGGGTGTGAGCATATGGCAATGTGGTTACGGTCATTGTCCGCTGGCCTCTGTGGAGTGGGATTTTGAAGAAGACGAAGACGAAGGCGTTGAAGGTGATTCTGGGGCCGACGATGGGGCTGCTGTGCTGAACGACACCGTTGGCGAGTGATAAACTTCCGGCGTTGGCCTGATCTTCTTCGCCGCCCCCGACAACACCTGCTCCCTTGGCCCAAAGGCGCGCATCTGGCCATCCGCCAATACCAACAAATGGGAGCAGGACGACACCAGCGCTGGACGGTGAGTAATCACCACCACCGTACCGCCCCTGTGTTGTTGGCTAATGATTGCCTGCTTGAGGGCCTGTTCGCCAGCGTCATCCAGGCTGGCGTCCGGTTCATCCAGCACCAGTAACGCCGGGTTGCGGTACAAGGCCCGAGCCAGCCCGACCCGCTGGCGTTGACCGCCGGATAATCCCCGGCCGTTTTCTCCCAACAGGGTCTCGTAACCGTCGGGTTTTTGCAGAATCAGCTCATGGATACCCGCCAGCTTGGCCGCCGCGACCACCTGCTCGGCATCGACCTCACCAAAGCGGGCAATATTATCGCTGATGGAACCGGCAAACAGCTCGACATCCTGCGGCAGATACCCCAGCGAAGGGCCAAGCTCCGCTTTGTTCCAGCGAAAAATATCCGCTCCATCAAGACGGACTTTGCCAGATGCCGCAGGCCATACCCCAACCAATAGCCGCGCCAATGTCGACTTGCCAGAGCCAGACGGCCCCAATACGCCGAGCACACTGCCGGATGGCAACTGGAAATTCAGTCGTGATAACACCACTTGCCGTGTGCCTGGTATTGCAGCACTGAGATGTTCAATACTCAATTCACCAGAAGGGGCGGGCAGAGACAATGTTGTTACAGGAGGAGGGCAGGCCTGCAGCAACTCCGACAGCCGATGATAAGACTGCCGCGCTGTGGTCCATTGCTTCCAGGCGCCAATAACCGCATCCACCGGAGCCAGAGCACGACCCATTAAAATAGAAGCGGCAATCATCATCCCGGCACTGATCTCACCCGAGATCACCAGCAACGCCGCCAACCCCAGAATCATCGACTGCAAGGTAATACGGATACCACGACTGGCCGCCGCCACCGAACCGGCTTTTTCACTGGCAATGCGGTGATGATCCAAAAACTGTTGGTGTAACTGAAACCAGCGCTGCCGCAACGCTGGCAACATGCCCATGGCCTCAATCACCTCGGCATTACGCAATACCGAGTCCGCCTGATAACCGGATTTGATTGACGACTGATTGGCTGCCTGCAAGGGTTTTTGGGTGAGTTTTTCATTCAGTATCGCCAGCCCGATCAACACCAGGCTGCCCACCGTTGCAAACAAACCCAACCAGACATCAAACATATAGATTACCGCCAGATACACCGGCACCCAGGGCGCATCAAAAAACGCCAGCAAGGGGCTGCCGGTCAAAAACTGACGAATACCGTTAAGATCACCCAACGACTGGTTGGCGTTAAAGCCGCCCTTGCGCAAACTGGCAATAAAAGACGACGAATACACCTGTTGACTGAGCTGAATATCCAGCTTTGTGCCCAGCCGCACCAGCACCCGACTACGAATAAACTCCAGCGCTGCCATTAACAGATACAAGCCCAGCAAGATCAGACTGAGCATCAACAGCGTCATACTGTTTTGCGAACTGATCACCCGATCGTACACCTGCAACATATAAATAGCCGGAGCCAGCATCAGTAAGTTGATCACGGCACTGAAGGCCGCCACCGACATAAACACCGACTTGCAGCCCAACAACGCCTCACGCAGTGGGGAAGTATTGGCTGAGGCAGCCGCTTCAGGTTTCATAACAGACTCCGGGATTCAGGCTTTTTATCCAGCCGGCGCTGGGTAACTGCGCCGACTGAGATAGCGATTAAAGGTAGTTGTTAAAGACGGTTATTTTAATGGTGGTTATGGTCGTTATGAGTGATTGCTGTACCCCGGAAACCGGGGCAGAGGCTATCCATGGATTAACTGGCCGACGTCACCCGACGGCGACGGAACAACAGCAAGGCTGCGGGTAGCAGCAGAAGAGGGTTAAAAGCACCGCCGGAGGAGGAGCCGGCATCAACGGATTCACTGGTTTCGACAGTTATATCTAAAGGCGTTGCCGATACTTCATCGCCACCCAGACCGGTACAGGTCAGCTCATACGTATACTCGCCGGGTACTCCTGTAATTTCTTTAGAGCCGCTGACAGCTTGCTCGGTATCCAATGTGCCCCAGTTAGTGTCACAGCTGGCGGCATTTTCGGTTTGCCAATTGATGGTAAAGGTTTCACCTTGTTCGACTTCGTACAAATCTGAACGAAAATCAATAATGGATACTGGATCCGGTAGACCGGAGGCCAGCACTCTGAGGGTTTGGCTGGATTGTTCTGTACCGTTATCACAGGTCAGGACAAATTCGTTGGTGCCTTCGTTAGCGATAACCACTGTTTGGCTGGCATCTGTCAGCTCAGAGATGGCCTCGTCCCAGTCGCCGCTGGCGCTACAAGTTACGTCGCTGAGTTCCCCGGATGGATTCGTGACATTCCAGTTCAAAGTGGCCTGCAAAGCCCCCGACTCCCAAGTCAATTCAGGGGTTTCTGTCCAAAAGGCGGTGATAACTGGAGACGTTGGGATAATATCGGTATCGACTTTAAACACCGTACTGCTTGAAGCTGTAGTTGAACCAAAAAAGTTACCGTCTGGGCTGACAGGGCTAAGACCGACCGGAAAGGCTTTTACATCATTGTCAGAACTGAACTCATATAAGGTTTCAAATATGTCGGTTACGGGGTCGAGCCTATATAAGGTTCCCTCACCGTTGGCATTTGTTGTTACATTGCTTCCGCCCTTACTAGTGACGCCGTAAATCATTCCATCCATGCCCAATTGCAAAGTACGCGGTGAATTACCCATTGGCGAAGAGGCCCCTTCAAAATCAATAACCTTTACCCAGGAAGCATCAATGGTGTCTGTATCGCCGGAAGATAAATCCAGGCTATTGAGTATTCCATCACCACCATCTACTGCCGGATGGCCATCGGTAATATAATAAAGTTTATCGTTAGTGGTGGTTAACCATGCTTCAGAGTCTAAACCTGGGTCTTCCAGAATATAAGCTTGGCGTAGTACCGAATAGTCATAATTATTGGCGGTATCGATTTTAAAAATGGTTCCAACTCTAAAAGTGGTGCCACCGCTTTCAAAACTTTTATTGCCCCCCTCGGTATTTATGCCGTAAATCGTCTGGCCATCGGCATTGATAAATAAATTGACGGGATCATAACCTTCTTCGAGCGCTTGCTCTTCATTGTCGCCTTCTGCGTCCACAACAAATTCTTTGATAACTTCTAATTCGCCTTCGGCACTTAAACGGTAAATACGGTTAACAGCCTCAATTTCTGTATCGCCTTCAGCCTTACTGATAAAGTAGAGATTATCGTCGTTATCCAACACCATATTGCCGGTTGGACAAATGGCCGCACCCAGATTGGTTGTCATATCCACCATTCTTTCCGAAGCTTCCTCAGCCCAAGGGGTATATTTAGTAATGGAACCATAAACCCGGCCGGTAATCTCACTACTCCCTTGTATTTCTCGAAGAATCTCTGGGCAGCGAGTTTCTGCTCTGTGCCCTAAAAAAATCTGCCCGCGATGATTACTGACCAAAGTAGTGGCTTCATAGTAAAAGTCGACTTCATCCAATTGCGGGTCACTGCCATCGGGTTCCATCGATAAAATAGAGAGAACAGATGGAGATGAAGATCCATCGATATATTTGCCGTAAAGACGACCGTCAGAACCGTAAATAAACTTGGTGAGTACAATATCCGTTTGATCGGTGGAATAAATTCTCTCAACCGACGGAGCGGCCTGCAAACTGAAACTGATTCCCGTTAGTAACAGAGTGCTGATTATACGTTTGGAAAACATATTTCTTCTCCAGAAAATAAAAAAGGGCTGCCTTAAAAAGGCAGCCCCAAAGGTTAATTAAACAACAAAGTTGTCCGTAGTTAGGCCAGATGAAACACCTGTGATTTCAACTGTATGTGCAATAAACCCTTCATAGTAGGTGAGCACGGCATTACCCGTGCTGTAATCAACCGCGGTAACAGCAGCGGCCGCATCTGCAAAGCTGTTGATTCCATCAATATTGATGACATCACCGCCGGAACCGACTTGGAAACCGGCATTAACAAGGTCATCACCCCCGCTCAGGACAAACTCATCTTGACCGCTAAAGGCATCAAACGTATCGGCAACGCTGGTTCCGTTGTGAGTAATGTCATTGGCGTTAAGGATGGTTTCCAGCGTACTGGTATCACCGCTCATCAGACCATTAATCAGATCGTGCACATCGTTGTCGTCAGTAGCAGAGTTACGATCAATAATTTCGTCGTAAGCACCATCACTGTCGTTATCCAACATGCCGTTGCCAATGGCTTCGTACAGGCCATCAATGGCGAACAAATCAGAGGCCAGACTACCGCTACTGTAAGCACCATCACCGAAGGTCAGAGTATCGATTGCACCGGCCAGAGTGTGGGATGGTGAGGTGCCACCGGTGTAAATCATGTCATCGGAAGAGTAAGTGGTACCGCTGCTGTCTTCCAGAGTGACGGTTTCACCTGCAATCAGAAAACTGACATCACTTTCAGAAGTCATGGTGTTGGCCAGGTCACTACCGATCACTTGGGTGTAGTAGTAAGACTCACTGTAAGTTTCGTCACCAATATCCAGGTCGCTGCCTGGGCCGTCAGCAAAGGTCATATTGGCGGCGTGTGTGGTCTCGCTGTAGGTGGTTTCGTAATAAGTAAAGTAGTCCTGCAGGCCGTCGTAGCTGGAAAAGTTACTGTCGTAAGTAATGGTTAAACTCATATTGAAATCTCCATGATCAGGTTGAGTTTACAAGTGGTCGTATCCGTAAAATCCGGTAGAATCAGAGCCTGTATGTGATAGGTAAACGCTGCTTTCCGGTGTTGTACGAGATGACCAGAGGGTGGCCTTGACGGGATCAAGGCCGTGGTTGCTTCAGGGTGGCGTTGCCGCGCCACCCTGATGGCAATAGCGTTAAGTGTTGGGGTGATATCCAATGCATGCCGGATCATCAGAAGCCCCACTGTAAGTTGGCGGTAAGGGTTCGGCCCGGTGCATAGGTGAGTACCATGCCGTCGCCCATGGCCTGGATATATTCCCGGTCGGTGATGTTTTTCAGATTAAAGCCCAGTTGCAGTGCTTCGCTGAGCTGATAGCTGCCGTAGGCATCCAGAACGGTGTAAGGGCGCAAGCCGATTTTTTCTCCGGCAACGTCTTCTGTTCCATCCAGAGTTCCCCAGAGGGAGCCGTATTGCCCGGTCTGGGTAGCCCCTGTCAGAGTCATACCGATATCCAGTGTGTTATCAAGCAAACGAGCACCGAGCGTTATCTTGCCGGTCCATTCCGGTTCTGGTGGGAAATACAGAGTGCCGGCAGCGATGCAGTCTTCGTTGACATAATCAGGGCAATAACTTGACGGGTCTTCGCCATCCGGGCCGCCCAGAGCCCAGGCGTTATAGAGTAATCCCCAATCTTCATGATCATTGAAACGGGTGTAGCCACGTTCGGTACGTGTGAGGTTGAGGCCGCCGTAAAAATTATAAAAAGTAAAATCCAGCTGTAACTCTTCGCCTTCGTAAATCAGGTCATTGAGTGCATTGACGTACATCGAGCTATAGGCATAAAAAGGCGTGCCCACAAAGCCTGGTGTTGCTGTCCCTGTCCCATAAATAATGTAATTTTCTGTGCGGTTGTAATAGTGCAGCAGCTTGACGCTCAGGGTGTTTTGCGGGTTTTTCTGGCTGGTTAGCTGCCAGTTAAAGCCTAACTCCCAGCTGCGGGTTTCTTCTGGTTCCAGCATCCAGTTGGGGTAGGTATTCACCGCGGTCACATGGCTGGGCTGGGTGCTCGCGGTCAGGGTTTCGGTGATTTGTGGTGGCCGCCATGAAAGACCGCCACTGGCAAACAGTTGTAATTGATTGGATGGGTCTTGTATCAGGTCGTAGGCCAGTCCCAGACTGGGTAACCAGCGGTTATCACTGCGATCAACATCTATATCGGCGTACTGCCATAACTGCTCACCATAGGTTTCTGAATCAGCGCGTGCATCGGAGTCATAAAAACCGGTGTTACCCCACAGTCGATAGGTTTCCCAGCGAATGGCGGGTGTTAGAGTCAGACGTCGGTATTGCCAGTTGCTGCTGAGCCAAAGGCCGGTGAGCTGACGTTTGCCCTCCGGTGTGCTGCCGGCGAGTAAATCCACGTCGTTATCACTCAGTACTTCGGAGTCGGCATCCGGCCGGTTGCGATCCTGAAAAACCTCAATGCCGTAGTCCAGCATCAGATGGGTATGGCCCGATGACCATTCAGAGCGGTTGCTCAGCAACCCGCCCAGCGTGTCGGTGTGTGTGGTAACGCTGTAGCTGTCGTCGCTGTCTTGACTGATATTATGAGTGGATACCTGATACAGCTTGGCCTGGGCATTGATCCAGTGGGAGTCAGGGTTGTAGTAGAGATCAAGCGCATAACTCTGGGTGTCGGTATCATTGGTGCTGGTGATAGGGTAAATGCCTTCGCTGTCGTAGCTGTAGGAGGCACAAAAATCCGGATATTGGCCGTAGTAGTCGGAGTCGGTATCGCAGTATTTCTGGTATTCCTTGTAGGTGCTGGCCTGATCGGTATCAATGGCTGAGCTTTCGCCGTAGCGGGTGGTGGTACTGATCGCACTGGCTTTCAGTATCAGATCATCGGTAATGTGCCAGTTCGCTTTGGCAATCCAGGATTCCATTTCCTGGCCGGTGCCATTCACAATGCCAGTATTAATGTAATAGTCGTTTTGTCCCCAATAAACCGCATCCCCTTGTGTACCCGGTTCGTATTGATCGGAGTCTTTGCGGCTGTAGCCAATCAGCACATCAGTACGATCTGTGGGCCGGAATGCCAATACCAAAGAGCCGGACGGGTTCTGGCCATTGGCCCATTTACCAACGCCACTGGCCAGCCGCAAGCGGCCGCCAGAGGTTTTATCTGCGGCAATAATGTCGTCGGCTTCCAGGGTTTTGAAGGTGGCAACCCCACCGCTGGCGCCGGCGCCACCGGCTCCGGCGTAAGCGCCTTTTTGCACTTCTACTTCGCTCAGGAATTCGGTATCAAAAAACATTTCGCCGTTACGCTGGCCATGGCCGCTGCGTTGGAAGTTTTGGCGCATGCCGTCGATGTTCATATTGACGCGGCCAAAGTCTTTCAGGCCTCGAATATTCACTGAAACGCTGGGGTTCTGTTCATTGGTGGCGGTGTAGACCCCGGCGGTGGACTGCAAAATTTCACTGGCATGGCGCGGGCCGGTGCGGTCCATCTCGGTGCGGCCGATGATGCTGGTGCCGTCGGCGCGTTCATAAATCTGGGAGCGGGAACCCGACTGGGCAACCACCTGCATGGTGTCCAGCATCAGGGTGCCGACAGGTGCTTCGATAAGAGAGGCGGCCGGATCATAGACGGTTACTTGTTGGCCGTTGTTTTCTATCCGGAAAGACAGGCCGGTGCCGCGCAGTAACAAGGAAAAACCTTCTCCGATGCGGTATTCCCCTTGCAGGCCGGCACTGGTTCGGTTTTTCGTGATAGCGGGATCAAACAGTACCGACACCCCGGCTTCGAGCGCAAAGCGATTCAGGACGGAGGTCAGGGAGCCAGCCGGGATCTGGTAGTTCTGACCTGTCTGTTCTTGTGTCTGGCCTGTGATCTGGCTTTCTGCCTGTACCGGGGCTACTGCAGGCAGTAACAGACAGATGGCCAGCAAGGTTGTGGCGTTGCTGTTGGTAAGGTTGTTTTTCATAGGTGCGAAGTATTCTTGTTTGCATTTGTACTATAAGACGCACCACCATAAAAATCGGGCAGAAAAAATTGAATGTTTTTGCGGTCGGTAAATTTCGAGTGACTAACGGGTGTTTTATAGGTGTTCAGCCAGGGCGGCCTATCAGGGCTGGCACAGAGGGATTGAACAACTCAATGACGCAGAATGGCGATACGAGGATAAGGCCGGTACGGCAGTGCCCGCCGGTTGGTCAGTGATTACGTGGCCGTACCATGGCAAAGAATTTGCCAGCCCGGTTAACCCGGATTGGCAAGCTGTGCTCCAGATGGGTGAGGATTTGTTCGGGGGCATCAAGGATAAAGACGCCGGAGACCTGGATGGATTGCAGCGCCGTGTCGCTATACAGCAAGGGGCCGGGGTAATAACGCGATATTTCTGCCAGCAGTCTGGAGAGAGGCCAGTTGTCGACCACCAGCTTGCCGCTGGTCCAGGCGGTGTGGAGGTCTGCATCGACCGTATGAGGTGTGGCGACCTGTTGGTTATCCGCGCTGGTGGCTTCGTTTTGATGGGTCACTACACAGGGGGACGTCTGTTCCGGGCAGACGTTGACCTTGGATTCGGTCACGACCACCTCGGTTGTCTGACGGCGTACCCGAACGGCGTATTGGGTGCCGAGTGCAGTGGCTGTGGCGTGCTCGGTCTGGATCACAAACGGGCGGCTGACATCGGCAGCAACGGTGATATACAGCTCGCCCTGTTTCAGATGAATGAGGCGTTGCTGGTTCGTAAAGTCGACGTCAATGGCCGAGTCGGTGTTAAGGATGATCTCGCTGCCATCGTTGAGTGTGATTTGCTGTCGCTGGCCGTGGCTGGTGTGATAATCCGAGAATAGCCCGGATAGTTCGCTGCTGAGACTGATCCAGCAGGCTGATAGCGTCACCATGGCGACCAGAGGCAATGTGGAACGCTTTGTCCGGGTTGCTTGTTGTAATGCTTTGGCGGCGGGCAGACGCAAGTCTTCTTCAATATGGTCCAGCTGTTGCCAGACGCTGGCCATCCGATCGAAAGCCTGTTCGTGGCGTATGCTTTGTTGACGCCAGCGTTCAAAATCCTGGCGTTGTTTGGAGGTGACCTGTTCATCGCCCAGAGTGGCATGCCACAGTGCCGCCTGATGAAGAATCTTGCGATTGATTGACGCGGGTTCTGATCTTGCCATATGGGTTGGCTCAGTTTTCCAGCAGGTCGTAACAGTGCAGCATGGCACTGGCGATGTACTGTTTGACGCTACTGTGGGAGACGTTCAGGCGTTGTGCTATATCGGCGTACGTCAGCCCTTCCAGGCGGCTCCAGATAAACGCATTACGTACTTTTTCTGGCAACCCTTCCAGCATGCGGACCAGGGCGGTGAGTAGTTCGGTCACTTCGGCCTGGGTTTCGGCGGAGCAACTGCAGGCATCTTCCTGATTGAATTCTGTCCAGGCTTCGATCCAGGCTTGTTCTACCCGGCGTTTACGACTGTCATCGATCAGCAATCGGCTGGCGATGGTTTTCAGGTACGCTCTGGGCTCGCGCAAGGAGTGGAGCTGTGAGTGGTTCAGCAGTACCCGGATAAAGGTGTCGTGAGCGAGGTCGGCAGCCCGTTCGGAGCTGCCCATTCTCTGGTTTAGCCAGTTGCGCAGCCAATGGTGATGGTTGGTGTATAGCAGGCTCAGTGCTTCGCGTTCGCTTGTCGTACTCTGCATTCCCGGCCTCGCATCAGAAAACACTTGATGATAATTGTTCTCATTATCTATAAGGGACTGATTATTTCAAGCATGATTCTGAGTTTGGGCAGAATGAATGGCTTGGCGGCGAGAACTCCCTGTCTGTCTGCGTCACATTGTCAGCGTTTTTTTTGCCCTCTCCCCAGACTTGTACGTCTTGGTAAGTACAGCGTGGCAAAAATGTTGCCATGCAGCATAAATACTTGGGGACATCTATTTAATCCGGTGCTCACTCTGGGCTACCAGTGGCCATTCTATTGGCCGACAAATCAGATGAGATCAGACAAGCCAAGGCCCTCAAACAGCGTAAGGAGAACAGCATGACAAACACCAGTACGGCGGAACGTAGCCGCACCAAGCAACTTGAAGTACTTACCGATGCCCAGCATCAGCAGCTGCACCGGTTGGTGGCTGAGGGCAATCCATTTGCTACCCGCGAAAACTTTGCTATCTGGGTCTGTGTTCAGTATCAGTTTCAGCAGAAGATTGCGGATTTGTACCGTAATCCGACGCTGAAATCACTGCTCCCTGATTTGGAAGACCGCAGCCGTCTGCCAGCCGCAGCGGCGGACTTGAAGGATCTGGGGCAGGAAGTCCCACAGGCCGATGTGATGAATGCCGATGATCTGACGACGGCTCAGGTGTTGGGCTGGTTGTTTGTGTCGGAGGGGTCGACGTTGGGGGCGG
Source organism: Oceanobacter sp. 3_MG-2023 (assembly GCF_030688925.1). NCBI lineage: Bacteria > Pseudomonadati > Pseudomonadota > Gammaproteobacteria > Oceanospirillales > Oceanospirillaceae > Oceanobacter > Oceanobacter sp. 3_MG-2023. The sequence continues at coordinate 64,245 of NZ_JAUYVX010000012.1, forward strand.
CGGTGTTGCGCAAGAAGGCATCGGAGTCTTTGGGGTTATCGGATGAGTTTGGTGCTCGCCATCTGGCGGCATCACCAGAAGGCCGCGCCAGGCATTGGAAAGCCTTTACTGCACTGGTGAATGAGCTACCGATGAGCGAAGAAGAAGAACGTCAGTTAGGGGAAGCGGCTCAGGCAGCGTTTACCTGTTTTGCCGTTGAATTGCGTAACGCGTATGGCATCTCGGCCTGACCCGAAACACACCATGGTAACAGCGCCATTGCGTTTGCTGTTGATGATGCTGGCTGCTGCCAGTCTGGCGCTGGGCGTTATCGGGGTGTTTGTACCGGGGTTGCCGACTACGGTATTTGTTCTGATCGCGGCCTGGGCGGCCGCGCGCAGTTCTGCCCGGTTTTCAGTCTGGCTGGAGTCGCATCATCTGACCGGGCCATTGATACGTAACTGGCGGGATGGTGGCTCTATGCCTCGTTCTGCCAAGTATGCAGCGACGGTCAGTATGTTCTTATCGGCGTTGGTGATGTGTCTGCTGCATCTGCCGATCTGGATTATTGTTCTGGCAGATACCAGTATGGCGCTGGTGCTGATCTGGTTATGGCGTCGGCCGGAGCCGTTGTCGGCGGTCAAGACCGATTAGCCAACAGGATCCAGGGTTTCGATGCCAGCATTCAACAGTCCAACAGCCGGGCAGTTGGCAGGGCGTGTCTCCACGCCCTGTTTTAATCATCCACTCTCGTATTTACCCTCTCTCATGTTAGCCATTACCAAAGGGCCATTGCAGTTCCAGCAACAGGTTACGTCCCATGACGGGAGCGTACTCCTTGAGATAGGAGGTGTGCTGTTCGCCGTATTGGTCGGTGAGGTTGCGCAGTTGGGCATCCAGTCGCAACGTTTGGTTGGCAAACCGGATTTCTGTCCGTGCGGAGAGATTTAGCTGATACCAGTCCGGGCTGATGGTTTCTGCCGCGGTGACGCGTGTCTGACGAGCGTGGTAGAACACTTCAGCTCGTAGCCGGGTGGTGTTGTGCTGGTGATTGATGGCCAGCATCAGGTTGTCTGCTGGCATACGTGGCAGGTCGTCGCCAGATTGCACCAGCCAGCCGCGGGTCAGGGAAGCTCCCATATCCAGCCCCCATTGCTCGTTGATCGGGTGTACCCAGGTGGCATCGACACCGGCCAGGCGGGCATCGGTCTGTTCATGACGGTACACCCGGTTGCCGTGGTAAGGGTCGGTAAACTCTTTCAGGTCGTTATAGATGTAGTCCTGATAGTCGTAAAAGTAACCACTGATACGCCATTGGCTGGCGTCGGCATCGGGGTAACTTTGCCAGCTGATATCCAGCGCCCGGGCGGTTTCCAGCTTGAGGTCGGGGTTATCCAGCTGAAAGGAGAAAGTGGCATGATGGTCACCATTCCAGTACAGCTCGTCGGTGGTGGGTGCCCGCTGCAGGCGTGAGAGCGTGGCGATCATCTGGCTGACGTCGTTCAGGTCGTAAGTGAGGCTGGCGGACAGTGACACGGGTGTGTACTGACGGGTTTTGTAATACGACTCATCCTGGCGGAAGCTGGCACTGATAACGGTTTCATCTGCCTCAATCTGGCGTTGTTCAATACGGCCACCGAGAGACAGTTGGCCAAAGATCAGCTGTTGGTCGGCATGCCAGAAACCGATGATATCGCGATTGACGGTCGCCGGCATGGGCGTGTCGTGGGCAAATTCATAGCCTTCGTAGAGAGTGAAGTCAGACCCTTGGGTGCCATCCCAATCTTCATCACTGTGGTCGGCAATCTGTTCGCAACCGGAATGGTCATGGCACAGTTCAAAATTACGCTGGTTGCTGCCGATACCCAGGGTGCCGACCCAGCCTGACTCGGTCTGGTAGTCCAGTTCGGTGCGCCATTCCCGGAATTCCTGAATAAACAAGCCGACCACCAGGTCGTCTGTCAATTCATCGTGTTCGTAATCACTCCAGCCCAGTTGTAATCGCCAGGCCTCGGCCCAACTGCTATTGAGGGGGAGTTCTGCGCGCAGGTCGTAGCGCGTCTGGTCGGGAGCGACCCGGGTGTCATCGTTGTCTTCGTTAGGGACGGCGTAGTCGCTGCTGAGGTTGCTGATACTGAGACCAATGTAGCCGTAATTGTCGAAGATCCGGCTCAGGCCCAGTGCCATGCCCTGGCTGCTGGTGTCGCTGTTGAGAATTTCGCCAGTGCGGTCGCCGCTCTGTGCACCATTCGCACCTGCATGATAATTATTGCCTTCACGGTCAAAGCCATCGATATGCACAATGGTTTGGCCATTACCGGCATCAAGCCGGGCAATACGAGTCCAGCCCTGATCATTGCTGGAATATCCCAGAGTGACTTCACCGTTGATGCCATCCAGTTCGGTGTCGTGAATACGCTGGTCCTGGACGTTAACAATGCCGCCAAGGATACCGCTGCCGAAGCGAAAAGCAGCCGGACCTCGCACCAGCTCAACCTGGTTTGCAGCGGCGAGGTCGGCCATTGGGGCATGGTCGGAACTCATGGCGGAGAGATCCGCGCTGTCTGCGCCATTGGTCAGGATTTGTACCCGGTTGCCGGATAATCCGCGTACGACCGGACGGGCAACGCCCTGGCCAAACGAGGCGTTGCTGACGCCGGGCATGGACTCCAGCAAGGCCCCCAGTGACTGGCTGCGGTTACCCTGAATCGACTGTTGATCGAGAACCTGGGTGGCGGCTTCGGATGGGGTTTGTTCCGGGGCAGTGACGCGAATTTCTTCGAGGTCGAGCCAGTCTTCCTGGTTGCTTTCTGTGTTGTCTGAAGCGCCTGTATCGGCGCTTGTCGTCTCTGCGTGGGACAGGGTGGCGAGTATTAGTAATGGCAAGCCAATAGCGGTTGCCATTGGCCGTGGTAATACACCCCCCGACCGCTTGCGGGTCCGGGGAGGGTTGGCAGAGGTATCTGCCGAGGCGCCACCGTTTCCGGTGGTGCCTCGCCTGTTAATGGTCATGGTCGTCGTCGTCATCATCTTCGTCGTCGTCATCCGCTTCCAGCATCACGGTAGACTGGATTGCAATGCCGCTGGAGAGTGCCAGTGCACTGCCATGTAAATGCCAGGCACCACCGTCATGGGAGTCAACCGTGTACAGATGACCGCCGCTGTTATCGGTGATCATGAAGGCCGAGCTGCCAGCAGCCAATTGTATATCATCGCAGCTGAAGCTGGCGCTATCGACTTCGCTGAGGCTGATACTGGCTGGGTCCAGACCGCTATCACTCAGGTCAAGCACTTCGGCAGTGGCGTCGTCATATACCGCGATAACGGCAGTTGCTTCGTCGTTGAGGGCAGCAGCACAAATGTTCTGGCCTTCTTCCAGGCTGAACCCGGGATCGCTGCTGTGGGTGTGGTCGCCGTGAGGATAAACCATCGAAACGGTGTTGCTATCGGTGCTGTACAGCAAGATATAGTCACCACCGCTGTTCCAGCCGCTGACGGTTTCGCCGGTGAAGGTAGTGCCGCTGTAGGCGGTATGGACGTCGCTGTCGTCTTCGTCCACGACCACGTAACGCAAGGCTTCATCACACTGGATCAATACCAGTTCGTCGTTCTGCATGGCGGCAGAAGGTGATGTACAGGTATGGCTGCTCAGTATCTCGCCGTCGCTGTAAAGGTGCACCTGATTGTTATAGAAGGCGGCATACAGGCTTTCGCCTTCATCCAGAATCAGTGCCGGAAAGGTCTGGGTAATATCAACCAGAGTAAAGTCTTCTTCCGGGCCGCTGGCGCTTGTCAGGTCTTCAGCCGGGTAGAATTCGGTAACGCCGTTTTGCAGCAGGGCAAAGTGGTTTTCTGTCATGACCATTTGTGGGTCATCTTGCGTGACGGTCAGGGCATCCAGAAAGACGGGGTCAGTTTCTGGCTCAGTGTCCAGACCACTGCTGATAAATTGCACGCCAGAAGCCGTAACCAGAGCAGCGCTCAGGCCATCATCGGATTTTAACAGTTGTCCGGCTGTGGCCGCTGCCTGACCAACCAAACTGACGCTGGCTTCATCCCGATCATATACGGAAATATCCTGGCTGGTCTGTTCAGCCATGACCAGACGCTGGCCGTATTCATCGCTGTGGTCGTGGTCATCTGAACTGGATGAGCTGTCATCCGAGCTGCCACAGGCACTGAGCAGCGCACTGGTGATAGCCAGAAAAAGTATCTTGCGATTCCGCTGAGCAAACATGGATTGAAGTCCTTGGTTGTTTAAATTTTGCGTTGTTATAACATAACAACGGCGGGAAGCGTCAAGAACTGACAGCAAATTTAGCGGTCGGCGGGCGTTCTCTTGCCTGATGAAGAGGAACACCACTATGTCTGCAAAGCACTTTGAGCCGTTACCGGTCACCTTGTTGTCCGGTTTTCTGGGGGCCGGTAAAACGACGGTGCTGAATCATATTTTGAATAATCGCGATAATTTACGCGTTGCCGTGATCGTCAATGATATGAGTGAAATCAATATCGATGCCATGGCGGTAGGCCAGCAAGTGAGCCTGAATCGCGCTGAAGAAAAGCTGGTCGAAATGAGTAATGGCTGCATTTGCTGCACGCTGCGCGAAGACCTGTTGATTGAAATTCGCAAGCTGGCGGAAGAAGGCCGCTTTGATTATCTGCTGATTGAATCCACGGGTATTTCCGAGCCGTTACCGGTGGCTGAGACCTTTACCTTTGCCGATGAAGACGGCCGTTCGCTGGCTGATGTGGCGCGTCTCGATACTCTGGTAACGGTGGTCGATGCGGTGAACTTCCTGCAAGACTACGATGCTGCCAAAGGTTTGCAGGAAAGTGGCGAATCGCTCGGTGAAGACGATGAGCGTAACGTGGCCGATCTGTTAGTGGATCAGGTCGAATTCTGTAACCGTATCCTGATCAGCAAAACCGATCTGGTTGATGGCGAGCAATTACAGCGTCTGCTTGGCATTCTGGACGCACTGAATCCAGAGGCGGACAAGATTCCGATCCAGCATGGCCAGGTGCCTCTGGAAGCGGTATTGGGTACCGGCGCTTTTGATTTTGACCAGGCCAGTCAGGCTCCGGGCTGGCTCAAGGAGTTACGTGGCGAACATGTGCCGGAAACCGAAGAATACGGCATCGCCTCGTTTGCCTATCGGGCCAGACGGCCGTTTCACCCGCGCAAGTTTTATGATTTTTTGCATCAGGACTGGACTGCTCGACAGGGCCGGCTGGTGCGTTCAAAAGGATATTTCTGGTTGGCCAGCCGGCCTGAGTTTGCCGGTCAGTGGAGCCAGGCCGGGGGCATTGCCCATCACGGCGGTGCCGGGCGTTTCTGGAAATCAATCCCGCAGCAAGACTGGCCAGAGGATGATGAGTTTCTGGATTTTATCAGTGAATACTGGGTTGAACCGTTTGGTGATATGCGTCAGGAGCTGGTGTTTATTGGTCAGGGAATGGCAGAAGAAACAGTACGAGCCGAGCTGGATGCCTGTTTGTTGAACGATGAGGAGCTGGCCGCCGGTCGACAGCTGTGGAGCCTGATGGATGATCCCTTTCCTGAGTGGGAGTTTGGCGGATGATAGTGGCAGACAGAACCCCGGAAACCGAAACACCGCTGCTGCGCAGCCTGACCGTGGACCATATTGTCGAACTGCAGCGTCTGTATGAAGCGGACATCAATATCGCCATTCTGCCTGAGTCGGCACATGAAGGCTTTTCTGAGCTGGAGCGACAACAGTTACGAGCGGATTGTCAGTATCTGGCACTGACCCAGCCGGGTTTCCGGCTGGCGTTATCGGGTACCGAAGCGGAGCTGGTGCAAGGGCTGAACAGCAGCTTGCCGACCACCTTGCAGCACGCCGATGTACTGGCCCGCTGGTTGAGCCAGCATATTGGCATTTTTGCGGCGCTGTTTGAGCCTCCGGCGATGTATATTCGTCTGGTGTCGTTGCAGCAGGCCATGTGCCCCCGCTTCCATGTCGACCATGTGCCAGCGCGCTTGGTAGCCAGCTTGTATGGCCCGGGTACGGAATGGCTGGCCGAATACGGCGCTGACCGGCAGGCATTGGGAGGTAATCCCCGCGACCCATGCCAGATACCCGAAGCGATCCAGCAGTTGTCGTGCGGCGATATGGCGCTGCTCAAGGGTGAAGGCTGGGAAGGTAACGAAGGACGAGGTCTGATCCACCGCTCTCCCGTGGTGAGCGAAGGCGATAGCCGGTTGTTTTTCAGTATCGATTTTGCCGCTGCCTGAGCGTTAACCCCTGCGGAAGCAGGGGTTGATTGGGGGCCTGGTGGCAATGTAGGGGCAACCGGGTGCTTACTCGACGCGATGCCGCAACAGCACCAGGTTATCCAGCACGACATTGTCAGACCAGATAAAGCTGGCTCCCGCTGCGCCAAATATCTCGCGGAAATTCATATAGGCTTTTTTGTTGTTTACCCCTATTTCGTCTTCGGAATAGGTGGTTGCCGCGGGCCATGTCCGATATTCCTGGCTGGTTTGCCAATCGGTTGGGATATCCCAGTGGACAGAATAGGCGCCACGGGCGTTATCCCTGCTAGCGGTGCTGCAGCGTTCTGATACACGGCGGGAGCCGATCTCTTCAAGGCAGCTCAGATCAAAAACCGGTGCTGTGTAGTAAGTCTGGGCATACCAGTCGGGGCCGGTGAGGGTACCATCGGAAAAGCTGGCAATAAATCCGCCATCCCCGGGATGAAAGGGTTTGCCACGATTGCTCTCACTGCCGAGTCCGGCATGTTCTTCCCAATCGACCAGCTTGATCGCAAGCTCATAGGGTTTGCTGACCTTGAAGCGAACGATATTGGCGTTAAAGGGGGTAAAGGGCACCGGATCAACCGCCACCAGTTGGCCATTCACATAGAGTTCAAAATAGTTGTCGGCAAAAATATAACCGGTCACGACCTCGCCGTCCGGATCAATGCTGACAACGGCCACATCCTCAACGGACAGCTCGGCCAATGAACGCGGTGTGACGCCGGAACATTCATTATAAAGATCGGCAGCAAAGTAGCGCTCGTCATACTGGACTTCGGCGGGCACAACGAACTGTTTTTGACCGCTGGACTTGATACCAACCGGAGACAGGCGTGAATGGCCTCGTTCGCAGCTAAACAGGTTGTTCTGCTCGACCGTGGCTGCGCCCTGAATGACAGTGCCGGAGCCGGAATAGGTGTCTGCGGTAGCGCAGCCACTCAGACTGGCCAATGAAAAAATAATAACTAACGGGTGTTTGATGTGCATTTTGATGTCCATGATATGGTTTGTAATAACGCCGCGGCTTGGTTCGATAGATAGATAGGTGCCAGAAATAGCCACGCAAGACGAAGATACCAGCATTGTATTGTGTTCTGGCAAGTACTTGGCTGGCATGAATAGTGGTTTGCGAATACCGGTTTGTGGGTGGCAGTTTGTGGATACCGGTGGTCCGGTTGTTCGATGGGCACGGGCGGTGATGGCTTGCCACCAACCGCCCGGAGAATTATCCGTTTCCTCTGTTAATGCGACTCACTGTGTAACTGCTGCAGCAAGGAACGACGACTGGCAAGCCAGGCCGGTATCACCGCCGCGAGCAGGGAAATCAGCAGCAACAATCCCAGCCAGCCCAGTAACCGGGCATTGATTTTCAGCAAGGTCAGCTGGATACCTGTGATATGAGCCAGCCATTGACCAGCGGCCAGCAGGCCCAGCTGGGTTGTCAGCAATGCCAACAGCAAGGCGCTGGCGGTAATCAGCAATACTTCGATTTCAATCAGCGCAAATACGAACCAGGGGCCAGCCCCCAGTGAACGTAGCGTGCCAAGCTCCTGTTGCCGTTGCTGGATTGACACCAGCAGCAGGGTAATCATGCCCAGCATGGACGACAGCAACACCAGCGCGGCAATCGACCTCAAGCTGGTTTCGATCCAGCCCAGGTTTTCCCACAGCAAGGACAATTCGACGCCAGGCAAAATAGCCAGCAGGGCTTCGTCGTCAAATTCGTTGATCTGGCGTTGCAAGGTAAAGGTCTGGATGCGGCTGTTGAGGCCAACCAGCAGGGCGCTGATGGACTCAGGGTGTGCGCCCGGTTTGCCACCATGAATCAGGTCCATGGCATCAAGGCCAATCAGCAAGGTCTGGTCAATGGGAGTGCCGGTGGGTTGCAGCACCCCGGTAATGGTAAACGGATGGTCGGTATGGCGGCTGAAACTGGTTCGCCCCTGGCCATGAGCCAGCACCAGACTGTCGCCGAGGTCATAGCCCAGTTGTTGCGCCACCGATGAGCCAATGACCACATCGCTGGCCGTGGCAAAGCCTTGCCCGTGCTGCCACTGTAGCGGATGTTTCTGGCCATAATGAAAGTGTGTGAAAAAGTCACTGCTGGTGGCCAGTACGCGAAAGCCTCGATGAGAATCTCCCATTGACAAGGGCACGACCCAATCAACCGCAGGCTGTTGCCGGATTGTTTCAACACTGTCCCAGCTCATGTTGCGGGTCGGGCTGCCGATACCAAACAGGGAGTACAGCAGCAGGTTGCTGGAGCCGGTACGGGCACCCACGATCAGATCCACCCCGGAGACGGTGCCGGTAAAGGTATCGCGCACCTCGTGGCGAATATGTTCTACCGCCAGCAAGACGGCAAACGCCAGGGTCAGTGCCAACACAATCAGGCCGATGGTGATGCGCCGATGCCAGAGGCTCAAGCGAGCAATACGCCATAACATCTCAAATATCCTCTCTAACGACAGTAAGATCCTGCAAGGCAACCGATTGATCAAACCAGTCGGCCTGTCGGTGGTCGTGGCTGATCATGATCAGGGTGGTGTCGGGGGTCAGGTTTTGCAGTAACAAGCGAATAAAAGCAGCGGCAGAATCTTCATCCAGCGCCGAGGTGGGTTCATCGGCAAACAGCAGCGGTGGCTGGTTGATCAAGGCGCGGGCTATGGCTACCCGTTGTTGTTGGCCTTGACTGAGACGGCCTGCGGTCTGATGGAACAGGTTGGCGGGCATGTCCAGTTTTTCTAGCAACTGGTAAATGTTGTTATCCAGCGCGGCGCTGGATTTTTTGGCCAGTACCGCCGCCAGGCGAATATTGTCAGCAACGGACAAATACGGCAGCAGATAAAACTGCTGCGAAATCTGGCCAATATGGCGTGCCCGGAAACTGTCCCGCTGCGAAGCCGACATGGTCTGGATGTCTTCTCCCAGGATGCGTATCTGGCCTTGTTGCGGTAACATCATGCCGGTTAACAGACGCAATAGCGTGGTTTTACCGCTGCCAGAACGACCGTGCAAAAACAGTCGTTGGCCATGATCAACCTGCCAATGGGGAATGTGTAAAGCATGCTCTGGCGGGGCGGATGGGTAGTGGAATTCAACGTCCCGTAACTCAATTGCCAGCATAGGTTTCTCTGGGGTTTGTGGTTTGTTATATAGTAACAAGCAAAGAGCATTAATTCTTCAGAGTACTGAGTACTGACTATGAATACAGGTTTGTTATCCGGCAGTTTGCTATTACTGCTCTTTATGGCTGGGTGCTCTGATTCATCTCCCGCTTCTGCAACACCCGTGGTGCAAGCCGTTAGCCAGGAGCTCCGCGAAGTGGAGTGGATCGATCTGCTGCCCGAGGATGATTTGGCAGCCTTGATGGATCGCCCGGCGATACTCGACGGTATTGTGGAAGGATCGGCGGCAGATGATATGGCAAGCGGACTGGCCAGCCAGATTACCAGCGACACCTCACTGGAAGACGCCGCCCAGATGCAGCGTTATCAGGCAGCACTGGAGTCGACCCGCACGCGTGCAGAGTTGAATGGTGTCAGGGTACGGATACCGGGTTTTATTGTGCCGATCAATTTTGATGACCAACAACGGGTGATCGAATTTTTCCTGGTACCGTTTTTTGGTGCCTGTATTCATGTCCCACCCCCACCACCGAACCAGATTGTCCATGTCGAGGTGGAAGATGGATTTGTGCTGGAATCGATTTACGACCCGGTCTGGCTGGAAGGTGTTCTGTTCCTGGAGCAAAACGTCAATGGTCTGGGCCAGTCGGCCTATTCTCTCCAGTTGGAAAAGCGCGAGTTGTATTATGACTAGCGTGGTTGCTTTTTCAGATTTTTCATAAAGCCTGAAAAGTGCGGCCAAAGGTCGGCAAACAGTGGCTCGGAGCGATGTTTCATCATGACGCTGCCAAACAGCTTGATGCCCAGCCCCAAAGGCGCTGCTTGTTGCGGGCTGATATCGGATCGGTGCTGCAGTGTGTCGATAATCGTCAACAACTCATCATGGCTGGCAAAGGTAAATTCGAACGCTTGTCCGGCGGTGTCTGAACCGTCCGGGCTGATGTGATCAATGCGTATACGGTACTGGTGCGCTGCTTTCATGGTCATGATTCCGATGAACAGATGAATAAACACGAGTTGAATTGTGGTTGTCGATGGCAGCCCTGATGGTTCAGGGCTTGTGGCCGGGTCGGATGCCAGATCTAGCTTTTCAGAAAGCGTTCAAGTTTGGGTTTGATCGTCAGCGACATCATCAACATCAATACCAGCCCCAAAGGCAGGGCGGCGAGAAAACCGTCGAGCCAGCCATGCAGCAATGCTTCGTTATCCGCAAAACCAGTCGTATTGACAGCAGTACTGAAGGCCAGGATGGATTCCATCAGGCAGGCCATGATGCTTCCGGCGAGCAGGTTGCGTGTTAATTCCGTCTTGTTGGGCAGCCATAGCCCAATCAGCTTGCTGACCAAGCCCATCAGCAGAATACCTACTGGCATAATGACCAGCGCTGAGAGAAAAGCCCCTCGCCAGGCGGCCAGAAAGTCATCGGAATAACCGACGTTCATATAGGTCATGACCGCTGTCAGTGAGCCGCCAATCACACTCATGATGGCCAGGACTGTCAGTATCTTGTACAGCAGGAGCGTTTTTTCAGGTACTGCTGCCAGAGAGTCGGGTGCCGTTCGTGTATTCATGGTGGTCTCCTGGCTTGAAGCCGGTTTTAATGTAGTTGATAATAGCAACCATATTGGTTTTTGGTTGATTTTGTCAACTACTTTTTAGCTGCTTGTCAGGAGTTTTCTGGTGTCAGAAGAACATTTGTCGGAAGAATATTTATTGGAGAGTCTTTTCCATCTGATGCTCGCCGTAAAACGCCAGCTGCACCAGCAGGCAGAACAACTCGATCTGGAAGTCACACCGATGCACCTCCGGGTGATCAAGATTATTGACAGAAAACAGCCTTGCACGGCGATTGATATTGCCAGCTTTCTGGGGCGGGACAAGGCTCAGGTAACGCGGCTGATTAATGCTCTGATAGATCAAGAGCTGATCAGTAAAGCGCCCAACCCCAATGACAAACGCAGTCAGTACCTGCTGACGACCGAGAGAGGGGTTGCGGTTGTGGAGGAGCTCAATCGTATGGATGAATGCATTGTGCAGCGCATGACCAAAGGTCTTCAGCCCTCAGAGAGGGCTGAATTCCAGCGGCTTGCTCGCTTGATGGCTGGTAATTTTCAGGGTGAGGAGCAAAGCTGACACCAGAGCCACCGAGGACGATGGCGTCAGCTGATGATCAGGCGGGTAGCCGGATTCAGGGCCGTGGCAGCAGGATGGGTTGGTCGCTATCGAAGCTGTCTGCGCCTTGTTGCTGTTCGGTTATCCACAGCAGCTGCAGTGTTTCGATACCGGGGAAAGTGGTGATCAGTTGGGAGTCCAGGGTGATGGCTCCGGTTGAGGGGCATTGGAAGTCCCAGACGACGGTCAGATCGCTATGGCCGTGTTCGTCGTGGTCATGTTCATCATGGTCATGCTCATCGTGGTCATGCCCGTCATGGTCTGGCCAATCAAACGACGCCTGTTGCAACTGGCACTGAGGAGCCTGAATCATTTCCGAAGTAAAACGCTGCTTGACGTTAGCCAGAGCCTGGCGCTGCTCTTCGGTATTGGCGCGACCTTCAAATCCGGCGAGGTTCATCAAGGGTGAATGTAATTCAACTTGCAGCCTGGTGTCGGACAGGGCGACTTGCAGGGTCGCGACGCCATGTTGGTGGGCGGGGGCTGCGTGCGTCAGCCAGGCGGTGGTCAGCAGTATCCCGGCGGCATAATGTAGGTGTGGTTTCATGGGTTGGCTCTCCTGTGGTTTTGTTATGGTATAACAAAACCACAGGGTGGATAACTCCTAATCCTTTAAATCCCGCTGTCCTTTTATTCGTCTTTTTATAGGTTCTTTTACACGTTTTTTAATGCGCCGGTTTTTAAGGTGATCGTCGTCTGATTGGCTGGGTCAGCACGGCCCAGCAGCATCACGGCCTAGCGGCTATTACCACTCACCACTGGTTGCGCTTTACGACGAGCAGCTCAACATCACCAGTCCTTTGGTGTCCGGGGCACGACGCCATTGCTCAAAACCAGGGTGTTCATCAAACGGGTTCTGCAAAATGGCGAGCCAGTCATTGAGCGGCTGGTAATCCCCTTCTTCAGCACGATCGATCAGGTGCTGGGCAACATGGGTACGCAGGGTATAGGCCGGGTTAACGGCCAGCATGGCGCTGCGCCGGTCGGCGGCATGACGGCTTTCCTGTTGCAGCCGTTGGCGGTATTGCGGCAGCCAGTCGTTGAGCATGATTTGCCAGGGGGCGAGGTCGAGATGGTTCAGACCGGGTTGGCCTTCGTCATCTTGCTGGGCTTCTGACAAGGCCCGGTAGAGCGGGTTGTAATCAGCCTGATGCTGGGCCAGCAGGTTGCGCCAGCGTTGAATCAGCTCGTCATCCCCTGGCTGGGGAGTCGCCAGTCCGAGGCGGGCAGACATGCGTTGCCGATAGGCTGTTTCATAATAACCAGTGAACTGTTCCAGTGCGTCTTTCAGGTCGTCGATTGGCACCAGTGGTGTCAGTGCCTGCCCCAGTGCAGACAGGTTCCATTGGATAATACCGGGCTGCTGGTCGAAGGCGTAACGGCCTTCCTGGTCGGTGTGGTTATAGACGGCGTTTTCTTGCCAGCGATCGATAAACGCAAAAGGGCCGTGATCAAAGGTTTCGCCCAGAATCGACATGTTGTCGGTATTCATTACGCCGTGCAAAAAACCATAGGCTTGCCAACCGGCGACCATCTCGGCGCTGCGTTGGCTGATTTGCAGAAACATGGCCAGGTAAGGTTTTTCGGCCGATTGGCAGTCGGGGTAATACCGGGCGAGGCAATAGTCGGCCAGTTGTTTCAGGCCATCAAACTGGCGGGTGTAATACAGGTGTTCGAAGTGACCAAAACGGATATGGCAACGGCTGACCCGTAAGATTGTTGCCGCCAGTTCGACCCGTTCGCGCTGGATCTTCTGGCTGCTGACACAGACCGCCAAGGCCCGGGTAGAGGGGATGCCGAGGTGTGTAAGTGCTTCGCCAATCAGGTATTCCCGCAGGCTGGAGCGTAAGACCGCCCGGCCATCGCCCATGCGGGAGTAGCGGGTTTGCCCGGCACCCTTGAGATGCAGGTCCCAGTAGTCGCCATCGACGGGCAGTTCGCCCAGCAGTAGACCGCGGCCATCACCCAGTTGCGGGTTGTAGACGCCAAACTGGTGGCCGCTGTATTTCATGGCCAGTGGTTTGGCGCCTGGTGGCAAGGTGTGGCCACCGAGCCAGTCTGCCAGCGCTTGTGGGTCGAGGCTGCAGGGGTTGATCTGAAGTTGTTCGGCGACCATCGAGTTAACGCTGATAATGCGGGGGTTCGGCAAGGGAGTTGGTTCGATGGCGTGATACCAGGATGCCGGCAGGTCGGCGTAATGGTTGGTCAGAGTCAGTTCGTCCAGATTTTGCCAGGTTTTCATGATGTTCTCCCCCAGGCGCTGGCCAGAATGGCCAGGCCTCGTGTGGTGTACCGGTTAGCGCGGCAGTTCAAACGGTGTCATTTGCTCACGCGGCAGGCGGTTGATGGGTTGCCAGTCTGGCACAGGGTCGCCCTGGGTAAACAGTAACCAAGGAACCTCAGCCTGTAAAATCAGGCGCTGATACAGCGCCTGGATTTCTGCCAGTGTCAGGGATTCGACTTCGCTGGCAATGGCGCGGCTGGTATCAAAACCGGTGCGCTGCAGGTCAATATCACGCCAGAACAGGTCGGCTTTTTCGCTCATGTTGCGAGCCGGTTGCAGCAACAGGTTGATCAGGCCGTCTTTGAAGGCGGCAAATTCATCATCACTCATATTGGCCAGCGAGTCTTGATAGCTGTTCCAGAAGGTCTGGCTGTGGTTGAGCAGGTCGCTGGGGGAGTGCTCCGGTGATTGTACGATAAAGACCAGTCCGGGCACGCTGCGCTGTGGATAAACGGTGGCAAAGACGATGTAACCCAGCTGCTGTTCGGTGCGCATGTACTGGTAATACGGGGCGCTGATCATCTGGCCGAGCAGGGCGATGCGGGCACGGTTGTGATCGCTGGTGTCTTGTCCCTGCAGGTACAGCACCATGACCTTGTCTTTGTGATCGAGATCGAGCGACTGCTGGAATTTACCCGCCGGGAGCTTGAGTACGGACAGCTCGGACTGTTGCTCCGGATTGGCCGGGTAGACTTCGGCTACCTGGTGGGCGACGGCTTCGGCGTCGGCCTTGCTCATGCTGCCGTGGATGTACATACGGGTGGCGGTCTGGCCTTTCAGGGCGTTGGCGAAGGCTGCGACATCGGCGCGACTGACGGAGCCCAGTTCAGCCAGCAGTTGCTGTTCGTTAAAGCTGGGGGAGTAAATCTGGCGTTTCAGCTCGGCGATGCCGCGTTCGTAGGGCTTGGCCTTGAGCTGGTTTTCCAGATTACGCTGCAGCGAGGCTTGATAGCGCTGGAACTGGTCATCGCTGATATTGACCTGTTGCATGCCTTCGAGTACCCGTTTGAGCAGCTCGGGCAGTTTATCCTGGTAGCCGGACAGCATCAGTTGCAGACCGCGAGTGTTGGCACTGAGGCCATAGCTCAGTCCGGCCAGATGTGCCGGGTAACTGTAGGTGTTCAGGGCTTCATTCACGGCGCGGGTATACAGCTGGGCCAATACCATACCGCGCGGGGTGGCGATATCGGCGTGTTGCAGCTCCAGGGTAATGCGGCTGCGTGGTTGCAGGAACTCGTGTTCCGGGTAATACCAGAGCTGTTGTCCGGGCTGGTCGATCAGTATTTCGGGTACGGTTTGTTCTGCCTCGCTGTTGAGGCTGAAGTCTTGCGGGATAAAGGGGTTGGGCGCTGGCAGGTGAAGCTGCTCAAGACCATCGGTCGCGACGTCGGTTGCGCGATAGTTGGATGGACGAATACGCATCGGGGTGTTGTACCAGGGGTCGACCATCTCGGTGGTAACGCCAGGGGCAATCAGGGTACGCAAGACGTTATCCATGTTCAGTGCATCGAGGAAAGGAGCAAGTTCGGGTTGCGCGATAGGCCGCCATAAATAATCACCATGGATCACTTGTTCGGGCGGGTAAACCTGCAGATTGCTGCTCAGGCGTACGGCGTAGTCTGACAGGCGGCCGTGTTGCTGGAAGCGGAATGACATTTCGCTCAGTTGCTGCTGTTCGGTCATCAGGTAGGCAGGAATCGGCTGCGCTTTCAGCAGGTCAACGTAGTGTTCGAGTATTTGCGTGATGTTGTCGACATGCAGCAGGCCGCTGCGGGTCAGCTCAATCTGGACGACCAGGTTGGATTCAAACCGGGTGCTGATGGAGCGTCCGGCACTGAGGCCTTCAGCCCAGCCTTTTTCTTTCAATAAGGCGAGGATGCTGCCTTCGCCTTCATGGCCAATCAGGTTGGACAGTAGCTGCAGCGGTTTGTATTGATACAGCGACTGGGTTTCTGGCATCGGGAAGGTAAATTGTAATCGGCGGATTTCTTTCACCGGCTCGATATTGACGTCGAGCGGTAACTGTTCCGGTACAAACATCGGCGGCCGTGAGTCGGCGAGCTGGATATCGCGCTTGGGGACGGCGCTGAAGTGGTTTTTGGCCCAGTCCTGCAGCTGTTGTAGCGGGTAGTTGCCTGCCAGTACCAGGGTCATCTGGTCGGCGCTGTAATGCTGTTGGTAAAACTCGATCAGGTCATCACGAATTTTGCGGTCAGGGCGATCTGACAGGGTGTCGAGATTGCCGGTCGCAAAACCAGCATAAGGGTGGGCCGGGTTCATGGCCTGTTTTTCAGCCGAGAAAATACGGCGGAAATCGTCTTTTATCTTGGCGCTGTATTCGGCATGAACGGCGTTTTTCTCACGATCGACATAGGCTTCGTCAAAGCTTGGGGAGATAAAAAATGGCGCAAAACGATCCAGCGCACCACTCATGGCGTCGTTGTCGATAGAGAAAAAGTAGGTGGTTTGCTGGTGAGCGGTGAAGGCATTGTGGCTGCCACCGTGGCGGCTGATAAAGGCCTGGTATTCACCCGCTTCCGGGTAAGGCTCGGTGCCCAGGAACAGCATGTGCTCCAGGAAGTGCGCCAGACCTTCGCGACCGTCAGGGTCGTCACCACTGCCGGTGGCGACGGTCATGGCGGCGGCGGCCTTGTCGGTACCGGGCGTGGATACCAGCAGGACACGCAGGCCATTGTCGAGCTGGACGTATTCATACTTGAACGGGTCTGACGGGCTGACAATAGGACTGGTGTCCCCGTCTTCCCGGCAGTTCCAGGGAGTGGCGTCATTGCAGTCAGAGACGACGGCAGACGGTGGAGCAGAAGCGGGTTTGAGCATGGAATATCCGATGGCGGCCAGAACAATAACAATAAAAATCCAGTAACGGGGCGATAACATACCTGCTCCTACTACAAGTCGCGGTCAATCTGGGTGAGTTGCCTGAAGTCTGACTTCAGGCCCGTGGTCAGTGTGATGTGCCCCGGCTTTGGGCAATCGCCTGGGCATCGCCCAATGTGCTGGTGCCGGGATCCAGCTCACTAATGCGGTTAAGACGCGCGCGGCTGTCTTCCAGTTCCGTTAGTACCAGAGCAAATTGTTGCTGGAAAGCAGCATCAATGGTGCCGTATAGCTCGGAGATGGCATCCGAGCTGCTGGCGCTGGTGTTGCGCAGGGATTTCAGGCAGGCCAGAGCAATCTGGTGATAGGCTTGGTCTTTGTTCACAGGGGTTCCTCCGATTAGCCGCTCATCATACATGAGAAATCAGTCATTGATGGCAAACCAGTACAGTTGGGCGGCGTTCACTTTACGTGACAGGGCATCACCACTCATCCAGTCGATACCGCTTTGATGTGCTGCCGCCAGTGCTTCGGTCGAGTCGATGCCATGGGCATAGATAATGAGGCCATCCTGCTGCAGCCGCTGCAGTAAGGGCTGGCCTTGATGTAACGCCTGGCGGGCATGGGAGATCATGCAGGGAGGCAGGCTGAAACCGTCCACATCCATGGCCGATAGGCTCTGATAGCCAGGCAGGCGTTGTTGATGTTGAGGGTCCGTGATTTCGAATATCAGCCGTATATCCAGTTGCCGCAATGCCTCCTCCAGCCTGGGGGTTGGCTCTTCTGGCGTCCATGGCAGAACAATACACCAGACCGGGGCTGGCTTTCCGGCCTGCTGGGGCCATGCGGCCAGGCAGCTGGTCAGGTGTTGCCTGCAGTGATCGGTAAGGTCGGCGACACGGAGAATAACGTACATAGGCTGGAGGAAATGTTGCTGCCAGGTGATGTGCATATCTTCCAGCCAGCGGTGACACAGATCGGGCTTGGCCATATATTCGGGCAGCAGCTCCAGTCCGGCGAGTGCGCCTTGGGAATCGAATATAGGGGTAGCGTGAAAATCACTTTGCTGGCGCTGTTGCGTTGGCAAGGTCGTGGCGGACAGAGCCGATTTGTACGGTTGTACTTGTTCGAGGGATGGGGTGTCGGGGCCTTCCAGCCCCAGATGCTGGCGGATATGTTTGAGTGATGTTGCTGCGTCCGGTGTGTGTTGTGTTGATTGTCCCCAGCTGCAATTAATGTCGGGGCTGAGCATGACGGCTTGCCCTTGATGCGACAGCGGCTGGCGGAACCCCTGGGCGATGGCTTGGCACAGGCCCTGGGTACAGGGGTTGGCAGGGTCGGCGATAACAGGAACCAGAAACAGATGATGTGCTGGCTGGAAGATCGGTGACGGTGAGGTAGTGGCTTCGGCAATGCGCTCATAACAGAGGCGGCTCAAGCCAGTATCAAAGACCTGATCCGGATCGAAACTGATCAGCAGGATACAGGTGATGCCATCGGACTGGGTCAGATAGCTCTCCATCTGATTCAGCTGGTGCAGACCGGCATAACGCTGGGTGTCGCTGTCGGGATTGGTGTGTCGTTCGGTCACGCTATCGAGCAGGCTGCAGATACAGAGCCGGAAGTCATCACTGATCGAGGTTATCGCCATCCAGGTGGGCTGGATACGACGTTGCTGGACTATCAGGTTAAAGTAACCCAGCCAGGTTTGGTTGGCTTCGGTTTGACGGGTGATCTCTGCTTCCAGAGCGACCGGCATGTGGCTTATCGTGCCAGTAAACAGGTTGCGGCCGAGCAGTTGCTCTTCGTTTACCTGCAGGGCATCACAGATTGGTTGGTTGGCAAGGCGAATAACCCAGTTGCGATCTGTCAGTAATACGGGCTGCTGGGTATTGAGGGCGGACTGCAGAGAATGAGCCTGCTGCATCAGGTTGGCCTGTCGCGCACCCTCGATAATATCACGTATCAGAACCAGGTTATTCCAGGGTGTGGCAATCAGTTTATGGATGGCACCTTGCTGGCGTGCCTGTCGCAGCCGCGCTGAATCCAGTTGGTTGGTCAGCAGGATGCGATAGCTGCCAGGGCTGATCTGCCGTGCTTGCTGGCACAGTGACAGTTCATCCAGCTCTGGTGTCTGGGAATCAATAATCAGTACGTGTACTGGGTAGCTGGCCAGATAATCAAGCGCTTCTGCTGTACCGGTTGTGGTCTGTACTGCGATGTGTTCACTGAGTAGTAATCTGGAAATTGAGTGCAAAATACCGGCTGCGTTACCAACCAATAATACCTTGAACGTCATCGTTATTCCTTTCCTGGGGCCGATCGTGTAAGAGTGCACTTTCTACTATCACGCTCCGGTGCCTTGGCGACAGCATACTGTTTCAGTCTTGCAATGGCCAAAGGCTATCTATACTGAAACCAATGTATTTATTGGTTGGGTGATGTTGTGAGAGGAAAACAGGTACTGACGACCGGTGAAGTGGCGAAATATTGTGGCGTCAACTTCAGAACGGTTATCCGCTGGATCGAGCGCGGTCATCTGGAGGCTTACAAATTGCCGGGACGAGGTGATAATCGTGTTCCTGTGGCCGGGTTTGTCCGGTTTTTGCAGAGTAACGAGATGCCTGTGCCGAATGAGTTGCAGGATCAAAGCCGCGGCTTGCTGATCCTGGCAGAATCGGAAGTGATGGCGGCGGAACTGGCTTCAGCCGCCCGGCGGGCGGGATGGGATCCACAGGTGGCTGTTGATGCGATGCAGTTTGGCTATTGCTATGCAGAGCAGATACCGGCTGCTATGGTGCTTTCCAGTGAAGTATGGATAGCTGCTGTCGATAGGATTCGCCGCGAAAACGTGTCGCAAGCAGTATTGTGTATAGTGGCAGGGGCCAATATCACAGAGAATGACAGCCATGACGGCTGGCACCGACTGTGTTGGCCAACAGAGCAGAAGCGTTTCGTTGAGTTGCTGAATATGAATGACTCTTCATGCTAGCCCAGGGTGTACCGGATAAGGGCTGGTTCTGCTTGCAAGGAGGGCTCAATAGCTCAATAAGGTGGCTATGGCAGATATTTTTTCAGAAAACAACATCGCATTATGGGTCATCCTGGTTCTGTTGGTACTGGCGGTGGTGTTGCTGCTGCGAGCAAAAAGCCGTATGCACCAACAGCTGGATGACCTGACCCAGTGTAATCAACAACTGCAACAGTGGTGGGTGCAATCCCCCAATGTGCTGGTGCGCGTCGATGCCGATGGCGTCGTGCTGGAGGCCAACCGGACTCTGGCTGGACAAACCTTGAGTCGCGGTAAAAAACTGACCAACTGGCTTCCCTTGTCCGATCGGGAAGCCTGGCTGGCGATTCTGCGCAAGGTGCTGGACAAACATGCCAGCGGCGCAGAGATGACGATGGAAGTGCTATCAGCCTCGGGGCCGGTTTATTGCTGGCAGCTACAGACAGCCGCCGATCCACAAAACGATGATGAAGCCCTGGTGTATTTTCATGATATATCAGACCTGGTCCGGCAACGGCAGTCGCTGGAGAAAAGCCGCGATTATGCCGACCGTTCCAACCTGGCCAAGAGCCGTTTCCTCGCCAATATGAGCCACGAGATCCGCACCCCGATGACCGGCCTGCTGGGGATGGTGTCGTTGATGGAACAGACCCACCTCGACGAAGAACAGCGCGGATTTCAACGGGTTATCCAAAGCTCATCCGAGCATTTGCTGGCCATTATCAATGATATTCTCGATATTTCGAAAATCGATGCGGGCAAGCTCAGCATTGAAGCTGAAGTATTCGACCTGCCGGAATTGGTACAAAGCCTGTTGGAGATGGTGTCTTGCCGGGCACAGGAAAAACAGCTGGTGATGCAATCGTTTGTGGATGAAAAACTGCCCTCGCAGTTGATCGGCGATCCGGTACGGATTCGTCAGGTACTGATGAATTATCTTAATAACGCCATCAAATTCACCGAGTCCGGCCATGTATTGCTGCGGGTGGTCAAAGTCCGCAACATGGTGAGTGAAGTGCAGTTGAGATTTTCGGTTGAGGATTCCGGTATTGGTATTAGCGCCAGCAAAGTGGTGGCTCTGTTTGAGGAATACAGCTTTGTGCATGGCCGGATTTCAGTTGAAGCCGGTGGTACCGGGCTGGGGTTAAGCATCTGTCGGCGGCTGGCCCAGCTGATGGGGGGGCATGTCGGGGTCGTCAGCACCCCTGGTGTCGGTTCCAATTTCTGGTTCGACGTGACCTTGCCGGTCGCTGTAACCGCGATGGAAAACGACGGTGCGATTCCGCTGTTGGGCGAACAAACCCTGTGGGTCTGTGATGAGCTGCAAGTGAACCGTACCTTGCTGATGTCCATTGCTCGTCAACTGGGCATGGTGTACCGGGAGTTTGACCGGGTCTCGGATTTGCTGCTTGCCTTGGAGGAAACACAACCCACCATTCTGGTGATGGCCTACCGCACCTGGCAAGAAGGTGACGATTATCTGCGTCAACTGCTGGCCGACACACCGATACGACTGGCCCTGTCCTCCATGGATGTACTGACCACGGGGCGTGATGAACTGCTGGCGCAAGGTGTGGGTGCACACTGGGACTGGCCAATCAGTCAGAGCAACCTGCGTGATTTGTTGGGACGTTTGTTACAGCAGCCCGCCCGACCACAATTGATGATTACCCGCACCAATCGTTATCAGGGAACGGGGATCGCGATTGCTGAAGAAAACACCCTGCTGAAAAACTGTCGGGTACTGTTGGCAGAAGACAATGGTGTCAACCAAAAGGTCGCCTCCCAGATGCTGATACACCTCGGCTGCGTTGTCACATTGGCCAACAATGGCCGCGAAGCCGTGGAAAAAAGCGCCAGCGGAGAGTTCGATCTGATCCTGATGGACTGTCATATGCCGGTATTGGACGGCCTCGCCGCCTGTCGCGAAATTCGCCAGCGTGAGCAGCAACAGCAGCTTCCGGCGGTACTGATTGTGGCATTGTCTGCTGATGTGATGGTTGACCGGAAAGAAGAGTGCGAAGCCGCCGGTATGAATGGTTATCTGGCCAAGCCCGTCCGGCTGGAAGATCTGCGCCGGGAGTTGCCCATGTTCCTGGCACTGTCGAACAACGACCTGGGGCCGGCAGCGGTAACGCCGGATTCGTAACGCCGGTTTGTACTTCCGGGAGATTGCTCCGGCCGCGTTGGCTGACCTGGTATCAGAGTGCGCTGCCGTGAGGGATATAGCGGTTATCCGTCAGAGCCTTGATCGCCCGGACCTGTTCCTTGCTGGCGGGGGTACCCTGTTTTTTCAGATAACGGAAGATCCAGATCGCCGGGTTGCTGCTGCCGCAGTGCCAGCCTTCCAATTGTTGTTCAGCGCTGGCAAAAAAAGCCGCCAGTGGCAGTAACTGATCGGTGTCCATTGCCGTCAGGGCCGCTTGCCAGGCCGCCTCATCCAGCTTGATCCAGGATTGCACGGTTTTCAGCGCCCCGGCGTCCAGTTGATCGCTGTTAATGACCGTGGCTTCCTGGGCTGTGGGTAGAGCCGCAAGCAATTGCTGCAGCGTGTCGGAATCCGGTGTGCCGGTTTGGCTGGAAGCCGGTTGCCACTGCTCAATCATCGGGTATCTCCTCAAAAATCGTCAGTACGGTGTACTGAGCTGAAATTTTATGGGCTTAACGGTACCACATCCGGCAATGTGCCTTAACAGAAACACTTTGTTCAGGCATCATCCCCGCGCCTTTCATTGTTGAATCCAGATAAGCCAATGCCTGATCGTTACGCTGATATCCGCCCCTACCAGGATGATGAAGTTGCCGCTGTACTTGAGCGAGTGAGTCAATCCGACACCTTGCACCGGGCGCTGTTGAAATACCGCCTGCCCATGTTGCCGCACTGGTTGCGGGAGTGGCTGCTGCCAGTGGCGCGCTACCTGCTTGATCGCCAGTTGGCGAATGTGAATACCGTGCACGACTTCCAGATGTGGATGGAAGGCTGGGTCGAGCGGTTACTGGCCAAAACCACCACCGACGTTGTGGTACGGGGGCTGGATAGCATGCCTCCGGATCAGGGGCATCTCTGGATTTCCAATCATCGCGATATTGCCATGGACCCAACGCTGATCAACTACTCGTTGTATCAGGCCGGCTGGCCAACCAGTCGCATTGCGATTGGTGATAACTTGCTCAGCCATCCGGATATTGCCGACGTGATGCGGCTTAATAAATCCTTCATTGTTCGACGAAACATTACCAATAAACGCGAAAAGCTGACGGCACTGCAGCAATTGTCGGGCTATATTCGCTATTCGCTGGCACAGCGTGAATCGGTCTGGATTGCCCAGCGGGAAGGCCGCGCCAAAAACGGCGTCGACCTGACCGACAAAGCGGTACTGAAAATGCTGGCATTAAACGGCCGGGAACATAAAGAAACCTTTGCCGAGACCCTGTCGGCCTTGCGTCCGGTGCCTGTGTGTATTCAATACGAGTGGGACCCCTGTGATCTGATGAAAGCCAGAGAGCTGGTGGCTCGGGCGAAATACGGCAGTTACAGCAAGGAAGAAGGGGAAGATACCCGTAGTTTGTTGACCGGTATCGTGGGCCAGAAAGGCACGATCCATGTGGATTTTGGCCAACCGCTGAGTGACGACGATCTTGCCAGTGCCGAAACCATGGCGGCCGCGATTGATCGCCAGATCCGGGATATGACCGAAATCCTGCCCGTGCATCATGCCGCCGTGCGCCTGTTACAGCAGCGTTTTTCCTGCTATCTGCAGGCCCGGGCCGGTGACAGCAGTCGCCAGATCCAGGATACCTTGTGGCAACGGATTGAAGGCGAAGCACAAGACGTACAAAAGCAGGTTCTGACTGGTTACGCCATGCCGATTCTGCTGCAACAAAATATGGCCGATGGTTGATGGTTAAGACCCCGGCGTAACGGGGGTCGCTCTAACCTGACTGAACGGGTTGTTCCGTTGGTTACTGACCCGATGACAGAGAATTTGAACCTATGCGTTGGATAATACGGTTGATATTGCCGCTTATGGCCCTGGCACTGTCAGGCTGCCTGGAGCTGGGGCGAACCTGGGATGACCAGGTAGAAACCCGGCTGGTTGATTATTACAAAGAGCAATGCGACTCCGATAGCACCTCGCTTTGCTTCCGCATTCGGGAAGACAGCAGCGACAGCTGGGAAGTTGTCGAGGAATCGTTCAGCGGCTTTGATGACTTCGTCTGGGGCAACCGTTATGAAGTCTACGTCACCGTCTCGTTTGATGATGATGGCGACCCCAGCAGTTATGTTTTCAACAGCATTATTTCTACCGAAGCGGTTGATGACAGCGAAGATACCTTCTCCATATCGTTATACACCGACGTTGGCATTCTGTATGAACTGGATGACGCCACCTGGGAGCTGGCCAGCGAGATCGACTTTGCCTGTAACGAAGCCTGTGATGACCTGACCGCTGCGGTGGCCAACAGCTATGTAACCCAGCTGGAGTTCAGTGTCGACGATGAAGGCACCATTGCGCTGGAATACGTGCTGTGCTCTGCCGCCGAAGACGACTTTGACAGCACGTGCGAAGGTGACAGCGATGCCTCCTGGTATATCGGTTGGTTCCAGAGTGACTGTGGTCTGGCCGATGCCGCCATGTGTCTGCTGTACAAGGTAAACAGCTCTGATGAATACGAGCTGCTGCAACTGGAAGACGATATCGACGGTTTTACTCCGGTATGGGGTGAGCGTCCTTATATTGATGTGGTGGTGACCACCAGTGATGGCGGCAGCATTACCGCTGTTGAACTGGATGAGGACGACAGCAGCCCGGATGACCGCATCGGCAGTAGCTACGATTTCAAGATGATTGTGCGTGGCAGTGAACTGTCCGAAAGCAGTGGCGGTTCCATCGACCTGTACGACAGCGCCCCGGATCTGGATTGCAGCAGTTTCAGTCAGTGTAGTGATCTGAACGATGCCATTGACGATGATGACTGGATGCTGATCGAAGGCTATTACGATGGTATTGATATTGTGGTGACCGATCTGGAATGCAGCCGATCAAGCCTGTCGTCTTTCCGTAGTAACTGTACCGATGACGACGATGATGTGAACTGGGGTATCTGATTGCCCGGTGGGCCTGTGGCTAGTCAGGGCACAGGCCCGGAACGCTGCTGGTTGCTGGTTGCGCCATTCTTTGCCAATTCATAGATACCGCCAGTTCAGCGATAGCGCCTGGTACTGACGGTTTCTTTTGTTCCTAGTCTGGATATACTGTACAAAATCCCAGTTATACAGACATTCCATGCGCCTGTTTATTGCTGAAAAACCTTCCCTTGGTCGCGCCATTGCGGCGGTACTGCCCAAGCCTCACCAAAAAGGTGAAGGCTTTGTGCGCGCTGCCAATGGCGATGTGGTCAGCTGGTGTATCGGCCATTTGCTCGAACAGGCCGAGCCTGAAGCCTACAACCCGGCCTTCAAACAGTGGCGGCTGGATGTCTTGCCAATTGTACCTGACAGCTGGCAACTGCAACCCAAAAGCCAGACCCGCAAACAACTGACGGTGCTACGCAAACTGGTAAAAGAAGCCAGTCAGCTGGTGCACGCCGGTGACCCGGACCGCGAAGGACAACTGCTGGTGGATGAAGTGATCAGCTATCTGAATGTTCCGGGCGCCAAGCGCCAGAACATGCAACGTTTGCTGGTCAGTGACCTCAACCCCAAGGCCGTAAGCCGGGCGCTGACGCAACTGCGTTCCAATCAGGAGTTTATACCGCTGTCGACCTCGGCCCTGGCGCGCAGCCGGGCGGACTGGCTGTATGGCATCAACCTGACGCGGGCCTGTACCCTCAAGGGGCAGCAAGGAGGGTTAAAACAAGTACTGTCGGTCGGTCGGGTGCAAACCCCGATTCTTGGTCTGGTGGTACGACGGGATGAAGAAATCCGGCAATTTGTCTCCCGGCCCTTTTATGAAGTCTGTGCGGCGATTCATCTGCAGGCCGACCAGCCACTGTGCTTTTATGCCAGCTGGCAACCCAGTGATGCCTGTGCCAGTCATCAGGACGAAGAAGGCCGGGTACTGAATCCCCGGCTGGCCAACAACGTCGCCACCCGTATCCGGCAACAGGAAGCGCGGGTTACTGCGACGGATCGCAAGGAAAAACAGCAAGCCGCGCCCTTGCCTTACAACTTGTCGGCGCTGCAGATCGATGCTGCCAAAGCCTTTGGCCTGAGCGCCAAACACGTGCTCGACGGCTGCCAGTCGTTGTACGAAAAATATCAGCTGATCACCTATCCCCGTTCCGATTGCCGTTACTTGCCGATGGATCACTACAGTCGCCGGGAAGCGGTGATTCAGGCGATTGGGCAACATCAGCCCGAGCTGGCCAGCGTGGTGCAGGGAGCCAATCTGGGGCTACGTTCGAAAGCCTGGAACGACCGCAAGGTCGAAGCCCACCACGCCATTATTCCGACCGAAAAAACCACCGGAGCAGATCGTCTGACGCTGACGGAAAAACAGCTCTACAGCCTGATTGCACGGCAGTATCTGCTGCAGTTTTATCCCCCATATCGCTACGCGGATCGCCGGATCGAGCTGGAAATTGCCGGTGGCCGGTTTGTCGCCAACGAACGCGAGAACCTGGAACCTGGCTGGAAAGCCGCCATGCCACCTGGCAAACAGCGGCCAGCTGCAGACGGGCCAGATTCACAATCGCAGCCATTACCGGCGTTATCTCCGGGTCAGCTGGTCTGGAGTGGCGAGCCAAGGGTTGATGAAAAACACACCCAGCCTCCGGCGCATTTTTCCGATGCCAGCTTGTTGGCGGCGATGACGGGCATCAACCGTTTTGTCAAAGACCGGCAGCTGAGAAAAATCCTCAAGGACACCGACGGCCTCGGCACCGAAGCCACCCGGGCCAGCATTATCGAACTGCTGTTCAAACGCGGTTTTTTACACCGCGAAGGCAAAAGTATCCAGGCGACGCCACTAGGGTGTGCGCTGATCAATACCTTGCCAGAAAGCACCACAGTGCCGGATATGACCGCGCACTGGGAGCGTCAGCTTAACGATATCAGCGAACGAGCGCTGAAATATGACGGTTTTATGCAGCCCTTGCTGGAGCAGCTGCACAACCTGGTCGGCCAGGCTTGCCAGCTGAATACCCAGGCGTTCAGTGGGCTACCAAGCCATAGCCCGGTCAAGGGTAAATCCCGTCGTCCCCAGCAGCGTCGGGCAGGCACTGGCAAGTCTCGCAAGAGCAGCTCGACAGGTCGCCGCCGTCAAACAGACTGAACGGATCGTGCCCTGATACCGAGTGCTACCAATAGCCGTCTGGTATCCGACAATCGTTTCTACTTATACTGCAGGCCCTCCATAAAGGAGGGACTTTGGGGGTGGTATGTCCATTTTGATCGACACGGTTTTTCCGATCTTTCTGATTATTCTGGTTGGTTTTCTGGCCGGAAAATTCAGAATCTGTGGTGGCGATGCGGCCAAGGTCCTGAATGATTTTGTCTTCTGGTTTGCCATGCCATGCCTGCTGTTCAAGGCCATGGTGGTGGTTGATCCGGCCGAGCTGCTGAATCTGGACTACCTGATCCTGATTGCGATCAGCGCCATTCTGACCATGGCGGTTGGGGTCTTGATGGCGAAATATCTGCTGGGTAAACGGCTGGATAGCAGCGCCTTGCTGGGGCTGAATGCTGCCTATGGCAACACCGGTTACCTCGGAATTCCGCTGGCGTTTGCGAGTTTTGGAGATGCCGCCAGTGTGCCGGTGATCCTGTATGTGGTGGTCGGGTCACTGTTAACCGTGACCATTGCCATCATCATGATTGAGCTGGATAACAAGGTGGCGGCCAGCCCGGCGCAAATTACCATGGATATTGGTAAAGCCGTGTGTAAAAACCCGATGTTACTGTCGCCACTGGCGGGCATTCTGTATGCCATGTTGCCAGTGGAATTGCCTTCCATGGTGTTTAACTTCTGCGATATGTTGGGGGATGCCGCGGGGCCGTGTGCGTTGTTTTCGCTGGGGTTGTTTCTGGTTGGCAAACCCCTGTTCGGGGATATTTCTGCCATTTCAACGACGGCATTACTGAAACTGTTGGGGCAACCCTTGCTGACCTGGTTTTTGGCCAGTTATGTCTTTTCGTTGTCGCCGCTCTGGACCAGTGTGGCAATCCTGATGGCCAGCACCCCAACAGGGGCGGGCAGTTTTGTATTGGCACAAAAGTACAATATTTTTGTGCAGGAAACCTCGACCACCATTATCTGGACCTCGATGGTGTCGCTCTTCACCATCAGCTGGGTGCTCAGCTCCGGTCTCTAGGCGAGCGGATGCCCAGTTGAGACTCTTTGCCGGTTTGTCCGGTTTTCCTGATTCGTCTGACCCTGGTAAATAGCGTGAACGGTCTTCCTCGGCGTGTCATCAGGCTTCGTTCCGTGTGAACCAATTCACAATATCTGCATAAATCTCTCTCCTTGTTTTTTATGAACTATCCTCAAAACGTGCCTGGCTAGCCGATAACCACGCATTTGTCACCCCTGATTGTCATGAAATACCCCTTTAGAGGTGACTCTAACGGGGCAATGTCGATATCTATGGTTGTTTGTAGACTGATGATGATTTGCTGACGGTTAATTGCAAACTTGTCAATAAGCTTTCTGCCACGAACCAATGAGTGTAGTGGCGATATTGATACAGGATGTGCTGAAGCTCAGGTGCTGTTTGATTTTCATGGTTTGAATTGTTTGATTAAGAGGTAATGGATGAAAGTTATTTCCCGTTGTGCGTTGGTATGGCTGCTGGCATTGACTGGCCATGTAGAAGCGGCGACCGAAAAACAGTGCGAAACCGTACGAATTGGTGTGGTGGACTGGACTGACTTGCATGTGGTGAACGGCATTGCCCAGTCACTGCTGGAAAAACTGGGTTATCGGGTAGAGCTGAGCATGCAGCCTGCGACCCCGGAAGTCTTTAACCAGATGAAGCAGCGTAATATCGATGTATTCATGGGGTATTGGACACCGGCCATGGTCGAAGTGGCCGCTCCCTATTATGGTCAGCAAGAGGTCAGCACCCTGACCGCCAATCTGGATGAAGCCCTCTGGACCCTGGCTGTCCCTGAATACGTATATAACCAGGGTGTGCGTGACTTTGCCGATATCGCCCGTTTTCACGACAAATTTGGAGGGCGTATTTACGGTCTGGAAAAAGGCAGCAGTGGTAACGAAGCCATTCACGACATGATTAATGCCGATGCCTTTGGCCTGAAAGATTTTGATCTGATCGAAACGTCAGAACGACTGATGATGGCCCAGGTGAATGGCCGCGTCCGCAAGGGCGAGTGGATTGTCTTTATGGGCTGGAAGCCGCATCCAATGAACCAGCAGTTTGCCATTCGCTATCTCAGCGGCGGGGACGACTACTTTGGCCCGGATTACGGCAAGGCCACGGTAAACACCAGTATCCGCAAAGGGTTGGAGCAAGAATGTCCTAACCTGGCCCAATTCTTCAGCAATCTGAAGTTCAAGGCCGCGCTGGAAGAAGAAATCATGCAAAAAACCAGCAATGAATTTGTACCGGTGGATCGTGCCGTGCGGATGTGGATGCACAGCAACCCAGGTCAGGTCAGCGCCTGGTTGCAAGGGGTCAAAACCCTGGATGGCCAGTCGGTTGATCCTCGTGCCATTGCCGAAGATATGGAATTGACCTTCGGTCGCTAGTGGCCGGATTGGTAGCAGTTGGGTCGCTAGCAGTTCTAGCAGTTGGGCTGATAGCGACCGGGCCGAGATGCCAGCCCGGCTGGCTCTCGAACTTTATTGGCGTTTTTTCATGCGGTAGGCCAGTGCCGGGCGTGTCAGCCCCAGCTGTTTTGCTGCTTCAGTAACGACGCCCTCGCTGTTTTTCAGCGCCTTGTCGATCATCAGGGTTTCCAGCTCATCCAGACTGGTACCGGATGAGATAAGAATGTCAGCCAGCTGGTCGGTCGATAATCCCGGTATCAGGTTGCTCGCGTCACCTTCCGGGGAGGTAATTTTACCCTGGTGATTAATGATATTAAGCGGGTGTGTCGGCTCCGTCAGTGATGGAAACAGATGCTCCAGCTCGATTACTCGGTGGTTGTCCGTCAGGATAACACCGCGTTCGATCATGTTTTCCAGTTCGCGGACGTTACCTGGCCAGCTGTAGTCGGCCAGCATCGACATGGCGCGGTCAGTCAGGCCGATGATTTTCTTGTTGTATTCGCGCTGGTAGCGGTCGAGAAAATGCTCGACCAGCAGCGGAATATCCTCCCTGCGCTCACGCAAGGGTGGGATACGGATCGGCAGCACATTCAGACGGAAGAACAGATCTGCCCGAAAGCGTCCGTCTTGGACGGCCTGTTGTAAATCTTCGTTGGTGGCGGCTACGACACGTACGTCTATTTTACGGGTCATGGTATCGCCCACCCGTTCCAGTTCACCTTCTTGCAGGACTCGCAGCAGCGTGGCTTGTGCGCGGGGCGTCAGTTCAGCCACCTCATCAAGAAAAATGGTGCCATAGTCCGCCCGTTCAAACTTGCCTTTGCGTGACTGGTGCGCTCCGGTGAAGGCTCCTTTTTCAACCCCGAATAACTCGGACTCAATCAGGTCTGGTGGGATGCAGGCGCAGTTGACGGCGACAAAAGGTTGCTCGGCCCGGTCACTGAGGCGATGGATATTACGCGCCTGGACTTCCTTGCCGACACCGGTTTCACCCAGCAACAGCACGCTTACCTTGCTGGCTGCCGCCCGGCTGATCATATCGCAGGCCTGTTTGAAGGCCGGGGAGTTGCCGACAGCGGAAAAGGGTGTCCAGTCAGCCTGAGCCTGGGCTTCGTAGCGGCTTTTTAATTCGGTGTATTCGTGCTGCAGCAGCTCCAGTTCGTCGATTAATGGACTGGGGCGGAGGTATTTCTCCAGTGCTTCGCGGTCGGGCCATTCATGGGCCGGGCGGCCGATATTAACGCAATGACTGTCACCACAGGCGCAGCACTGGGTTTCCTTGAACAGAATCTGTCGTCCCATATAGTAACTGGTGTAGCCACTGGCATAGCCGAGCAGAGTCCAGCACACGGCTTCTTTGCTGGGGCCAATCTCCTGCAGGTGCTGCTCTGCTTCCCAGGAGTGATGCCAGTCAAATTCGCCGTAATAGGCACCGCTGGCCATATCAAATTCCAGCCGGATCGGCGTCACTTTGACCTTGCCTTCCAGCTTGTGCAGCTGTGGCCCGACAACAAAAGAATCCTGGGTACTGAGATCGGGGCGCAAGCGTTTGGCCAGCTCGGCATCAAGGCGGCCAGAGGCATAACCAAAACGCATCAGCACCCCCTTGGCCCGCTCCCAGCCAAGAATATCAATCAGATCCTTGCGTAACTGGCCAAACACTGCGGCATGGGTCAGCAGCATGCGATTTTCGTGCAGCCAGATATGGCCACTATCCGGGTCGAAGCGCAGTTGATGAATCAGGTCATCATCGCTGGGAGTGGGTAACGGTGTGCGATGGCTCATGGCGGCTTGGCTCATTGTTATTATCTTTTTGTAAGCAGTAATCTGCTTGATCATATAGTCAATTGCATAGATCACAATCACCATATCATTAACTACAAACGGGATCTGGTCGTCCCGCTGTTGGGCTGAAACGTGGTTTAACGAACAGTCTTTCTCTAAAAAATCGTTTAAAAACAATGGCTTGAATTTTCAGTGCAGACGCAAAGTCCAGTTTGATGCGCTGGCATGGCCATTGCTCTTACCTGTTATGTGATGAGATAACAGTCAGGTCGGTTATGTGTTTGTTCTTCATATGCACCAACCGGATGAACAGGCTTAACACATTTCTTGCTGGTGCCACCAAATTCAATACCGGTGGAATCCGCTGTTTGATCGAAAACAAATAACAATAAAACAGGAAATAGCTATGAAATACGGTGTAATGCGTCCTGGACATGTCCAGATTCGGGTTCTCGATATGGCAGATGCCCTGAAGCACTATTGTGACTTGATGGGATTGATTGAAACCGGCCGTGATGATCAGGGACGTGTTTATCTGAAAGCCTGGTCAGAAGTAGACAAGTATTCAGTGGTGCTGCGGGAAGCAGACGAAGCGGGGATGGATTTTTTTGGTTTCAAGGTAGTGTCTGAAGCAATGCTCGATCTGCTGCGCGGACGACTGGTCGAGTATGGCGTGGAAGTTGAAGATATTGCCGCTGACGACCTGCAAGACTGTGGCCGCAGGGTACGTTTTGTGGTGCCAACCGGTCATTCCTTCGAATTGTTTGCTACCAAGGAACAAACCGGCAAATGGGGCATTTCCAATATCAACCCGGAAGCCTGGCCTCGTGGTCTGAGTGGTATGGGCGTGGTGCGGTTTGACCATTGCCTGCTGTATGGCCCGGATGTTCCAGCCACGGCAAAACTGTTCGAGGAAGTGCTGGGCTTTGGTATGGCTGAGCAGGTCGTGGCACCGGATGAAGACAAAACCCTGATCGCTGCGTTTCTGAGCTGTGGCATGAAGGCGCATGATATAGCCTTTATTGAAAACCCCGAGCCAGGCCAGTTCCATCACTCGTCTTATTATCTGGAAACCTGGGAAGACGTGCTGCGTGCTGCAGACCTGATCTCCATGACCGATACCCCGATCGATATTGGCCCAACCCGCCACGGGCTGACTAACGGTCGTACGATCTATTTCTTTGACCCTTCCGGCAATCGCACCGAAGTGTTTGCCAACGGTAACTACCACTATCCGGACCACGAGCCGGTTACCTGGACTGCGGATCAACTGGGCAAGGCGATTTTCTATCATGATCGTGTTCTGAACGAACGCTTCTTGACCGTTACTACCTGATCAGCAGTAAAACGTGGCACCACACGCTGTTGTGGTGTTACGTCTGTTTTGTTGATCGGTACCAGGGAAACAAGGCGATATCCTGACAGTGCATCAGCCAGTGTGTCAGCGTCGGTTATGGCCGACGTTTGGGGAATAACCAGAATCCGAACCAGCGTGTCATCCGGGGCATGGCCACATAAGACATCAGGACCATGACCACCGCCGTCACCAGCAAGGTGCGGAATATCAGCGGGATCTGGGCGAGGGGTTCACCAAACAAAAAGAACACCAGCGTGACAATCGGATACAGAGCCATCCAGCTGACAATCGTCATCTTGTATTTGGCCGGTGGTGTCTGTGGATTGGCGGCAGGTTGCCCTGGCAAATCAAACCAGTTGGCGATGCCGTAGGTGATCTCCCGCTGGGTCGGAGATGACAGCAGAGCCTCAATCGAGCCGAGTAGTTGCGCCCGCTGGGTGGATGCTTCCCAGACATTCAGTGCAGCATGGGAGGTAAAGCGGAAGATGATCCGGTACTCTGGGTCGTCGCTACTGGCTGGTCGGAACAGGTTGGTACCGAGATAGCCTTCGAAGCGTGAAGCGGCGAGGGTCATATCGGCGCTGAGTTGTTCGAACTCGGATTCCTTGCCGGGAATAACACGGCGGGAAATAACAACTGTAACCGGGCCGTCTGTATCGCTATGGGGTTCCATAACTACTCCAATAATAAGAATATCAAAATGCTAGCGCGAATAGAAAACGAGGTCAGGTGTTGTTTTTTATTATGCTCGGGAATTCAGAATGTCATATATGGGTGCTCAATGAATTATCAGGATTTGTATTTCTTTGTGAAGGTGGTCGATAAAGGCAGTATCGTGGCCGCGTCGCGTTATTTGAATGTTCCTACCTCCACACTGAGTCGTCGTATCCAGTCGTTTGAAGCCGAACTGGGTTACAAACTGATCCATCGCAGCGCCAAAACCTTTGGTCTGACAGAATCCGGCCAGCGTTTTTATCAGAGTGTTGTGGATACCGTACAAGACCTGGAAACCCGACTGGAAAACGTTAATAGCGAACTGTCCTCGATGTCGGGTGATATCAAAATCACCGCACCAGTCAGTCTCGGACATTATTACGTCAAACAGTGGGTATTCGATTTTATGAAAGAAAACCCCCGTATTACCGTGGAAATGTTCCTCAGTAACGAGAATGTCGACCTGGTTAAAAACAGCATTGATATCGCCTTCCGCATGGGCAATGTGACACTGAACGAATGGGTATCCCGGTCGCTGTTCCGTTCCAGCAACCTGATCTGCGCAACGCCCGCCTTTATGGCGCAATTCGACAGCCCGCAACGGCCACAGGCATTGTCACGGATGCCACTGGTAGCGCTCAAGCGTAACCCGGTCTGGCGCTTCTTTAATGCCGCTGGTGAAGCCGAAACCTTTGTCCCGAAACCCACCCTGCGTACCGATGAAATCCAGTTTGCCCTGGATGCGGTGCTGGAAGGCGTCGGAGCGGCCTGTTTGCCTTGTTATATCGCCCGCGAAGGGCTGGAAAACGGCGACCTGATCCAGTTATTGCCAGACTGGCGCATGGAAGACCGCGAAGTGAATATCGTCTTTCCTCATCGTCAGAACATGCCGGTCAAAACCCGCGCCTTTATTGATTTTATTATCGCCAAGGCAGCCCAGCATGCCGTCAATCTACGCCCTGCAGGGTAATCCCCCGGGGCGAAGGTAATTGTGTTATCCCTCGCCGACCGGCTCCCTGGCCGGTGCTGCTGGTTTTCACGGATGGTGCCGGTTTCTGGTTCTCATGGCTGGGAAAGCGCCGGTCAGAGAGGTGATTGAAGGAAAGGAAAGAGAAGGAAAGGGCCTGCAGGCCGGGCTAACAGCATGCTGCCATCCGCACTGAATCCCGTAATCGGGATGATCAACTCTCGAAAATACCGGTTTTAACCCCATGGGCCAGCCATATACTGAAGCTATGGAAATCCACGGCTGGCACAGCAACCCAATAACAATAAACCGTGATTCTGAACGGCGTAATGACGCTGCTTGCTGCGCAAATACATGATCAAACAGGTGATATATGAAAGAGTTTCGACACTTTATTAATGGTGAATATGTTGCATCTCTGAGCAACCGGACATTTGAAAATCGTAATCCGGTTGATAACAGCCTGATTGGCCTGGTGCACGAAGCCGGAAAAGAAGAAGTAGACGCCGCCGTTAAAGCGGCCAAAAAAGCACTCAAGGGGCCATGGGGCAAATACACCCAGGCACAACGTATCGAGATGCTGAACAAGGTAGCCGATCGCATCAACGAACGCTTTGATGAATTCCTGCAAGCCGAATGTCTGGATACTGGCAAGCCCCACAGCATTGCCAGCCATATCGACATTCCGCGAGGAGCCGCCAACTTCAAGGCCTTCTCCGAAACCCTGGCCAACCATCCGACCGAAAATTTTCATCTGGATACCCCTGATGGCAAAGGCGCCATCAATATGGGCCACCGTACCCCCAAGGGCGTGATTGCCGTTATCTCCCCCTGGAACCTGCCCTTATTGCTGATGACCTGGAAAGTAGGCCCGGCACTGGCGTGCGGTAATACCGTGGTGGTCAAACCATCAGAAGAAACCCCGGCCACCACCACCTTGCTGGGTGAAGTCATGAACGAATGTGGCGTTCCTGCCGGTGTCTTTAACGTGGTTCATGGCCTGGGGCCAAACTCCGCGGGTGAATTCCTCACCACCCATCCGCTGGTTGATGCCATTACCTTTACCGGCGAAACCCGCACCGGCGAAATCATTATGAAAGCCGCCGCCTGTGGCCTGCGTAATATCTCGCTGGAATGTGGCGGCAAAAATGCCGGTATCGTTTTTGCCGATTGTGATATCGAAAAAGCCGTCGAAGGCACCATGCGTTCCGCCTTCGTCAACTGCGGTCAGGTGTGCCTGGGCACCGAACGGGTGTACGTCGAACGGTCAGTGTATGACCAGTTCCTGACCCGTATGAAAGAAGAAGTCGCCAAACTCAAGCTGGGTCGCCCGGAAGACAAGCAAGCCAACTTCGGCCCGCTGGTTAGCCTGGAACACCGCGACAAGGTTGCTTACTACTACAACCTGGCCAAGGAAGAAGGCGCGACCGTAGAAATTGGTGGCGGTATCCCGGATATGGGCGCAGCAATGAACGACGGTGCCTGGATTGAACCGACCATCTGGACTGGCTTGCCAGACGATGCCCGAGTGGTACGTGAAGAAATTTTTGGCCCTTGCTGCCATATCCGCCCCTTCGATACCGAAGAAGAAGTGATCGAACTGGCTAACGATACCGTATACGGCCTGGCCGCCGCGATCTGGACTGAAAATACCTCGCAAGCCATCCGGGTAGCAGAACAGATGGAAGCCGGTATCGTCTGGGTCAACTCCTGGTTCCTGCGTGACTTGCGTACCGCCTTTGGTGGTGCCAAACAGTCAGGTATTGGACGGGAAGGCGGCGTTCACGGTCTGGAGTTTTATACCGAACTGAAAAACATCTGCATCAAACTGTAAAACCCAAAACGGCACCAACAAGACAACGTACTTGTTGATGCCGACAATACCGCCACAACGAAGGAATCATTATGCCGATTATTCAAGTCAGTATTATCGAAGGTCGCCCGGATGAGATGAAAGAACAATTGATTGTTGAACTGACCGAAGCGGCGGTTCGGGCGTTGGATGCACCGCGAGAGAGTGTGCGGGTATTGATTAGCGAAATGCCCAAACAGCATTTTGGTATTGGCGGTGTCTCGGTAAAAAAACTGGGACGCTGACGTTCACTGGTTGCTCGGCGATCAACCACTTGCTTGCCCGCATACTATGCGGGCTTTTTTATGGGCTATTACAACCTGCAGCGGCCATATACGGCGAATAGTGGTATCAGCTCTCTCGCAGCAGAAGAAAAACTTAACACCGTGTCCGGGATTCGTAGACCACTACAAGGTTTTTCTACAGACTCGTTATCCGCCTCTCGATGCGGCAATTCCCCCAAAACCAACCCTTTATCTCCTTCAGCCCACCGGATGAGTAAACCCTCCAATAGCGGTATTGTTCGCAAATAGCGATTTTTTGTTGACTAATAGCGAACTCATTGTTATCCTTCCCTAGCGTTAAATAAGGGAGCCAATCACCAGTTACTTGAGTGGGCTACCACTCGCGGAGACGTTGTCTCTACCTTTTGCGCCGCTCATGCTGCATGGGTCAAGCTACATCGATTCATCTAGCCCAAGTGCGCGTCTACGTCGTGTGGTGATACCTCGACGTGAAAACAGGGGTTTATTGCCGGTCACTCCCAAGTTCCTTTGGCAATGGTGATCCAGCACCCAGTTCCGGGTGTTGGGTGCTAAAGGAGCATAAGCTTTATGAAAGTAATTTTTAACGTTGTCTGGCAATCGCTTAAGGAGCGGAAACCGGAGGAGAAAATCCGCAGCAAAACTTGGGCGCTGATCAAGTTGTTAATGAAGATTGGTGTCATGGTTTGGAAGATACTGAAGTTTTTCTTCGATGAGGGTGACTCTGCTTAGGCGGTCCCCTGATTTTTTATCAGAGGTTGTTATGATTAATCGAGCATTAAAAACGATTCGCCAGTTTCATGGTTTAACGCAAGCAGAATTGGCTTTAAAGCTGGATATGTCCAAGTCTTATCTTAGTGAAATTGAATCTGGAAAGAAATCTGTTGGGTATGATCTGCTTGAAAAATATTCAGAACTCTTCGATGTGCCTGTATCGTCATTGGTTTTTTTCTCTGAAAATCTTGAAAAGGCAGATACCATTCCAGAAAAATATAGAAGTGTCGTAGCTGATAAGATTTTAAATATCATGGAATGGGTTGTATTAAAAAATGAAGCAAAAACGGCGTAAGCCAAGAATCATCACAAAGAAAAAGTCCTACCCCATTCAAGATTCAGTTTTCTACAAGCTATCCAGCAAAAAACGTCTAGCCAATCTATTATCTTCCACTCCCCAAGAGCTTAAGTCTCTTGTAGGGAGTGATAATTATCACTGCTTTACTCAAACCAAAAACGGCAAGCATCGGCTTATCCAAGAGCCTTTACCCAAATTGGATAGAATTCACTCTAGAGTTGCTAGCTTGCTGTGCCGGATAGAGACCATTGATGGATTGCATTCAGGAAAAAAAGGCAAGTCAAATATTACTAATGCTCGTTCGCACCTCGGTCTGGGTAAGAGGGTAATTACAGCCGATATTAAAAGCTTTTTCCCTTCAACTACGCGGCAAAGTGTATTCGATTTCTTTTTTAACACTATGCAGTGTTCTCCTGATGTTGCAGATCTCTTATCTAAAATTCTGACCTATGATGACCACGTTCCTACGGGCAGCAGAATAAGTATGCCGCTCGCTTACTTCGCCAACAAGAAAATGTTTGACGAGATCGAGTCTACTGCAGATGAATGTGGCGCGAAAATGACAATCTATGTTGACGATTTAACTTTTTCTGGCGCGATGTTACAGAAGAGCTTTATTGGGCGACTTGAAGCAATAGCTAAAATATATGGCCATAAAATACACCCATCAAAGACTCGCTTTTACTGTGCCAATAAAGTCAAGCTGATTACAGGCGCAGCTGTTAAGGGAAATGAAATTACTCCAAGAAATAAGCACCTGAAACAGCTGCGAGGTGAGCTTTCAGAATGGCTGGAGAGTTCCGTAAAAGATAAAAAACTAACAAATCGTGTTTTAGGTAGAATGACGTTTATGGGTAGCATTGACCCACGTTATAAAGATAAAGCTAGGACATTTAGAAAAGATGCATTCAAATAATTGAAATATTCTGGATTAGCATGCACGAATATCAAATGCGTATAACAAGTCAAAGCACTCGGACATCGCTGCGCTCCGCTGGTGTTTGAGACGTTACATTTTCTTGACCACACCTGTTAACTGGCGCTATTCGTGATAGCTGTTCCACTTTGGGGGAGGGTAGTTCTCTAATTTTCCTGCGTCTTTTTCAGCTTTAGAAATAATTGCCTGTCTTACAAATTCATAAGGTAAGTCTGGGTTGTCTTCCATCATTTTACCGATTTTAGCCCAGTGCTCAATTTGCTTGGGCGTAGTACGGTGTAAGGCTTTGGCCATAATTGTAGCTTTTTCAATAAGTTCTTGGTCTAGTTTAATGCTGGCTGTACCCATGGGGCCACCTGTTTGTGCAAAATAAATCTAATTGTAGTAATGCACTACAAGTGAGGCAAGTTGCAACAAGCAGCTGCCTCGGACTCGTCAAAGTGTCATGCCTTTTGTTCCAAAAGTCACGCCACTTTAACTCACCGCTGAGCTAGGCGTTGGCTGTTATTGCGCCGCCGAATAGTGATACTATAGTGTCACTATTGGTCTGATTCAGGGTGAGTCCATGAAGGTTGAACTTGTTACGAACCTCAAGCGCCAAGCCACAAAGATTCTGGCAGATTTGCACTTGTCCAAAGAGCCGGTACTGATCACTGAGCACGGTCAGCCATCCGCATACCTTGTTGATGTGCAAGATTACGAGTTTATGCAGCGCCGACTTGAGCTGCTTGAGGGGCTCTCGCGGGGAGAGCGTGCGGTACTTGAGGGAAGAACGTACAGCCAAAGTGAGGCCAGGGAGAAAATGAGTAAATGGCTGAAGTAATCTGGACAGAGCCCGCCCTTCAAGAATTGGATGCCATTGCTGAGTACATCGCTCTGGATAATCATGCTGCAGCAAGTCATCTGGTCCAAAAAATTTTCGACAAGACCGAGCGTTTGGAGAATTATCCCCAATCCGGGCGGATTCCTCCCGAGCTACCTAATTCGGTATACAGGGAGTTAGTGGTTCAACCGTGTCGCATTTTCTATCGTGAGGATGGGAAGCGTGTTCTCATCCTCTATGTCATGCGAGAGGAGCGGCAGCTCCGGGCTTACATGCTTGGAAACAGCTAACCAGGCGCGTCACTCGAGTGCCTTTGTCTCCGCATCGCGACATCAAAGTCACCGGTGCGCTTCGGCGTTACATTTTCTTTACCGCACCGGTTAACTGGTGCTATTAATGACGGCTGTGCCACTTTGGAGTATGCATCATGCAAGTAAAGTTTTCAGAAGACGTTGTCCCTCTCTCAGACCTAAAGATTAACCCTGGAAAGGTGGTTAGCCGAGCTCAGAGTACACACCGCCCAATCTTGCTTACGAGCCGAGGTCGTGGAGTAGCTGTTGTTCAAGGGCTTGAGGAGTTTGAGAAAACTGCTGAGGAACTCCGATTCGTTAAAGCGGTGGCACAGGGTCTCATGGATGTTCGCGAGGGCAATACTGTTTCTCTAGCTGATGCGAAGAAAACCCTAGGCATTAACTAAATGGAACTGCGCGTCGCACAGTCTGCTCTTGAGGATTTGCAAGCTATTCAAGAACACTACATCGAAGAGAGCGTGCCGCATATCGGTGATGGGTATGTGACCGCCATTCTGGAGCAAGCTGAAATGCTGTGCGACACCCTGATGCTGGCCGGATTGTCCCCGAGTTTGGTTTGAACCATATTCGAGAGTTAATCCATTCGCCATTTCGAGTTGTCTACCTGAGACAAGAAACCGACGTTGTGCTCATTCGAGTTTGGAGAAGTGAGAGACAACTTGAGCTACCAGAGAGCTGATATAACAAGCGGCTGTTGTCGGACACGCCTACGCTGCGCCCCAAATGTAGTAGTTCAATAACCCCGGACACTTGATAAGGCGACTCTCACCTCCACAGCTTACCTCCAGTCCGCCGCTGATTGAATCGCGCTGGATTTGCTCTTAACCTTCTCTTAACCCCACCTTAACCTTGGCTGCTCTAGCATGGCCGACCAGATTCCCGCGGAGTATCTTTTATGCCTTTTCCGGCATTCCCGTTGCCCCTGATTCCACGAACAGCCCGGCTGCTACCTGTCATGTTACTGGCGGGGTGTGCCAGTTTGTCTGGCGAGCAGCAAGCGGTACAGCAAACCTTGATGGATGAACAGGCCAGCGTTCAGCAGTGGCAAGCCACTCCCGTGACTTCTGTGGCAGGGGAGGAAGCGGTCGAGTCCAACAGTCTGCT
The DNA here is from genome assembly GCF_030688925.1 of Oceanobacter sp. 3_MG-2023. Taxonomy (NCBI): domain Bacteria; kingdom Pseudomonadati; phylum Pseudomonadota; class Gammaproteobacteria; order Oceanospirillales; family Oceanospirillaceae; genus Oceanobacter; species Oceanobacter sp. 3_MG-2023. Next base: position 104,858 of record NZ_JAUYVX010000012.1, read on the forward strand.
GGCGCTACTGCCAGATGAGCAGTTAACCCAACTGGTCAAACAAAGCCTGGCCGCCAATCCCGGATTGCAGCAAACCTGGCTGACGTTGCAGGTTTTGCGTAGCAGCCAGCTTGGTGTGGAAGCCAATCAGTTACCGGAAGCCGATCTGTCCTTGTCTGGCAGTCGTAGCGAAGACGATGGCAACAGCTTTACCACTGAGCTATCGGTCAGCTGGGAGCTGGATTTATGGGCCAGGCTTGCCGATAGCAGCTCGGCGGCGGCGGCGGATGTGGCCGAGCAGCTGGCGTTATACCAGTCGGCCCGAGACACACAGGTGGCGGAGGTGATGTCGTCCTGGTTGCAACTGATCCAGCTGAACAACGCCATTCAGGTGCAGGCGTTATTGCTGGATTCGCTGCGCAAAAATGAAGACGCCATTATCCAGCGTTATCGTCGGGGGGTGGGCGATCTGGATGACCTCGACAGTGCCCGTTCCTCATTGGCCAGTGCCGAGTCGACCCAGGCGGATAACTACTACCAGTTAGCGGCGGCCAAACGCAGTCTGCGCACCTTGCTGGGACGTGTAACGGATACCGCCGAGGATGACGCGGAAGTACCGATTCCGGCAGATTATCCTGCGGTGTTATTGCCACTGGTGGAGCTGCCGGAGCAGACGCTGGCGCGTCGGCCGGATTTGCAGGCTGCCTGGCAGGCGCTGCAAGCCGCCGATTTGCGTACCCAGGTTGCCTATAAGGATATGTTGCCTTCCCTGAGCATTTCTGCGGCTCTGTCGGATACCGCGACGTCGCCGTCCTCTTCTTTGTTGACAGATCCGGTCTGGAGTCTGCTGGGACAGCTTACCGCGCCTTTGTTTCGGGGTGGGGAGTTAAAAGCGGCGGCTCGTACCGCTGAATTGAATGCTGCGGTGGCGGCCCAGTCCTACCGTGAAACGCTACTGACAGCGGTCGTAGAGGTCGAGAATGCTCTCGATCAGGAGGCTACCCTGGCGCGGCAGCAAGAGGCGATTCAACGTGCGTTAGAGAGCGCCCGCACCAATGAAACACGTTACGTGCGGCGCTATCGCTCCGGCCTGGTGGATATGCTCGATCTGTTATCGGTACAACAGTCCCGTTACAGCCTGGAAGACACTCTGAATACATTGACTTATCAACGCTTGAGCAACCGCATTACGCTGGGTTTGGCACTGGGATTACCGGGTACCGTAACCCTGGAGAACCTCACCGCATCACCTGCCCAAGCGGTATCCGAATCCTTACCTGCATCTTCATCTGACTTATCTGCGGAGACCCTCTGATATGAGCGCTAACCCGTCCATTTCGACTCACACTGGCTGGCGCAAACTGATCTGGCTCGGCCTTGCTGTCGTCTTTTTAGCTGCTGTTGTGGCCTGGAACCAATACCAGATGGCGCAGCAAAATAGCCGCCCAATGCCCGGACAGGCTGCCGGGAAAGGGGGTGCTCCGGCAGCTGGCGGCCAGCAAGGCGGGGCGGGTGGTCGGCCTGCTGAAGAAGCCGTGGTGGCCGCGTCTGTTCGAGTGGTGGAGGTGACTGCCGCTGCGTATCAGGCGGAGTTATCGGGTTATGGATCTGCCGAGGCACATTTTCAGTTAAGCCTGACTGCCCGGGTCGCCGGTAATATTGAGCGTATAACGGATCTGTTCGACAGTGGCCGCCGGGTCGCTCAGGGGGCGGTGTTGGCGACTCTGGAAAACAGCAGCTATCAGGCTGAGGTGGCGGAAGCAGAACAGGACGTTGCCGATGCCCGGCTGGCGTTGCTGGAAGAGCAGCGCGAAGTCGAGCAGGCACTGGATGAATGGCAAGCTGCTGGCCTGTCTGGTGAACCGGACTCACCCTTGTTGCTGCGTGAGCCACAACTGGCCGCCGCGGAAGCTGCGTTAAAAAACGCCGAGGCGGCATTACGCTCAGCGCGCAAACAACTGTCCTGGACTCGAATCACAGCCCCGTTTGATGCCCTGGTTGTTGAGCGTCTGGTCAGCCCGGGAGAATACGTCAGTGCCGGTGGTGATATTGCGACCTTGTACAGTACCGACCGGGTTGAGGTGTCGGTGGCCTTGTCGGAACAGGAATGGGCCATGCTGCCTGGTATAGAGACGTTGCTGGATGGCCAATGGCCGGTAACGCTGACGTCGGTGGAGTCCGATGGGCAGTGGCAAGGAGTGGTGCTGCGGGCCGAGCAGCATATGGACGAAGAGACGCGTCAGCGCGCCTTGATTGTGGCAGTAGAAAAGCCTCTGGATCAACAACCGATGTTACAACCCGGATTGTTTGTGAAGGTCTCGCTACTGGGTAAATCGGTTGATCAGTTATGGAAATTACCGGCTTCGGCCTTGAGCCAGCGTGGCGAAATCTGGCTGGTGAATGACCGCGATCTGTTGGAAAAATACGTCGCGGATACCCTGTTCAGCGATGCCAACTTTATTTATACCTCTGTGCCGGAAGGGTTGAGTGGAACGCATAAGGTGGTGGTGCAACCCCTGTCGAGTTATGTCGAAAAAAGCCTGGTCAAGCCGGTTGTGTTGACGCTGGGCAAGACCGGAATTGTCGACGCCCAGACCGAGGAAACAACGTATGAGTAACCTCAGCAAGCCATCGTCAGGAGGGATTATCGGCTGGTTTGCCTGTAATCCGGTGGCGGCCAACTTGTTGCTGGGGTTGGTGATTATTCTCGGGGTGTTGCAGGTCACTGAGCTGCGCAAGGAGGCGTTCCCCAGTCTGGAACCGAATGAAGTCACTGTGTCCGTGAGCTACAGCAGTGGTTCGGCGGTACAGTCTGAGGAAGGGGTTGCGATCAAGATCGAAGAAGCACTGGAAGGCGTGATCGGTATCGATAGCGTTACCTCAACGTCCACCGGCAGCAGCGTCAGCGTGACCGTTGAGCGTAAATCCGATTACGACCTGGATACCCTGTTGCGGGATGTGCGTGCCGAGGTCGACAGTATTTCGACTTTTCCGGCCGATGCCAAAAATCCGGTGATTGCCAAGGCGCAGCGGGAAGAACATGCGCTCTGGCTGCAATTTTATGGGGATGTGGATCGCCACACCTTGCAGCAACTGGGTACCGAACTGAAATCCGATTTGTTGGCGCGTACTGAGATCAGCAGTGTGTCGAAGTCGGGTTGGCGTGATCCGCAAATGGTGATCGAAATCGATGAGGGGCGCTTGCAAGCCTATGGCTTGAGCTTGTCGGATGTGGAAGATGCGGTCAATTCCGGCTCGGCCACCAGCATGACCGCCGTATTAAAAAGCAAGAACCTGTATTTGCAATTACAAGCCTCGGAGCAGGCTTACGATGTTACCGATTTTGAGCAATTGCCGCTGATCAGCCTCGACAGTGGTCGTCAGCTGTTATTGGGCGATGTGGCTCGGGTACGGGATACCTATGATGAAGACACGGTGGTGTTATCGCGCTTTCAGGGGCAGAACAGTATTGCCTTGCAGGTGATTACGACGGGTCAGGATGATATTTCCGACTCGGTGATCGCCGCCCGTGCGGTGGTGGAAGAGTGGCAGCAAAGTGGCCGCATTCCAGACTCGGTGCAGTTGGAAACCTGGTATGACCGCAGTGAATCGATCAACAGCCGGTTGGCCTTGCTGGTCAAAAACGCCGTGACTGGTGTGTTGATGGTGTTTGTACTGCTGGCGCTGTTTTTGAACGTCAGTGTTGCCTTTTGGGTTGCCATGGGGCTGCCGTTTATTTTCTTCGGCACCATGTACTTTATGGGTGATGGCTGGGCCGGGATGTCGCTGAATTCGTTTACCACCTTCGGTTTTATCATGGCACTGGGGATCGTGGTCGATGATGCGGTGGTGGTGGGGGAAAGTGTCTATACCGAGCGAAGTCGGCACGGCGATACCATGAAAAATACCATCGCCGGTACCATGCGAGTGGCTATTCCGACCATGTTCGGGGTATTTACCACGGTGGCGGCATTTTATTCGTTATCCCATATCGAAGGTCGCCTGGGGCAGGTGTACAGCCAGTTTGCCGGCGTCGTCACCATCTGTCTGTTGCTGTCGCTGGTGGAGTCGAAGCTGATCTTGCCAGCGCATTTGGCGCATCTGAATACCCACAAACGGCCACGCCGTCATCTGTTGGCTCGCGCCTGGGGCCGGGTTCAGCACGGCTGTGACTCCGGGTTGCAGTGGTTTAGCGAGCGCCTGTATCGCCCATTGATTGATACCGCGCTGGCGCAGCGTTATGCCGTACTGGTGGTATTTGCGGCCTTGTTTGTGCTGGTGGTGGGGATGCCGTTTACCGGAGCGGTGCGGGTCAGCTTTTTCCCGGATGTGGAAGGCGATACCGTGCGGGCCTCGCTGTCGATGGAGCAGGATGCCAGCTACGGCCTGACCCACAGCCATTTGCTGACGCTGGAGCAGCAGGCTTATGAGATTGACCAGCGGCTGGGGGGCGGCGGGATTGCCAATCTGCAAGTGATGTCCAGTGCTGACCAGTCCGGCTCCCTGACGATTGAACTGGCTGCCGATGCGCCGTACCGGATCACCGAGTTTACTCGTCAATGGAAGGCCTTGGCCGGGATGCCGGAAGGGGTCAAAACCCTGCGTATCCAAAGCCGTCGCGAGTCGATATCCGCATTGCGGGTGGAATTGCGCGCCAGTGCCGATGATGTGCTGGAAGGGGCCGGTGTTGCGTTTCGTACCAGTCTGGCGGCGATTCCCGGTGTCAGTGGCGTCGAAGACAATCTGGACCCGACCCAGCCACAAGTCAGCCTGTCGCTGAATGCCCAGGGTGAGGCTCTGGGCCTGACCACCTCGATGCTGGCGCAGCAGATACTGCAGGCTTTCAGTGGCCAGGTGGTGCAACGTTACCAGCGTGGCAGTGATGAAATTGAAGTGACGGTACGTTATCCGTTGACGGATCGTCAGAATCCAGCCGATGTACTGAGTGCCCGGGTACGGACGGACGATGGCACCGTGGTACCGCTGGCGGCTGTGGCGACCATTAGCTATGGCTATTCCCGCGATACCATTACGCGTATTGATGGCAAGCGGGCGGTCTACCTGACCGCTGATGTCGACAAGGATATTCTGTCGGCGACGGAGCTGGTCAGCTTGCTGAAGCGTGATGTTGCCCCACAGCTGGAAAAACAGTATCCGGGGCTGGATATACATTTTGCCGGTGAGGCAGAAGAGCAGGCCACCACCCAGTCGAGCATGACGGCGCTGTTTATTGTGGCCATGCTGGTGATTTACATTTTGCTGGCCGTGCCGCTGCAGTCGTATTTTCAGCCGCTGATTATTATGGTGGCGATTCCATTTGGCATTATGGGAGCGATTCTGGGGCACTGGATGACCGGCCTGTCGCTCACCATTCAGTCGTTTTTTGGCATTATCGCCCTGAGTGGGGTCGTGGTGAATGACAGCCTGTTGCTGGTGTCCCGCTTTAATGAGCTGAAGCCGGATGCGGCGCATTTCAACAGCGCGATCAGTCTGGCCTGCCGGGATCGTTTGCGGGCGGTATTGCTCACCTCGGTGACGACCTTTGCGGGTCTGGCGCCGTTGTTAGGGGAAACCGACCGTCAGGCGCAGTTCTTGATTCCGGCGGCGGTGTCGTTGGGTTACGGTATTTTGTTTGCTACCGTGATTACGCTGATTCTGATTCCAGCCTTGTTGGCGGTGCAGCATGATGTGATTGATCTGCTGGCGGCCTTGCGGCAACGGCTCGGATGGCCGTCTGACGATAAGGATGCTGCCCCTACCACAGGAGACAAGCCGTGCTGAGCGTGTTACTGGTCGAGGATGATCTCGACCTGGCGGCCACTCTGGTTGATTACCTGTTGCTGGAAGATATCCAGTGCGATCACGCCAGCAATGGTGTGGCCGGGCTGACGCTGATGGCAGACAATGAGTATCGCGTGCTGCTGCTGGATCTGAACCTGCCCCGGCTGGATGGCATCAGTATTTGCCAGCGATTACGGCAGTTGGGCAACGATACGCCGATCCTAATGTTGACGGCCCGTGACCAGCTCACCGATAAGCGGGATGGCTTTCAGGCTGGCACCGACGACTATCTGGTCAAGCCGTTTGAAATGAGCGAGCTGGTGATGCGGGTAAAGGCATTGGCTCGCCGTCGTAGTGGCCAGGTGATGCGGCTGGATTGTGGTGATTTGGTGATGGATCTGAGCAGTCGTGTGGTGACACGGGGAGAACGCGAAATTCATCTGTCGCCCACTGGCTGGATCTTGCTGGAAACCCTGTTGCGGGCCTCTCCTGCGGTGGTCAGCCGGCGTCAACTGGCACAAGCGGTCTGGGGCGACGAAGCCCCGGACAGCAACAGTCTTAAAGTACATCTGTTTAATCTGCGCAAGTCTGTGGATGGTCAGGCCGACGTGAACCTGATGCATACCCTGGCGGGGCAGGGGATTGCGCTGCGCGTGCCGGATGTCAGTAACGAGCCATCGTCCTGATGCGTATCAGTCTGAAGTGGTTGTTGATTCTGGCCTTCCTGCTACTGGGGCTACTGCTGACGGTGGGTTATTCGATGCTCAGTGTGCAGTATATGATCCGCGGCATGGATGTGGTGATGGTGCAGGATATGGAACACACGCTAAAGAAACTGACCTCTGCTACCCATCCTCCTGATGCTGGCGAATACGCCGATTTTTATATTGCGCCGGACTGGGCACAACAGCCCGCGGTGATACAGCGGGTATTTGAACAGGCACCCAAGACGGCGGGTGTACTGTACAAGCGCCGTATTGCCGAACAGGGTGACGAGCACCCCAATATGCACTTTGTGATGCGTTATCGGCTGGGCCGGGAAAATGACGGGCGGGACTGGTACATCAGCCGAACCCTGGAACACTCCACCCGGTCGGAACTGGTCAGCACCCAGATTGACAGCAGCCGTCGGCGTCTGCATTGGATTCTGGGGTCAACCCTGGTGCTGATCGTGACGATCGCAGTGTTATTGTTCCGTTTTTTATCGCGTCCGGCAGGGCGTTTGCTGGACTGGACACGAGAGCTGGATGCCAGCGAGCTGGCACAACCGGTGCCGGATTTTGGTTATTCGGAGCTGAATGAACTGGCCAGCCTGATGCATGGCAGTTTGACCAGCGTGCAGCAGACGCTGAATCGCGAACAGGCGTTTTTACGCCATGCCAGCCATGAATTACGCACACCGATTGCCGTGGTGCGTAATAACACCGAGCTGTTGCGACGACTGACGGAACGCCACACGCCGCTGGACGACACGCGGGTGCTGGCCACGGTGGCGCGGCTGGAACGGGCGGGTATCACCATGGCCCAGTTGACCGAAACCCTGTTGTGGCTGAGCCGGGATGATATCGCCAGTTTGCCGGTGCGACAGATTGCGCCTAGCGACCTGTTGCTGCAACTGGTGGATGAGCTGACCTTTTTGCTGAACAACAAAACGATCGAACTGGTGGTGGAAACCGATACCGACTGGCAGACCCGTCTGCCGGAAACTCCGCTGCGGATTGTGCTGGGGAATATTATTCGCAATGCCTTCCAGCACACCTGGGAAGGCCGCGTGGAAATTTATCAGCAAGGCAGCCGGATTGTGGTGAATAACTACGACAGCACAATGCCGGGCGAAAATACCTTGCTCGCCAGCCAGAATGCCGCTGACAGCGGTCAATATGACCAGGGCTTCGGGCTGGGATTGCAGCTGACCCGGCAATTGACGAAGCGATTGAACTGGGACTATCACAACCATGCCGAAGCGGATGGTCATCGGGTTATTCTGGATATTGGCGCCGGCGATGGACCGTCACAGCCCAGCTGACCGGCCATGTGCCTGAGTGGCTAATTTGCGAGCAGGCCTCGACCGGGCCTGCTTCTCTGGCATAATCAGCCGATCATGTTAAAGGCTGGTACTTATGTCTCTACAACCCGATGCCATACTGATCCGACGTGCGGCCATGGCCTCCATTGCCACAGCGGTGATACTGCTGGTGGCCAAACTCGGTGCCTGGAGCGTCAGTGACTCGACCAGTGTGCTGTCGTCGCTGCTGGACTCCCTGATGGATATCGCCGCTTCTGTGGTGAATTTTTTTGCCATCCGTTATGCCCTGATGCCTGCGGATGATGAGCATCCCTTTGGTCACAGCAAGGCCGAAGGTCTGGCAGCACTGGTGCAGTCGGCCTTTATTCTGGGGTCGGTGGTCGCGTTATTGCTGCACGTCACCGATCGTCTGCTGGACCCTCAGCCGCTCAAGGCGTTGGGTGAAAGCATCGGCGTGATGTTGTTTTCGACCGCACTGACCACGGCGCTGGTGCTGTATCAACGCTGGGTCGTCCGCAAGACCGGCTCGCTCGCAGTAAAAGCGGATTCCGCTCATTATTACGGCGATATTCTCACCAGTCTGGCGGTCGTGGTTGCGCTGCTTGGGGCCTGGTTTGGCCAGTATTGGCTCGACCCGGTGATTGCGCTGGTGATTGCGCTGGTACTGGTGCGCAGTGTGTATGAAATCATCCAGGAGGCGCTGGTGGTGCTGATGGATCAGGCCATGCCAGAAGCAGAAGAGACGGAGTTGCATCAGTTGATCAAGGGCGTTGATGGCGTGCGTGGTTTTCATGATATGAAAACCCGTCAGGCCGGTGCCGTGCAGTTTATCCAATTTCATCTGGATATGGATGGCGACCAGACACTGAACCGTGCCCATGCCATTGGTGATCAGGTCGAGGCGGCGATTCTGGCGCGTTTCCCCCGTGCCGAGGTGCTTATTCATCATGACCCGGTCTGACCGGGCCAGCTGGGCCGGGAGTATTACCATTGCCGCTCTCAGCCTGCAGCTTGTACCGGCGCAGGCACTTACAACGGAACCTTATCTCCACGCTGGCCAGGAAACCTTGCAGGTGGAAGAAACGGATACCGTCGAGCCCTCTTATGAGTCAGAAACCCTGATTTCAGGGGAGATGGTGGAGCGCTCACGGGAATGGCTGGCCAACCATCTGGACAATTTGTCGGGCGGTCTGGACAGCTTTTTTGTTGATACCTTTTTCAGTGAAGATATTTTTGACGATGACGTCAAGGGCAGCCGGGCCAAACTGTCGCTTTATACTCGCCGGGAGCTGGGCGATCCGGTGGATTACAAATTTGGTATCAGTGTCAATCTGGAGCTGCCACACATCAGTGAACGGCTGAACCTGTTGCTGGAATCGGAAGAAGAAGAAGCGCGGGAAGCGGACCCGCTGGAAAGTATCGAAAACAATAATTATTCGGCCGCCTTGCGGTTTATTCTGCAGGAGAGCGAGCGCTGGAAAACCAATATTGATGCCGGTATCCGCTGGGGATTACCCCCGGACCCGTTTGTCCGTCTCCGGGCCAGGCGTTACAGCTACTTTGCTGAATGGGAAATGAAAGCGACCCAGAACTTTTCGTATTTTGCCAGCGAAGGCTGGGGCGAATACACCAGCGTACAGATGAACTACCCACTCAATATCGAAAAATTGTTTCGGGTGAATGCCAAAGCCAGTTATTTGCTTAACGATGATTACTTCAAGCTGTCTTACAGTGGTGGCTTGTATCACGAACTCAGCCAGCGTGCCGCGCTGGGTTACGTTGCCGGTGCCAGTGGTGATACAGAAGCCAGCGCCAGTTTCTATAATTACAGCGTCAGTGTCCGGTATCGCCGCCAGATTTATCAGGACTGGGTCTTTGCCGAACTGGCTCCGGAACTGGTGTGGGAGCGGGACAAGGATTACGAAACCACGCCGGTGATCATGTTCCGGATCGAGAGCGTGATTTCCAAATAACGCAGCCAGTAATCAAAAATCCCACTGATAGCCCGAAGACAGGTCGATGCGAGGCGTATCGTCGAGGTAATACCCTCTATTCTGCAGTTCATCAATCCGGTCATCAGCGGCGCTGCTGGTGATATACAACAAGTCTATGCCCCAGCCCTGATAACCGGCGCGGGTACCCCAGCCGATACCCAGCGTCAGGCCATTAAAGGATTCATAATCGCTTTTGCAGTAGTAGCCATTGCAGGTACTGATCTCCAGCACCGTATTGGTACCGTAGAGCACAGTCAGACGCCAGTCACGATGATTCGAAAAAGCCGTGGAAGGATAGACGCGTGCCCCGACTTCCCATCCTGCTCCATCCTGGTTAAGACCCAGAGCCGCCAATGTATCGATATGGTCGTGGAGCTGATAGGAGAGATTTGTTCCCAGACTGCCTCCGTATGGGGTTCCCAACCCGAGACCGAAGGACAGGTCATCGGCGAGCACGGCAGGAGTCGCAGTCAGAGCCGCGATGGCGATCAGTAGAGTTGGAGAAGAAACAGGTGTCACAATTCAGATCCTTGAAAAGACGGAATGGCGGAATCCATAGTCTGTTGTAAGGCCCAAAGAAAAACAACTGGCTGTCGCTGTCGGTGGTGTCGCTGGTGTGGCGGGAGTAGAGGAGCTGCCATGGCAACCATGGCTGTGCTCCTCTTGCTACGACGGCTTACTTGTCGAAGAAGCCATCAAACAGGGGCGAGGTCAGATAACGCTCACCGGAGTCAGGCAGGATTACCACAATTTTCTTGTCTTTAAACGCGTCTTCAGCGGCCAGGCGCAAGGCCGCGACCATGGCGGCACCACAGGAAATACCGGCCAGAATCCCTTCTCCCGACATCAGTTTGTGGGCCATGGCCATGGCTTCGTCATTATCGACGGCTTCAACCCGGTCGAGGATATCCAGGTCCAGATTGCCTGGAATAAAGTTGGCGCCAATTCCCTGGATTTTATGTGGGCCAGGGGTCAGGTCTTCCCCTTTCAGCTTCTGGGCAATAATGGCAGAAGCCGAAGGTTCCACCGCTACCGAGGTAATGGCTTTCTGGCTTTTGAGGTAGCGGGAGATACCGGAAATGGTACCGCCAGTACCAACACCCGCCACCACAACATCCACTTCACCATCAGTGTCACGCCAGATTTCCGGGCCGGTGGTTTGTTCATGAATCGCCGGGTTGGCCGGGTTATTGAACTGTTGCAGCATGATGCGGTTTTCTGGTGCTTCGGCCAGCAGTTCGGCAGCCTTGTCGACGGCACCTTGCATCCCTTTTGGACCTTCGGTCAGTACCAGATTGGCACCCAGTGCCATCATGACTTTACGACGTTCCATGCTCATGGTTTCCGGCATGGTCAGCGTGACCTTGTAGCCCCGGGCAGCACCGACATAAGCCAGTGCAATCCCGGTATTACCACTGGTTGGCTCAACGATTTCCATACCGGGTTTCAGAGTGCCGTCTTTTTCGGCTTGCCAGATCATGTTGGCACCAATACGACATTTGACGGACTGGGCCGGGTTGCGGCTTTCCAGTTTGGCGTATACGTGCGGGTGATCGGTCAGGGTACGAATACGTACCAACGGGGTGTTACCGATCGATTGACTGACATCTTCAAACACATTCATTGCATAAGCTCCTTGTTCATTCAGTAGCGGTGACCGCAGCATAGGTGCCGATGGGTTTGTCTGGCAATGGCTGTTCGCGGTTTTGACGCGCAGTTCGGCTACCGTGCCGTGACCAGGTCTGTCCGTCAGACATGGGAAACGTTCATTTTACCGGTCTTTCCGGTGATGGCCTGGGTAATGGTGTGGGTGATTAGTCAGAGGCGTTTGGTGGGCGATGAGACAGGTATTCCAGCGTGTCATCCTTGTCGAGCCACAATTCATGTACCCATTGCTGAAAGCGGTTACGGAAGTCGATGTCGTTCTGGTAGTCACCGCTGGACAGTCCGGCCGGGATGGGGATCTGGCGGATAATGACCTGGCAGCGTCGCATCTTGCCACTGAGAAATGACCAGAATGTGGGTACGCCATCAGGATAATGAATGGTGACATCAATCAGAGAATGGAAATTGTCTCCCATAATATTCATGGCAAACGCCATGCCGCCAGCGCGAGGTTGCAGTAGGTGGCGGTAGGGTGAGCGTTGTTGTTGCTGTTTGTCCGGGCAAAAACGGGTGCCTTCAAGAAAATTCATCACGCTGGTGGGAAGGTGCTGGAATTTTTCGCAGGAGCGGCGGGTGGTTTCGAGGTCCTGACCGCGTTTTTCTGGATGGCGGGCCAGGTAAGCCTTGCTGTAGCGTTTCATGAATGGAAAATCGAGGGCCCACCAGACGACTCCCATAATCGGTACCCAGATCAGCTCTTGCTTGAGAAAAAACTTGAGCAGCGGAATACGGCCGTTCAAACAATGTTGTAGCACCAGGATATCTACCCAGCTCTGGTGATTGCTGACAACAAAATACCAGCCATCAGAATCGAGCTGTGATGGCCGTTCTATGTGCCAGTCCATTGCCTGGGTCAGTTTCATCCAAAGGGAGTTGCCAGAAATCCAGCGGTTGGCACAGCCATCGATCAGGGGGCTGATCACGGATCGCAGTGCCGGAATGGGCAGCAGCAATTTCAGCAGGGCCAGGACGATCAATAAGGGTGCCCAAAACAGGGTATTGATGATCAGCAACAGGCTGGCAGCCAGTCCGGTCAGAAGTGCGGTCATATGATATGAGCTTTTTTCGCTATCGTTATGGAAAGTCGGAATTCAATATCGAGCTGCATAAAACCCTACCGGTTTGTGTGGGTCAAGCCGGGAAAGTGGCTTCCGGTGCCGGTAACAACCCATTGCCAGTCAATGAGTCAGGTTATTCAGGATAAGTTTGAGAAGGGTCTCAGCACTTTGGCGTGAATTGTCCGATTGTCTACTGAAATCGAATTTCAGGCCATAGAGAAAGTCACGTCCTTGAGGGGATTTTTGAATCACCTCTGCGGTTACTTGCTGCAAGCTGTGGTGGCGGTTGCCCAGCGAGATCAGCAGGTGTTGTCCGATGCGAAGTTTCAGGGGCGACAGAATCGATACGCCTCCCAGGGTGATTTCCAGTGCCATGGCATGATGGGGGGCTTGCCATTGACCCAGCCAGCTACGCTGATACAGCTCCAGCTTGAGTGGAGCTGCATCATAGCGTTGACTGAAATGACGTTCAGTCACACTCACATCAGTCTTCCTGTGTGTTGGCCTTGAGGTCGGTCTGGACATCCGGGTCGAGCTGATCAATCTTGTTAAAGCTGATCATGCTGCGGATTTCCTTGATGTACTCGTGGCCGCGTTCGGAATAGCCTTCCAGACCACCGGCCAGATTGATGCCGGTTGGATAACCCTGGGTCGCCATTTCGGTATTACGCAAATCGCGCAATTTCTGATAGGTCGGATGGCTGTTCAGGTTGCGGATATAGCTTTCGACGGATTCCAGCGGATCATCAAATTTGGCCACTTCATGACCAGCGCCATCATTACGCTGGCTCGGCACAATGCCGCAGCCTTTGGAGAAACACCATTGGCCAAAAAAGTTATTACCCTGACGAGCAAAACGAGAGGTGCCCCAGGCGCTCTCATTGGCCCCTTGTGCCAGTACCAGTGACGGTGGAATAACCTGGACGCGTTTTAGCAGGCTGGCTTTCTGGTCGCTGGTCGACAGTGTGTCGTCGACCCGGTATTTCTCAACCAGAGCGCTGATAGCCGGGCTTGCAGCGCTGTTACCATCCCATTGTTTGATGATGTCACGTTCTTTGAGGACGTTGGCATTGGCGTGCTTGACCAGCTTCAGCATGTAGCCAAAAAAGGCTTCTTTTTTCTGTTTGACGTCGGTGTAGCTGGCAAAGTCAGGCAAGGTAACCGTGCCGGTATGTTCTGGCTCAGCCGGTGACTGAACGGCCTTGACGGTTTGCGGAGCGACTTCGACCGTTGGCATTTCGGATTCTGGCGCCGCTTCGGATGCCGCTGACTCGGGCTGTGCTTCCGGTGTTGGTGCCGGTTCTTGTGGCTGTGTTTGTTCTTGTGCTTGCTCTTGCGGCTGTACTGGCTCTGGTGCAGCCGGCTCAGCGGGTTGGTCACAGCCCGTCAGTACCAGTGCCACCGTGGTGGCCAGTACACTCAGTGGCAGTAAAGGCAGAGAGGTCCGTGAAGTCGTTGGTCGCGACATGTGTTGCTCCTTGGTCACAATGATTGGTTTGCAGTGTATATGAGGATGGGGTTTGACCTCAAAAAATAACCGATGGATCAGGCTTTCTGATTCGGCACAGTAACGGTAGTGCTCATTTCTGCTATTTTTATGTCGCAGTGTGTCTGGTTTGTCCTTTATGGTGACTCATTGTCAGTATTGATTCACAGCCCCCGGTGTCTCTGAATATGAATAAATCCCTGACTGTTTTGATCGCCTCTGCCAGCCCGTCTGATCAGACCCTGCTGGCGTCTGTATTGCCCGCTACCAGTGATGTGATGTCTTTGAACTCACTGGCGCAGCTGGAAGCGTGTTTGCTGCAATTTGGGCGTTACCCCTCGTTGTTGATTCTGGCGATGGATCTGCCGGGACTGGACTTCGCTGCTTTTATGGCACAGCGGGCCGAAGACCCCTTGTACCGGTATATGGAAGTGGTCGCGGTAGGCGCAGCGAGTGTTGATCAGGAAATTATGGCGCTGGATGCTGGTGCTGCACTTTATCTCAAGCAACCGTTACAGGTACCGCTGGTAGCCGCCCGGCTGGGCGTACTGGAGCGACAGTATCAGCGTATACGGCAGCTGAAAGCCCTGTCCATGACTGATGGGTTAACCGGAATTGCCAATCGGCGGCGGTTTGATGAGTTTTTGCTGGCGGAGTGGCGTCGGGCGCAACGACAGCAAAGTAATCTGGCGGTGATGATGGTGGATGTGGATGCCTTCAAGGCGTTTAACGATCGATACGGCCATGTACAAGGGGATGAGGCCTTGCGTCAGGTGGCCAGGGCACTGGACGACAGCGTCAATCGTTCCCACGACCTGGTTGCCCGTTACGGTGGTGAAGAATTTTCTATTGTACTGCCGTTGATCGAGCCGGAAGGGGTCGCGATTGTTGCGCAGCGAATGCTGGCATCGGTGGCTGCCTTACGGCTGGAGAATAAAGGATCACCCGCAGGGCCATGGCTCAGTATCAGTATTGGCAGTGGCTGGTTTCAACCCATGATGAGTGATCCGGTTACCATGGCCATTGAGGTCGCTGACAAGGCTTTGTACCAGGCCAAAAACACTGGTCGTGCCCGCCATCAGGCAGCTGCGTTACCCCGCTAGTCTGCCGCTTGATGACGAGCCGCGATCAGCTCTGACCGTCGGTTTTGGTGAAGTGGCGCAGGTAACGTTGGTTGATGTTGTCGCGGCTCAGCAAAATCAGGGCATCGGCGACATTAAAGTCTTTATCCAGACAGGGTTCGCCACAAACCTTGACACCAATACGCAAATACGCCTTTAACAGCGGTGGCACCAGCCTGGCACCATCCATCTCAACGTCGATGCTGGGCATATGGACGCGGGGTTCGGCGCGGGCATCGGCTGCCGAGAAATGCTTGTCTCGCAGGTAATTTATGATGGCGATGGCACGTGCATAACCGTCGTTAAGCGAGATACTGGCACAGCCCATCAGGTAATCAATCTGGTGAGCCGACATAAACTGGGCAATCCCTGACCATAACAAGCCAATCACCGCACCGCTGCGAAAATCAGGATCAACACAGGTACGGCCAATTTCCATATAACGGTAACCGGGTTTGACGATGTTGCTGAGGTCAAATTCGGTGGCGGAGTAGAACCCGCCCGCCTGCTCTGCCAACTCGTTGGTGAGGATACGACTGTAACCCACCACCCGGTCGTTATTGACATCTTTCACAATCAGGTGCAGGCAAATATCGTCGAAATGGTCACGGTCGATACCCGCTTCACCACTATCGATATTGGCTCCCATTCCTTCGGCAAACACTCGGTAGCGCAGCGCCAGTGCCTGACGGATTTCAGCGGGGTCCTGGGTAACTCGGGCCACGAGGGGGGAGTCGCTGCTGATGGCTATCTGGGAGGCAGTGGCTTGCTGCATAGTGACACCTGATGGTTGAGTTAATCCGGCCAAATTTACGGCTTGGGTATGACATTTGGGTGACATATCCGACATTCGTTCCAAGGGGTGTGATGGTATTGGGAGTCATGCCATTCGTGAATAATTTATGACAAAAATATTTCAAAATTGAGACGCCTTAGAGGTCGGACAGAGGCAACGGAGGCGTTATGCACGACGGAATCGGCGTATGGGTCAGAATGCAGGCTTTGAAGGAGTAACGAGGCCGGAGTTCCTTGGCAGGCGCGGAATATCAGCCAGAGGGGCTTACCAGTCAGCCAGACGAGTCCGTAACCAAAGGCCTGGCAAGGTGCTCAGCCCTTGATCGGCAAAACGGACGGCGCCGTTTTTATCGATAACGTAATAACTGGGATATCCTTGAATATTCAACTTTTTGGCCGTTGCCGGATCACCCAGCAGCGTGGTGCCGGCGTAACCAACGGATTGGACCATATCGGTCACTTCTGACTTTTGGCGCCAATCCAGAGCGATGGCAATAATACGAATATTGTCGCTTTCGACCCATGGCAGGGTCGGCATACTGACTCGGCAAACACTGCACCAGGGCGCAAACAAATACACCAGCGTGGTCTGGGGTGGCTGGGTGGTATCCGGGAACGGTACGGGTTGCCCGTGCAGGTCAGACAGGTAAATGTCGGGGAACGGGGTATTCCGGTCGAGCAGGTGACGGCCGAGCCATTGGCTGAGCAAGGTCATCACCACCACCATCAATAACAGTTCCAGCCCCCAGCGTTGCCACCGGGGCCTGGCCTGATAGTTTTGTCGCCAGCGGGATTCAGATCGCTTTGGAGAAGCGTTGTTGCTCATGTTGGTAAATATACTCGTCAAATGCCATGCAGGCATTACGCACCAATAGCTGGCCTTTGTCACGAATGGATACACCATCGGCGCTAATACTGACCAGACCATCGTTCACCATGGGCTCCAGGCGTTGCAGCGAAGACAGCAGATAATCATGGCTGTTAATGTTGAATTCGGCGTCGATGGTGCTGAAGTCGACCCGCAGGTGACAGAGTAATTCGCTGATAACCCGACGGCGGATCTGGTCATCGCGGGTGACCTGGCAGCATTTGCTGGATGGCAATTGCTGGTTGTCGAGGGCGGCGCAGTAGTCATCCATACGTACCTGGTTTTGCAGGTAATAATCGCCAATCTGACTGATGGAAGAGACACCAAAACCCAGCAGGTCACAGTCACCATGAGTGGTGTAACCCTGGAAGTTGCGGTGCAAGCTACCATTGGCCTGAGCCAGTGCCAGCTCGTCATTCGGGCGGGCAAAGTGATCCATACCGATATAGTGATAGCCAGCGGCAGTCAGGCGCTGGATGCAGTGCCCGAGAATGGTCAGCTTTTCCTGAGCGGAGGGCAGATCGTCGGCATTGATGCGACGCTGTGGTTTGAAGCGTTCAGGCAAATGAGCGTAATTGAACACGGACAAACGATCCGGGTTTAACTCGATCATGGTGTCCAGCGTCTGGTCAAAGCTGTCACGGGTTTGGTGTGGCAGACCATAGATCAGATCAATATTGATGGAGCGGAAACCCAGTGCCCGTGCTTCCGACATAACCGACCGGATCATGGCTTCAGGTTGCAGGCGGTTAACCGCTTGCTGGACGTCGGGCTGTAAATCCTGCACCCCATAACTGAGGCGATTAAAGCCCAGTTGGCGCAACAGCGTCAGGGTACCGGGGCGCAGTTCGCGCGGGTCGATCTCGATGGAATAGTCCGCGTCTTCAGCATCACTGAACTCGAATGTGTCGCGCAGGAAAGTCACCAGATCCTGCAGTTGCTCATCACTGAGAAAGGTGGGCGTGCCACCGCCCAGATGCAGCTGTTCGACAGGGGCCAGGCGACCGTTATTCGCGCTGGCCAGCAGCGCATGTTTACGGCGGATTTCTGCCTTGAGATAGTCGAGGTAAGGGGCTGCCCGGCTCATGTCCTTGGTCACAATCTTGTTGCAACCACAGTAGTAGCAAACGTGACGACAGAAGGGGATATGCAGGTACAGGGACAGCGGCCGCTGTGGATCACGCCTGGCATAGGCTTCACGTTCGAGAGTGTCGTTTTCGAGCGGCAAGAACTCCACAGCCGTCGGATAGGAGGTATAGCGTGGCCCCGGGCGATTGTAGCGCTGGATCAGCAGGGGATCCCAGGAGACGGTGTGATTCATGCTGAAGTTACCTCGTGATGGCTGGCGGTCTGCAGGGAGGGTGGTCATCGGGTGTGTGACTGGCTGGCAAGCACCGGTGTGGCATGCTGTCGCATCATCAGCCCAACAGCCTGACCCAAGGCAGTGCAGTAAACTGTTACATGAACGAATGATAAATAAGTTGGCAAGCGCTTGAATTGCCTTGTATCAATAGAAGAACGGAGTCAGGTCGTTATGCTTGCCGGAGCATCTGTTTCATCGCTGCCCCGCCTAGCCATGCAGAGTCAGATTAATGGCCCCAAGCATGCCAATACGACGTTTCGCTAGTTAGCCTGACTTGATTTGATGTTGGTAGTCGTTAACCTGATGTGTTTGGTACTCGGGTATAAGCTTGAACCCGCCCGTCCTTTTTATAGTAACGACCAGGAGTCGTCATGCCCAAGAAGCCATTTTCAGCGGAAGAAATCGCTCATCAACGTGAGCGCATTATGGATAGTGCTGCTTCCATCATGGCCGATGTCGGTTTTCATTATCTCTCCATGCGTAAATTGGCGGCTGAGTTAGGGATGACAGCCAGCAATATTTATAACTACTTCCCCAGTAAGGAATCCTTGCTGCTGCATATCCGTCGCCGGGGTTTTGAAATGCTGTTCCAGAATACACGACTGGCGCTGATGGATAGCCAGGATGCAGTGGATTCGCTGCATCGTCTGGCCCATCAACTGACCTGTTTCGCCAGAGACTATGCTGGTTATTACCAACTGATGTTTCAGCCGCCACGGATTCGTCCGGGTTCGACAGGGGACGACGATGGAGGTGTCACCCGGCAGCTGGCGCGGCTACTGGACGAATGGCAACACCAGGCCCAGATGTTATTGACGGACGCCATTGACGGCCTGGCACAGCGGACGGACGTCGAGCGTCAGCGAGTGACGCTGTACTTCCTGACAGCGATTCATGGTTTGGTCGACTGTTATCAATATCAGGCCCTGCCACAGCTGCTGGAAGGGGTGGACCTGATCCCGGAAGATATGGTGCGAACCCATACCGACTGGCTGGTGGAAGCGGTCAAGGTGCGGGTTGTTGATCTCGTCTGAGGCTTGGCCTTACCGGAGCAATGGCAGCTTTATTGCCTGGTGCACAACGTAGAAGAACTGGCAAAATACGGTCAGCCCTGCCAGCAAGAGCAGTGCGGCAGGGCGAAGACCGTATTAACGCAAGCATGAAAAGCATGATAAAACCTGGCTGAAGTCAGGTTTTTCTACAAGCTGGCTGTGTAACTAAAGGAGCGTTGTGGTGGAGTTGAGACATGTTGCAAGCAAGGTTATTCATGGGTTAGAGGTCAGAACCGATAACGCAGCGGAAATGAGTCCTGATAAAGGTAAAATTCCTGCTTTATGGCAAGCATTTGATGAAGCTGTGCCAGTCGATTATAAAAATGGTGAAAGAGTATACGGTGTATATTCCGATTATGAGTCTGACCATACTGGAGAATTTACGGTGCTTGCCGGTTTTGATGGTCAATCACTGCCGCCTGATGTGAGTTTAAAGCAGAGAGTTATTCCAGCGGCCAAATATTTGGTGTTTTCTCACAAGGGAAATATGCCTCAAATAGCTATTGATGCATGGACGGAAATTTGGGAATATTTTTCCAACCCTGGTTCTGAATATAAAAGGGTTTATTCAACTGACTTTGAATATTACCCCAGTGCCGATGCAATTGAAGTTCATATAGCCGTGCTATAGCTGTATAGTTGGCACGGGTGTTTGTTGTTCTGTGTTAATCATTATCAGAGCCAGCTGTCGTCGGTTATCTGACGGTCTGGCTTACAGGCAGCAAAACCTGAAATACAGAATTAACAAGCGATTGTGGGTTAAAACGGGCAATCGGCAATAAACAACAGAGAACGAGCAGGTGGCGGGAAAGACTACCTGAAATCAGGTTTTTCTACAGGCTCGTTATGAATATCTGTACTTTTGGTGATCAGGAATTTATTTTGTTCAAACTTTATTACTACCCAAACAATGCGAGCCTGGCTCCTCATTTTTTACTTCATCACTTAAAAGCAGATTATGAGCTGTTGTTGGTCGATAAGACGTCAAATGCTCAAAAATCTGAAGATTATCTCAGGCTCAACCCTGTAGGGCGAATTCCGACTCTGGTTGTTAATGAGCAGCCCGTTTTTGAAAGTCCGGCCATTTGCATTCACATCTGTGAATTACACCCTGAATCAGATTTGATGCCATCTCCAGATGATCCGAACCGTCCCTTGTTTTATCAGTGGCTCGCGTTTCTTAATAATACGCTGCAAGCTGAACTTATGGTTCACTATTATCCTCATCGCCATACCAATGATGAAGCTACCATTCCAAATGTTGTAGCGGCCCAAGGCGACAGGGTTGCAGACGCCTTATCAATTATCAACGACCAGCTAGAGGGCAATGAATACTTGCTTGGTGGGACGCTAACAGCATGTGATTATTTTTTGTTTATGCTTGCGGAATGGTCGTTGCCACTGGAAAAATCCCCTCTTGAATTTGAGCATCTGGCTGCTTATTTAAAGCGTCTTTGCTCAAATCCAACTATTAAGGCGGTTTGCGATATTGAAGGTATAGACCTCAAACCCTTTGAGTCGTACTCATAACAATCAATTTAAGGAAGCTCTGAAAAAGCCCATCGATTGCCTGTTTCTATGCCAAACCAGCAATCTAAAACAACCCGATAAAGCCCATAATTCCCAGTAAATTGGCAACCCTGATCTGCAATGTTCATCACCATGGCGCCGCTTTTCAGCAGGTGCCAGGTTGTGAACATTCGCGGCGGTGGGTCAGGCTCATAGCTTCATCAACGCCAATGGGCATCTTCATCCCGGACTTTAATTTGTTGCCGTTCTTCGTTTGGTGCCTTTCTTGCGATAGATCAGTTCTGAGGCATCACGCTTTTCCTGCCCGGGTTCCATACCTCTAACCTGAGTGATGCCAGGTGCCTGCGTCGGGAGAGATCCTCCATCTTGATGGCTACTGCGTTTGGCAAAGTAGGGGTGATATTGCTCCAGGTCTGGCGTGCGTCTCATGAATGAAGCAAATTGGTCGAAGGACCCATCCGGGTCAAGCCACAGTCCACAGGGTTTTTGTATATAATGCGCCCGCTTTTATGCGCAATGGCAATTTCCGGGGTTTGAATGGCAAATCGTTATACCGATAACAGTGTGTCCCTGAGTGCGAGTGAGTTGTACTGCGAGCGTGATGACCGGGTGTTATTCGAGCGTTTGAACCTGACCGTCAAGAATGGTGACTTGCTGCAACTGGCGGGGCCAAACGGTGCCGGGAAAACCACCCTGTTACGATTACTGGCCGGACTGAACCGGGATTTTGACGGCGATCTGCTCTGGCATGGCGAGCCATTGACCCAGGTGTTTGCCGATTACGCCAGCCAGCGCTTGTATCTCGGCCATCTGGCGGCGCTCAAGCGTGCGCTGACACCGCTGGAAAATCTGCGCTGGCTGGTCAGTCCATGGATGTCCACGGAATCCGCGTCGGTGATTACCGATGATGATCTGTGGCAAGCACTGGAAGATGTTGAACTGGGCGGTTATGAAGAAACGCCCTGTAATCAGCTTTCGGCCGGGCAGCAGCGCCGTGTCGGTTTGTCGCGGTTAGCGATTGTGCCCGCGCCGCTATGGATTCTGGATGAACCCTTTACCGCTCTGGATGTTGCTGGGGTGGCCTGGTTGGAAGCCCGCATTCAACAGCATGTTGCCCGCAACGGTGCGGTCATTATTACCAGTCACCATGCGTTGCAGAATATTCCGTCACTCAAGCGTCTGGATCTGGGTGAACTGGCCTTGGGCGGAGGACTCTTATGAGCCTGGTGATGGCAACGATCAAGCGGGATCTGCTGTTGGCTGGGCGTAATCCTGGCGAGTGGCTTAATCCGTTGATGTTTTTTCTGATGGTGGTGGCGATGTTCCCACTGGCGGTGGACCCGGACCCTGAATTCTTGTC
Source organism: Oceanobacter sp. 3_MG-2023 (assembly GCF_030688925.1). Lineage (NCBI taxonomy): Bacteria > Pseudomonadati > Pseudomonadota > Gammaproteobacteria > Oceanospirillales > Oceanospirillaceae > Oceanobacter > Oceanobacter sp. 3_MG-2023. The sequence goes on from NZ_JAUYVX010000012.1 coordinate 126,936, forward strand.
CCGGATCGCTGGTGGGGTGATCTGGGTCGGTGCTTTACTGGCGACGCTACTGTCACTGGATGCTTTGTATAAAGCCGATGTTGAAGACGGCACTTTGGAACAATGGCTGGCATCGGGAGAATCTCTCTATATGCTGGCGCTGGCCAAGGCCCTGGTGCATTGGCTTTGCAGCGGTTTGCCTCTGACGTTAATGGCCCCGGTGCTGGGGTTAATGATGGCGCTGCCTGATGACGCTTACATCGGTATGTTACTGAGCCTGGCGGTCGGAACGCCGATTCTGAGCCTGCTGGGATCTGTGGGGGCGGCGTTGACGGCCGGGGTGCGCAGTGGTGGATTGCTATTGAGTCTATTGATTTTACCGATGTATGTACCGGTGTTGATCTTTGCTGCCAGTGCGGTTTATCACGCCGGACTGGGGATGGCATACAATGGCCAGATCGGTTTTCTGGGCGCCATGTTGGCGCTGTCTGTGTGTTTGACGCCCTTCGCTTCGGCAGCGGCACTGAAACTGAATTTATCGCGCTAGGCGCACGTTTTTGATCGGGGATTTTATGTGGCAGTGGATTGTACGGCTGTATCACCGCCTGGGTTCGCCCAAATGGTTTTATGAACTGACATCAAAATGGATCTTTTGGTTGGCTTTGCTGTCTGTGGTGGGCTGCGTGGTTGGGCTGGTGCTTGGCTTGCTGTATGCACCGGCTGATTATCAGCAGGGCAACAGCTTTCGCATCATTTATATTCATGTGCCAGCGGCGTTGGTGGCCCAGAGTGCGTTCATCATGATGGCGGTTGCCGGCGCGGTGTTCCTGATCTGGAAAATGAAAATGGCGGCCTGGGTGGCGCGGGCGATTGCGCCGATTGGTGCCAGTTTTTGCCTGATTGCCCTGTTGACCGGCGCGATCTGGGGTAAACCGACCTGGGGGACCTGGTGGGTATGGGATGCACGTCTGACTTCGATGTTGTTGCTGCTGTTCCTGTATTTTGGCGTGATGGCATTACAGCGGGCGATTGAGTCGGAAGAAGCCAGCCACAAGGGCGCGGCGATTCTGGCGCTGGTTGGGCTGGTGAATATTCCCATCATCAAGTATTCGGTGGAGTGGTGGAATACCTTGCACCAGCCAGCGACCTTGAAGTTGACAGAAAAACCGAGCATGCACCCGGATATGTTATTGCCGTTGCTGATCATGATTCTGACAACGTATGTACTGTTTGCCTTGCTGGTGATTTTACGCACCCGTAATGAAATTCTCTGGCATGAACGCAAGCGCAGCTGGGTTCAGGCGTTGCCGGAAATGCTGGGTGGAGGTCGCTAATGGAATTTCACAGTGTCGGCGAATTTCTCGCCATGGGACGTCATGGTTTGTATGTATGGCTGTCTTACGGCCTGAGTGCGCTGGTAATTATTGCCAATCTGGTGCTGCCAATGTTGCAGCGCCGTCGTTTGATTCGGGAACAAGGGCAACGTGTACGCCGTGATCGTCGCGGACAAGCGGCCGCTGACCGAACCGTAGTTAACGAGGAGAAAAACTGACATGCATCCACAACGGAAGAAACGGCTGAAGCTGATTCTGTTTTTGGTGATCGGCTTTGGCGTTGCGGTGGGGCTGTTGATGTATTCCCTTAGCCAGAACATCAACCTGTTCCAGACTCCGACCCAGATTGCCAATGGTGAAGTGCCGGTAGGGCGCACCATTCGTGCCGGTGGTCTGGTGGTTGACGGTAGCGTACAGCGCGATGAAGAAGGGCTGGCGGTTACGTTCCAGGTCACGGATGGTGCCGCCACGGTGCCGATTCATTACGAAGGTATCCTGCCCGACCTGTTCCGTGAGGGACAGGGTATTGTGGCACTGGGCAAGCTGGATGAGCATGGAGTGATACAGGCATCCGAAGTATTGGCCAAGCACGATGAAAACTACATGCCACCGGAAGTGCAGGATGCTCTGGAGCAGGCACACGAAGATGGCAAACAGGCCATGCAGGGTGCATCGGCAACATCGAGCAGTTACTCAATTTCCGAATCGATCAAAAATGACGGAGCCTATTAATGTTGACCGAAGCTTACGGCGCCTTGTCGTCGATTCCGGAGTTTGGCCAACTGGCGCTGATCATGGCGTTTGTGGTGGCGGTATTCCAAACCGTCGTGCCGTTATGGGGGGTACATCGCAATAATACGCTGATGATGGCCTACGCCCGGCCACTGGCGGCAGCCCAGGCGCTGTTTTTGCTGATCAGCCTGGTGGTGTTGGCCTGGTGTTTTGTGGTGGATGATTTCTCGGTGACTTATGTCGCTACCAACAGTAATAGCGCCTTGCCGACGCCGTTTAAAATCAGCGCGGTGTGGGGTGCCCACGAAGGCTCGTTATTACTGTGGGTGGCTTTATTGGGTTGCTGGGGCGTGGCGGTTGCCTTGTTCAGTCGTTCGTTGCCGCTGGATATGCTGGCGCGGGTGCTGGGTATTATGGGGCTGATCTCGACCGGTTTTATTCTGTTTACGCTGGAAACCTCCAATCCGTTTGCCCGCACCTTGCCCTCGGTACCGTCAGAAGGCGGTGATTTGAATCCGCTGCTGCAGGATTTTGGTTTGATCGTGCATCCACCGACCTTGTATATGGGTTACGTTGGCCTGTCCGTGGTGTTTTCGTTCGCTGTGGCGGCGTTGTTGGGTGGGCGTCTGGATGCCGCCTGGGCACGCTGGTCTCGTCCATGGACAACAGCTGCGTGGATTTTTCTGACCATCGGTATCGCCTTGGGCAGCTGGTGGGCTTATTACGAACTGGGCTGGGGTGGCTGGTGGTTCTGGGACCCGGTTGAAAATGCGTCACTGATGCCCTGGCTGGTGGCGACTGCGCTGATGCACTCGCTGGCGGTGACAGAAAAACGCGGCCTGTTCAAAAGCTGGACCGTGTTACTGGCGATCATTGCGTTCTCCCTCAGTCTGCTGGGAACCTTCCTGGTACGTTCCGGCGTACTGACTTCTGTACATGCGTTTGCTTCTGACCCGGAACGAGGGGTGTTTGTACTGGCATTGCTGGGTATCTGCGTGGGTGGCTCGCTGCTGATTTATGCACTCAAGGCGCCCACGGTGGCGTCGGTTGGGCGTTACGACTGGTTATCCCGCGAAAGCTTTTTGCTGATGAACAATCTGCTGTTGCTGGTGGCGGCCTTTGCCATTCTGCTGGGCACCCTGTACCCGTTGCTGATTGATTTCCTTGGCATGGGCAAGATCTCCGTCGGAGCGAGTTGGTTTAACGTGATGTTTGTACCAGTGAGCGTCATGTTGACACTGATTATCGGTATCGGTGCGGTATCGCGCTGGAAGACGGATCAGACCAAACGTCTGGGGCGGGAACTGGGCCTGGCGGCAGTGGCCGCTCCTGTGCTGGGTATCGCCACCCCCTTGATTGTTTCTGGGGAGCTGAATGGCCAGGTTATCCTGGGGATCGGTATTGCCAGCTGGTTGATACTGGCCAGCCTGCTGGATGTCTGGAAAAAATGCCGGGGCCAGTTGCAGCGGATTCCATCGTTGAGTCTCAGTTTTAACGGCATGATTCTGGCGCACATCGGTGTTGCCGCGACGGTGGTCGGTGTGACCATGGTGGCCAACTACAGCCAGGAAGAGTCAGTCCGGATGTCGGTCGGTGACAGTCATACACTGGGAGATTACCGCTTTGAATTTGTCGAGGCGGGGCAAATTCGCGGCCCTAACTACCACGCCGATGCCATCCGTTTCCGGGTCTACGACAACGACCGGCTAATCGGCGAGCTGATGCCGGAAAAACGCCGCTACACGGCGCGGGGTTCGGTCATGACCGAAGCCGCCATCGATGTCACGCTGTTCCGTGACCTGTACGTATCCATGGGTGAGCCACTGGAAAACGGTGCCTGGGGGATGAGGATTCAGGTCAAACCCTTTATGCGCTGGGTCTGGCTGGGAACCATCTTTATGGCGCTGGGCGGGCTGATGGCCATGTTTGATAAACGTTATCGCCAACCACGGCGGTCGGCACCTTCTCCATCTGCAATCGCGGAGGCAACTGCATGAACCGGTTTATTCTGTTTGTCCCTCTGGTTGGCTTTACCATCTTGGCGGGGCTGTTTTTTCTCACCATTGACCGTAAAGACAAGGATGTTTTGCCTTCGCCGCTGGTCGGGCAACCATTTCCGGAATTTGAAATGGTATCGCTGGAAACCGGAGAAGTGGTAACCCGCGATGACTTGCTGGGCAAACGTGCGCTGGTGAATGTCTGGGCTACCTGGTGCCCGACCTGTAAAGCAGAGCATTCTTTCCTTAATTTGCTGGCTGCGGAAGGCATACGCATTTACGGCATCAACTATAAAGACGAAGAGCGCAAGGCGATTCAATGGCTGGCGTCCTACGGCAATCCTTATCGCTGGAACCTGTCGGATACCAATGGCCAGTTGGGCCTGGAACTGGGGGTTTATGGCGCACCGGAGACATTTTTACTGGACAGTCGCGGGATTATTCGTGGTCGACACGTCGGTGATTTGAATGCCCGGGTCTGGTCGACTCTTGAACCTGAATTTGAGAGCTTGCCATGATGCGTTATGAATATCGCCACTGGCTGGCCGGCTTGCTGCTGTTGTTGGGAGCGGTCTCTGCCCACGCGGTGGTGAATGGCTATAAATACCCGTTTGATGATCCTGATGATATTGCCCGTTTTCAGCATCTGGCAGAAGAGCTGCGCTGTCCCAAGTGCCAGAACCAGAACCTGGCGGATTCCAATGCCCCGGTGGCCGGAGACATGCGTGACAAGGTTTATGAGCTGATGAATAACGGCCAGACGGATGAGCAGATTATTGATTATCTGGTCGCCCGTTACGGCGATTTTGTCCATTACAAACCTCCGGTGAGAGCAGAGACCTATGTACTCTGGTTTGGCCCCTTGCTGGCCTTTTTGCTGGGGCTGCTGATCTTGCGACAAATGCGGCGTAATCAGAAAGCTGCTCCGGCTCCATTGACGGCAGAAGAACGTCAGCAACTGGAACAATTAAAAGCCGCAGTCTCGGCGGATTCATCGAACGACCAAAAGGCGAATAACTCATGATCTGGATGTTGTTGATCCTGCTGCTGCCCCTGGTGGCCTTGCTGTATCGCCCTGTGTGGTTCAGACCGGAAACCAATCAGCAGAGTGAAGAAAATCTGCGCCTGTACCAGGAACGTACCGATGAGCTGAAATCCAGCGAGCTGAACGATGCCGAGCAGGCTGCCTTGCAGCTGGAGCTGGACCGTGAATTTCTGGCCAGCGCCGACGGGCATACCAGTCGTGCCGACAAGACCTCTGGCAGCTGGATCATGCTGGGAAGCATGGTTGTGGTGGCCTTGCTGGCGTCGGTCATGCTGTACAGCATCTGGGGGGCGGATAATGCCCTGCGAGCCAGTGCTTTGCTGAACAAGGGCGAACAGGTTGAGCTGACCATGCCGGAGCGCCAGCAGTTGATGCAGCGCCTGGCGGCAGAAGCGGACCATGATCCGGATAATCTGGAGTGGGCTTATCTGAACGCCCGCTTGCTTAACGCCAGCGGTGAATACCAACAGGCCGTTGATGCCTTTGGCGAGATTCTGGAAGCCTTGCCAGAGGACGCTGTCAGTGATCGTGCTGCGACCCTGACATTGATGGCCGAGGCAAAGTTCTTTGCTGCCGACCAACAAGCCGACGAAGCGACCTATGCCTTGCTGGATGAAGCCTTGTCGCTTAATCCCCAAAGCCGTCAGGCTCTGGGCATGGCAGGTATTCTGGCGTTTGAGCTGGGCAAGCATGAGCGGGCGATCAATCACTGGAAAGCCTTGTGGCAGGGATTGCCAGAAGGGCCGGAATCCCAGGTACTGGCACAAGGTATACGTCGGGCTGCAGAACAGTTGGCGACACAGGATATTATCGTCGATCTGGCTTGGCTGGAGCGGGTTGGGCTGACGGTGGCGGTTGATATCAGTGCTGAAGCCAGAGCGGCGGTCAAGCCGGATGATCTGGTGTTTGTGCTGGCGCGGGCGGTGACTGGCCCTCCTTTACCTCTGGCGGTACAACGTTTGACGGTGGCGGATTTGCCCACACAAGTGACCCTGACCGATGCCCAGGCCATGGCTCCGGGTATGACGATCAGTGATTTTGAACAGCTGACATTGATTGCGCGGGTGTCCCGTACCGGACAACCGACTGCTCAGCCAGGAGATTGGCAGGATGAGCGCTCACCGGTGGATCATCGTGACAGTGAAGTCCAGATGTTGACCATCAAAACCCAGGTGAACTGACTGGGTGTCAGCAGAGCCGGTCACTCTGATCGGCTCTGCTGTTTTTTCTGATTACCTGTTTCTCTTTCTAGTTACTTACTTACTCTTACTATTCTTGCTGCACTTTCTGACAAGTGCTTCCTCTGGCTGTTTCCGGCGTTGTAATGCCGTTGTAATACCAGTGGGGGTTATGGCTGCAATGCCAGCTTCAGCTCGCGGCTATCCGGTTCCAGTGTTTGCACGCTGACCCGGACAGTCTGACCAATGGCCAGCGTTTGTTCGCCGTTGCTGTGTGACAGGGTTTTGCTGTCGAATGCCCAGTTGCCCTTCACTTTACGACGATCAATCTGTCCTTCCACCCCGGAGTCTTCAAAACGCACCATGATGTTATTGGCAGTCGCGTATTGAATGACCGCATCAAACTGGGCATCGGCCGGAAACGTTTTTAACCATTGCAGCTTGAGCCAGGATTCCGTCTGATTGGCGGCCACCCGTGCCTTGGCTTGCTTGTCCTGAATCGCACTCAGTAAAGGAGCGTCGACGGCAGGGACGGGTTGCTCTGTCAGAATCGCCGCAATCATACGGTGTACCAACAGATCGTTGTATTTGCGCAACGGTGACGTCATGGTGGTGTAGCGGGGGAAGCCCAGGCCCATATGCGGCTTGTCTTCGGTGGTCAGATTACTGCGCTCAAGCTGGCGACTGATGATCTGCTTGATATTCAGGCCATCATCACCGCCTGCCGCTTGTTTCATCAGGCTGACGTAGTCTTCCAGCGATTTGATTTTGGGTTTCTTTTCCAGCCCCAACTGTTCCTTGAGCAGGGTGGTGACATCCCCGATACGTTCGGTACGAATACCGGCGTGCTCAATAAAAATACCGCTGTTATGTTGCTGCAGCCAATCGGCGCACAGGCGATTACAGACCAGCATGCATTCTTCGACCAGACGTTGGGCGTCGTTACGTTCCTGACGCACGATGTCTTTGACCTTGCCGTTTTCGTCCAGTACCAGGCGATAGTCTGGGCGGTCTTCCATCACCAGACAGGCGTTTTTGCGTTGGCTGGCCAGTGCCTGGGCACAATCTTTCAAGGCATCCAATGACGGCTGCAGAGCGGCATCGATATCACCGAGGCTGCCATCCGCCATAAATTCACCGACTTGCTGGTAAGACAGCTTGGCCTGGCTGGACACCAGCGCCTGAGACAAGCGGGTCAGGGTGGAGGCACCAGCCTGATCAACCGCGACTTCGGCCACCAGAGCAAGGCGTTTGACGCCAGGTTGCAGTGAGCAGAGTTGTTCGGACAATGCTGCCGGCAACATCGGAATCACCAGATTGGCGAAATAGGCCGAGGTCGCACGATCGCGTGCCATCAGGTCAAGGGGAGTACCCGGCTGAATAACCGCTGCCGGATCAGCAATGGCAATATGCAGGGTCCAGCCGGTATCGGTCACGGTCGCACAGAGGGCATCGTCAAGATCGCGGGTGCTGGCGGAGTCGATCGTGACCAGCGGCAGTTCTGTCAGGTCGGCGCGATCGGTGCTGAGGGCATCAATGCCGGCGGCTGCCAGCTCATGGGCCTGTTGCAGTTCGGTTTCGCTGAACTCTGTGGCCAGATTCCATTTCTGACACATGTAGCGGGCTTCGATACCGGCATCCTGGCTGCTGCCTATCACGGTATCAATTTCTGCTTGAGCCCGGCCTGCGGGGTAAGGGTGCTGTGACAGATGCGCCTTGACCAACATGCCTTCTTCGGCATTCTGGCGAGCTTTGGGTGGTACAAAAATCCATCGGTTCAGTGCCTGGTGATCGGGCTGGATAAAGTGGCCTTTACCCTTGATCACATAAGTCCCACAAAAGTCGCTCAGCTCTGTGCTGATCAGGCTTTCGATAATGGCTTGCGTCTTTTTGGTATCCACTTCCTCAACACGAAAAGCAACCCTGTCGCCTGGAAGCACCTTTTCCATCTCTTCCGGTGACATGTAGAACTGCTGGTTATCGTCCGTGACTACGAAGCCGAAGCGTCCGCCAGTCGCTCGAACCTTTCCCTCAAATCTGGGAACACTGTCGTGTATTTCCTGTTTGAGAGATTGCAGTTGTGACAACGAATTCTTATCTAGCATTCCGATCTGGCCCCGGCCGGTAAAAAAGGCCGTTGAGTTTAATGGACGCGTGCCGTGCAGGCCAGCACGGAAAACTCATGCCGCCAGTAGTTCTTGATAAAGATTTACCTCAGGAGGCTTTCTGTCTTAAGTTCTTAACAAATATTTACGATTATGGCCTTTTAAGTCATTGATGGGGCAATTACGCCCTCTCGTTATGTTGAGGTCCAAGTATGTCACGTACTCCCGATTTGAGCCGTCGTCGCTTTTTGCAATCTGTGGCTGGCACGGCCAGCGCGGTGAGTGTACCCGCTGTGATTACCGGCTGTTTTGCCGATGATGACGATGATGATTCCAGCCGTAACCTGACCGTATTTGTCTTTGGCCACGGCGTGGCGTCGGGCGATCCTTTGGTGGATGCCGTGATTATCTGGACCCGGGTAACGCCGGACGAACTCGCGGATGCCGATGCGGAAGCCGAAGTGGGTTATGTCGTGGCGACTGACGCTGCCATGACCGATGTGGTGGCATCCGGCACTGTGTATACCGATGCTTCCCGTGACTATACGGTTAAAGTGGACGTAACAGGGTTGTCGGCAGGCACTGGCTATTATTATCAATTTGCTGGCAAGGATGGTGAAACCTCAACCATCGGTCAGACCAAAACCCTGCCGGAAGGCAGTGTCGACAGCGTCAAACTGGCGGTGTGTTCCTGTTCCAACTTTCCGGCCGGCCTGTTTAACGTTTATCGGGAAATCGCCAACAGCGATGCCGATGCCGTGATCCATCTGGGTGATTACCTGTACGAATACGGCTCCAATGAATACCCCACTGAAGATGCCGAAGGCCGCCAACCGGAGCCAACGGCAGAAATCACCACATTGGCACAATATCGCCAGCGTTACGCGCAATACCATGTGGATGCCAACCTGCAGGCTGCCCATGCCGCCAAGCCGTTTATTTGCGTCTGGGATGATCATGAGTTGGCCAACGACACCTATATCGACGGTGCCGAGAATCATGATGAAACGACCGAAGGCTCATTCAGTGAACGTCGTGATGCTGCCGAGCAGGCCTATCATGAATGGTTGCCGATTCGTACCGGTTCCGATAACGCCCATATCTATCGGGTGTTTGATTTTGGCGATCTGGTACGCCTGCACATGCTGGATACCCGTATTCTGGCCCGTAGCAAGCAACTGGATTACGCCGATTACGTCACTTCTACCGGGCTGGATACCACAGCGTTCATGACGGACATGTCAGACACTTCCCGTACCTTGCTGGGGGATGAACAAACAGCCTGGTTTGGCAACAGCCTGGCTACCTCGGGTGCCACCTGGGATGTATTGGGTCAGCAGGTTTTGATGGGGAGAATGTACATCCCGGCAGATATCTTGCTGGCGATGAGTTCACTGACAACCGTTGAAGACCAGTCGGCACTGGCGACCATGCTGGAAACCTATGCCACCGACAAATACACGCAAAGTCTGGGGATGGATATTGATGACGACGTCGCCACCGCATTGGCCACCACAGCACCGTATAATCTGGATGCCTGGGATGGTTACGAAGTTGCGCGTCAAACGCTGTATGCCCAGATCAGCGGCCAGTCCCGTGATGTGAATCTGGTGACACTGGCGGGTGATACCCACAATGCCTGGGCCAGCCAGCTGACTCAGTCAGGCACCACGATTGGTGTCGAATTTGCCACACCATCGGTGACTTCGCCAGGGCTGGAGTTGTATGCCGGATTTGGTTCGGATGAGGCTTTGCAGGCTAAATTTGAGTCGGCGATTACTACCTTGATTGATGACCTTGAGTATCTGAATGCCGGTCAGCGGGGCTTTATGCTGGTGACCTTTACCGCAGAAAAGGCCAGCTGTGACTGGGTGTTTGTTGATACCATCGCCAGCTCAAGCTACAACGTAACCACAGGTAAACGTATGCAGGTGCTGGCTGGTTCAGAACTGACGCTGGAGAGTGTTGATGATCTGGGCTAGTTTGGGCCAGATAGCGACCTGGTGATAAAACCAAACCCCTGATACCTCCCGGTATCAGGGGTTTTTTACGGCTGGCGGGTTGGCAGGGAGTGATACAGCAGGGAAGTGGCGTAAGGATCGTTGGGCCCGGTTTCCGGTTCGGTGGGGTAACAGTGTCGGCCCAGATAGTGAAATGCCGGGTGCTGGATATCGGGCTGTCGTGATTCTGCCAGCCAGACCTGCTGGCTGATCGCTATGAACTTATCCAGCAAGCCATGGTTATGCTGGTCGTACAGCAGGTCGGCGGCCAGTACCAGATCGACCTGGCCGAGCTGGAGAAAGTCGCTGCATAACGCCAGTTCGGTCTGCTGTTGTGCCAGCGGATTTAACGCCATATTGGCGCGACAGGCGATCAGGGCCTGTGGATCGAGATCGCAGGCAATCACCTGTTTGGCTCCCGCATAGGCGGCAGCAATGGCCACCAAGCCGGAACCACAACCAATATCAAGTACGGCTTTGCCCTTAACCATGGCTGGATGATCCAGCAGATAACGGGCCATCGCCAGACCGCCAGGCCAACACACCGCCCAATAGGCCGGGTGTGCGGCAATACGTAATTGTTCGTCGGCAGCAAACGGCCGATTGATACATTCTGGTGTTGCCAGCCAGAGTTGCAGCTCTGGACAGGCACTCAGGGTTTGGCGACAAACATAGGCATCCGGCAACATTTGCTGTAGCTGCCGGTTGAGTTCCGGGTGGCTGTTATTCACGGCGGTGGTTGATCTGCTCTGCTGGTTGGTGTGCTGCTGATTGTACTGCACGGGTTTGAGTGCCGTTACCCAGGGTAAAACAGGCGTCGACTGTGGCAACCCGATATCCGGCGGCGCTCAGCTGCTGGCCAGCGTCTGTATTGGCGTAGTGATACAGCACCAGCTGACGGCGCAAGGCCTCGGGGTATTCTTTTGCTAGATCATCGAGACCGGTATGGGATGGATTGGAAATCAGGCCACAATCGTGAAATACCACTTCATTGCCGCTTAACTGGTGATTGAGAATTTCAGGGATGGGCCGGGTGTCGCCACTGTAAAAAAACTGTCCGGGCAGGTGCAATGCAAAGGATGAGCCGGGAGCGTGATGCCGGGTCGGATAACAGTGGAAGGTCATGCCGGCGTATTCAAACCGGTCGCTGACTGGTAATAACTGGAACGACTGCCAGAAGTTATGGCCACCTTCGGCCATCGTGCCCGGATACGCTGCCAGCCGCTGATGCAGTACCGGAATGACACTGAGAGGCACAAACAGCGGAATGGGGGCGACCTGTTGCAGCTTCGCCCGTACCGTCAATATTTCCAGATCGGCAATATGATCCATATGCGCATGGGTCATGAAAATAGCTGTCGGCAAGGCCTGATAGCGCTGCTGGACCTGTGCCAGTGTCCCTGGACCACAGTCGATTAATAACAAGGGTTGGCCCTGATGTTCCAGAGTGGCGGCGGCGCTGCCCAGAGCCAGATGGCCGCCGCTGCCAACGCCGTGAAAACAGAGGGATAGCTGATTCGGATAGGTTGTCATAGGATGCCTGTAGAAAATTCCTCTGCCTGAATACGATTACCGTTACTGGAGACTGATTATGTGGCGTCCAAAACATATGTCCATTCCTTCTGCGGATGAGGCTTTGCCGGGCCGCTCCGAGCCTTTGCCAACCAGCAGCCATCACTTTGTGAATGGTCATGTGATTGCCGGAGAGCGCCCGGCAGGGTTATCAGAGCTGATGGTAGGTATGGGTTGCTTCTGGGGTGCCGAACGGGCGTTCTGGTCGCTGCCCGGGGTGTATTCTACCTCGGTCGGGTATGGTGGCGGTCATACCCCTAATCCGACCTACGACGAAGTCTGCAGCGGTTTGACTGGTCACAATGAGTTGGTGCGTATCTGGTATGACGCGCAGCAACTATCGCTACAACAGCTGTTGACGGTGTTCTGGGAAAGTCATGACCCGTGTCAGGGGATGCGTCAGGGCAATGATATCGGTACCCAGTATCGCTCCGGGATTTATCTGCCCGATGCCGCAGCCCTGACGGTGGCAGAGCAGAGCCGGGAGCAGTATCAGCAATGTCTGACGGCAGCAGGCAAGCCAGAGATTACAACCGAAATTCGGACAGGCATTCGTTATTATATGGCTGAAAGTTATCATCAGCAGTATCTGGCCAAGAACCCCGGCGGTTATTGTGGATTGGGAGGCTGTGGGGTGGCTTTCAAGGGAACTACCGCCTGATTACTTATCTAACTCTCGTTCGAGAGCCTGGTGCCTGGGTGGTGTGAAAACCGTGTCAGCAAGCCGGGTCAGAAAGATGTTTTCTGGCACGGTTTTTCACGGTTAAATGGCGATGATCCAGACTGGTCTGATCTCAGCATGGGTGTGATGAGTGGCCGTGCTGATAGAGCATTTTGGTGGGATATATCGTAAGAATCACGTGTTAGACTGACCGTTAATATTATCAAGGGATGAGCGTTTCGTGCGTGCTATTGCTGTATTTCAGCTGAAAGGCGGGGTGGGGAAAACTACTACCGCCGTTAACCTGGCCGCTCTGGCCGCCAGCAACTCCGTTCGCACTCTGCTTTGGGATCTTGACCCGCAAGGGGCCGCCACCTGGATTCTGGGCGTTGAGACTGATCGCAAGCAAGACAAGGTCTGGAGTGAAGGCAAGCCGATCGGCCGTTATATTTACCCGACGCAGTATGACCGTCTGGACGTTTTGGCTGCGGATATCTCTTTGCGCAAATTTCACCAAAGTGTCGCCGACAAACGTACCGCCAGAGATATCACCAGTGATGCTATCGATATGTTGGGAGAAGATTACGAGCTGGTGGTGATTGACTGCCCACCGATACTGTCACCGCAAATTGAAGGGGTGTTACAGGCGGTGGATAAAATTCTGGTGCCGATCGAACCATCGTTACTGTCCATTCGGGCCTATGAACAGTCGAAACAGCATCTCAGCTGGGTCAAAAGTAAACAATGGCTGCCATTTGTCACCCTGATTGATCGCCGCAAGCGAGCGCATGTGCAATGGGCCTCGGAAGTTGCACCAACCATCAAAGAGTTATTGCCGGTTTTTATCGGTCATTCTGCCAGTGCTGAACGGATGCTGGAATTACGCAGCCCGATTGTCGTCTGCCAGCCTAATGTGCCGTTGGCGCGTAATTACCAGGCTCTGTGGGATGCAGTAAAAGAGCAGCTGGCATTTTAACAGGCACTTTTCCGCTCCAGGCCGTTTGCCAGTATTTGTGGATAAGCGATAAAAACAGCCCAGGCAATGGCGGTGGCATAACTGAGGTTGGTTTTTAATTCGTGGTGGGGATCAATCAGAAACTGTCGCTGCGACGCCAGTCCCCGAATCAGGCTGGCCTGATCAGGATTGAATGCCAGGTACTGATCCCAGATTTGCTGGTGCAGATCGTTATCAATCGGGTACAGAGAAGTGCTGTCGTGGTTATTGAGCGGGCGGCGGCATTGTGCTTGTGCCAGAGCAACCAGTTGCTCTTCTGTGGCAACAGAATAACAACCCATATAGTCCAGCGTTGGATGAATAATACTTCTGAGCTCGTGAGGCGTTAGCATCATTGCTCACCTTCCTGTGTCGGATAATCAGTGTCGGATAAGTTGGCAGTATTGAATATCGAAGCAAAAAGAGCGCCATCCCTGTTTTTATTATTATGCCCCCAAAATCGTCATGGTAGCGACGGGTGGCGTGGTCAGGCAGGCATTTGGGGCGATTGTTATGCTGTTTAGGGTAATATTCTGACGAAAACAGGGACGACTTGTCATAAATTTGACAACGGCCGGCCACCAACGCCCAAGGTAGACAATCGATGAATACCGCTATGTATGAATAAGCCCGCGGCGACAGATGGCCCTGTCTCTCCTGTTCTGTCAGGCTGGTTTGACAGTCATTGCCACTTTGACTTCCCGGTTTTTGCGCAAAATCGTCAGGCGGTGTGGCAGCACTGTGAAAGTCTGGGGCTGACGGGCCTGATCGTGCCAGGAATTAGCTGTGAGCAAGGCAAACAACTGGCGTCGTTTTGCCAGGGGCGGCCTTGGTGGTTTGCCCTGGGTCTGCATCCTTTTTTTATTGATCAGCACACGATGGACGATCTGGACTGGCTGGAGCGTGCATTGGTGACATCGGACTGTGTCGCGGTGGGGGAGTTTGGTTTGCACCGGGTTCGGCAGATGGACCCGGCGATACGCCTGCGTCAGCGGCGGTTGTTTGATGCCCAGCTACAGCTGGCGCAACAATATCGACTGCCGGTGATTCTGCATGGTGTTGGTGCGCATGATGAGATCATTCTGGCACTGCGACAAACCCGGTTTGACCAGGGGGGTGTTATCCATGCCTTTAGTGGCAGTGAACAGCAGGCCCGGCAGTATCTTGATCTGGGTTTTCGGTTGGGGCTGGGTGGGCTGTTATTACGGCCCAATGCCCATCGGTTGCGCCGCACTGTACAGCAGTTGCCACTGGACGCCTGGCTACTGGAAACCGATGCACCGGATATGGCTCCGGCAGTGGTTGCCAGCGCTACCAATTCACCGGTTTTTTTACCATTAATCGGCGTTGCCCTGGCACGCCTCAAGCGCGTTACTCCCGCCACCGTGCGTGCCGTACAGGCTGCCCGTATTGGTCAGATATTCAGGCGCTCTACGGATCTTTCCATATAACCTAAAAGTTATATTTTTTTATTTTTCAAAAGGCATTCGTATTAATGTCACTCTAAAGTATGAGATTGATGGGCTCTCAGTTTCTTATTCATGATCAAAATGTTGCCTTTTGTAAGGTGAAATTGATCATTGGTGGGGAGTGGCCTCATTATCGATAGCGATGGAATAACAATAACAATAACAGTAATAACAACAACAGCAGAGTGACTGGTTCATCAGACGCGCGGCTGCCAGGTAAATAAAAACATGAAAATAATAAGTATGCTTGTGTGGTTGCTGGGTATGGCAATGCCATCCTGGGCAGAGTTGCCGGATAGTGAGATTAAACGATTACAGCAGGACCTGACGCCCCTGGGGGCGGAGCGCGCAGGTAACGGCAGTACCATTCCGGCCTGGACGGGCGGCTTGCCACAAGATCAAGGGCCGTGGGAAACCGGTTTTCATCCCGACCCTTATGCCGGCGAGAAGCCGCTGTTGCGGATTGATGCTGGCAACCTCGGTGCTTATCAGGACCAGCTGACCGAAGGGCAGCGTCAGCTGCTGCAGCGTTACCCGGATATGTATTTGAACGTCTACCCCAGCCACCGTTCGGCGTCGTACCCTGATTATGTTTATGATGCCATCCAGTCCAATGCCGCCACGGCACAGTTATTACCGTATGGCTCGGGGGTTACCGGCGCGGTGATGAGTTCGCCGTTTCCGGTTCCAGCCAATGGCCTGGAAGTACTCTGGAATCACACCCTGAGATTTCGGGGGCAGACGGTCTCCTACGAAGCAGTCAGCTCCTTGATCACCACCAACGGCCAGCGAATGGACACCTTGCGGGAGTACAACTATTACTTCAAATACAGCGAGGCGGACATAAAATCATCCGAACTGGAAAACAAAATCTTTCTGTTAACACGAAAAACACTGGCACCAGCGCATCAGGCCGGCAGCCTGACCCTGGTCCATGAAACCCTGGATCAGATGCGAGCGCGGCGCAAGTCGTGGGTGTATACACCGGGTGCTCGACGGTTACGCCGGACACCGGATTTGGCATACGACACACCGGACCCCAACAGTCAGTCGTTACGCACCATTGACCAGGTCGATATGTTTAACGGTGCTCCCGATTATTACGACTGGGATTTGCAGGGTAAACAGGAAATCTATATTCCATACAATGCCTATCGGGTACACCAAGGGGATCTGGCGCTGGACGATATTCTGGCCAAACATCACCTGAACCCTGCCTTGCTGCGTTATGAGTTGCATCGGGTGTGGGTGATCGAGGCCAACTTGCGGGTTGGCTTCAGTCACCGTTATAGCAAGCGCCGTTATTATCTCGATGAAGATTCGTGGTCGATTGTGTATGCCGAAGAATACGATCAGCACGGAGCACTGATACAGATGACGGAAGGGCATTTGATCAACTACTACGATATGCCCTTGATGATGACCACGCTCGAAGTCACCTATGATTTTCCATCCGGACGCTATTACACCGAAGGGCTGGATAACGAGCGGCCGCGCAGCTTTCGCTTTTTTGATACCGGTTTGAATGAAAGTGATTTCTCCACCAATGCCATCCGTCGTCAGGCCAGACGCTGACAGCCAGAAAGCAGGCGGCTACACTACGGACTTTTCTGGATAAGGATATACTGTGGTGAAGGTCTTTTATTGCCGGTTCTGGCCTTGTTGAACAAGGTGTTCAGACCGCGATCGTGGCGATGGAGCCAATGCCGTTATTTACTGCTGGGCATTCCACTGACGGGATGCCTGGCTCTGGCAGATGCCGAGCTACCGGAAAACTTCGCTGAGCTGTCGGACGATGTACAGTCGGTGATTCTGGAGTTTATGTTCTTTCCGGATCGGGCCAATAAGGTCTGGGGAAGAGACCTGGCTGTTTCCGGAGTGCGGTCACTGGTGAAGTATCTGGATAATTACCATACCCAGGTACGTATCGACTTTGATGCCGGGACCATCCATATCGAAAACCGTGGCAGTAAAACACCACTGCAAGCGCTGACACACGCTATCGAAGCGACCTTGCTGACCCCGGCGGACCCGGCAGCGGTGGATCTGCGCACTGCTGCCGACTTTGGCCTGACCGGAACGCCGTTTCTGGCCGGCAAGGTAAAAGATCACGATGGCCAGCTGATTGAATATTCCTGGCGTGCCCGACGTTATGCCGAATACCTGGTGGCTAACCAATTACAACAAGAAAGCAATCGTTACTGGGTCTCGATTCCGATGGTGCAGGAATTTCAACAGGTCAGCGCCCAGCAATATGGCACTCTGGTGCAACAGGCCGCGATTCGTTACAGCGTACCGGCGCCACTGATTCTGGCTATTATTGAAACCGAAAGCAGTTTTAACCCGTTCGCCGTGTCGCCATCCGGTGCTTATGGCCTGATGCAGGTAATGAGTCGGACGGCAGGCAAGGACGTATATGAAAAAATCTACCAGCGCAGTGGCAGCCCCGGTCGTGATGTCCTGCTGCGTCCAGAACAGAATATCGATATTGGTACTGCCTATCTGTCGATTTTGCGGGATCGTTATTTACGCGATATCCAGGGCACCGAAAAACAACTGTATTGCATGATTGCCTCCTACAACGGAGGGGCAGGGAACCTGTATAAAACCTTCCACAGTGACCGTGAAAAAGCCGTTGCCCGCATTAACGCCATGTCGGCCAGCCAGGTGTACCGCACCATTCTATCCAGTCATCCCAGTCAGGAATCCCGTAACTATCTTAAAAAAGTCTCCGCTGCCCAGACGCGTTATGGCGGTGGCACATGACCAGTGTGATGCATTATCCCCCGGCGGACTTGTTGGCCGGACTGCAACAGCACGACGTTTGGTCCAATGCCGGCCTGGAACCGGTTACGCTGGAACATGGCATACAGCTCTGGTTGCTGGCTATCCAGCAGGGACGACTGTTCAATAGTCAGGAAGTAGCGGCTCTGTGGCGGTATATGCCGTATTGGGCATTTGCCTGGGCAGGAGGGCGCGCCATGTCCAGCTATTTGGCCAGGCACCCGCAGCTGGTGGCCGGCAAGCGGGTGTTGGATGTCGGGTGTGGCAGCGGCATAGCGGCGATTCAGGCTGCGCGACAGGGAGCCAGTCGAGTGGCCGTCTGTGATATTGACCCGTTGGCGACCCTGGCTGCACAACACAATGCTCGGTTGAACGGAGTGGTTCTGGATTCGGTGAACGAGCATGATTGGGATGGCTTTGATTTGTACCTGGCTGGTGATCTGTTGTATGACCCCAGCAGCCACGGATTGCTCAATTGCCTGAACGATTGCATTCCAGCGGGGCTGACGGCAGAGCCCGTTAATGCCTGGCAAGCGATATCTGACAGCCAGTCAGCCAATGCAACGCTTGCTGCGACAGCTTGCCCTGCCTCTGCCGCGCTGGATCGCAGACACTTTGCCACCTTGCCGGCCATCGGTGATTTTGATCAGCAGGTTTTGATAGAAATCCACGCTATGCCCGTCGCTCCCTGACCCAGCTGTGATAACCTCGCGGCATGATCACCCCAGAATATCGCTTCAGAATATAGCAACGGAGATTATTATATGCGTCGAGTTATCACACTGACTGCCATGCTGGCAGCATCCCCGACGTGGGCCTTGACCGCCACGGAACTGGATGTGTGGATTCAATCCATGCCAACGGTACAGGTCTGGCTGGATCAACACGAAGATGCGATGCCACAAGGGAATGCGGCAATGACAGACGGCATGGCCGCGATGTTCCAGGAAGGTATCAACAGCCTGAAAACATCGGGATTGTATGGTGAATTCAGCCAGCAACTATCCGCCGTCGGATTTGACAGCGTTGAACAATGGACCCGGATTACCACCGAAATCAGCCTGGGCATGCTGGCAGTCGATATGAACGAGCAAGGTGGAAGCCGTGCCCAGGTACAGCAGCAATTGGCTCAAGTACAGCAAATGCGCAGCAGCGGTAATATGCCAGCAGAGCAACTTAACGCCATGGAATCGATGCTTCGGGGAACATTGACAATGATCGATGAAATGGAATCGGTTGATGCTGCCGACAAGGCACTGGTTCGTGACCGCATGACGGAGCTGCAGGAACTTATACAATAAACAGAGGCTGAACAGGCCGCTGTTATCTCCTGTTGCAGATAGCCGATATACCTGACGATAGTCTCCGGTTGGTTACTGTTTTCCGTTCAGCAAAAACAGCAACCAACCAGGCAGGATCAACCGGTTGCGAGATAGCGCTAGTAGAAGCCGATATTGGATTCCAGCGGCGACAGGCTGGAAACGGCAGCAACCGCCTGGTTGCGCCATTGACGCCGAAACGCAGCCGGTGTTTGCCCAGTCCACTGCTTGAAAGCCCGCTCGAATCCACGACGATCAGAGAACCCCAGTTCATTAGCCAGCTGCTGCACATCTTTACTGGTACGTTTCAACGCCGCCGCAGCGCGTACCAACCGGCAATGCTTGCTTAATTCCGAGAACTGGCTGCCTTCTTCTTGTAGTCGCCGAGTCAATGTCCTGGCGCTGGTGCCCAATAAATCAGCCACCGCCTCCTTGGTCATTGGCAGACAGGTGGGCCAGTAATAAAGAATATGGCGTAACTTGCGACTGAAAGGGCGTTCCGTGTCTTCCGAGCGCCAGGGGACTTCCGCTCCCTCGAGCATGGCTTCCAGGAACGGCATGGCTTTTTTCATCGACTTGTCGAGATAGTCGCTGGAGAAACTGATCCAGTTGCAGCTTTCGCCATAACGAACCGGCACACCAAAATAACGATCGAGTTGATCCCGGTACTGAGGAGGCTGCTGCTGAAAACCAATACCCGTAATATTGTAGAAGCCGTTACCCAGTCGGGAACCGACATCATGAATACCGGCCGCGACCAGCTCCGCTCGGGTCTGACGCGCTTGCGCGCCCCCCTCACTGACATAAAACACTACCTTGACGGCCTGCTGCCCGATAAACACATCGGGAGAATGGCTATCGCTGATCAGTGGGTAATAACGTCGCAACTGTGACAGCGCATCACGGCCCGTACGGCATTCACTCAATAGATACGCCAGTAACCGGAAGCGTCGCCAATCCAGCCGACTACCCATCATCACACCGATGGCCGGTGTCTTCAGGAATTGGCCAGCCTGTTCGACGATACGATCAAACACAGGCACAGGAAATTGTAGTTGGCTGCTACCCCAGTCCTTGGCCAGCTCAGGAAGCTCGTCAGGGTTCAGGCCCCGCTCACGCATGAGCTGGAACAAAGGATGCAACGCGGCCGACGTCAATGTCGGAGTAAGATATGCACTCATAAGTAATGTCATTGTTGTTATTTTTGTTACAGGTAACGTATCACCGCCACCGGCTTCAGACCACCCCTGTAGAGCGCTTTTTCATCGCTATCTGGCTTTGCGCAGCAGATCCTGTCTTCTTTGTTGATAAGCCTTGACAGACAGGGAGGCTCTCCGTATTATATGCAACCTCTGACGCGGGATGGAGCAGTCTGGTAGCTCGTCGGGCTCATAACCCGAAGGTCGTAGGTTCGAATCCTGCTCCCGCAACCATTTATTCAGTGTGCGGTTTAGGTCAGAGTAGCAACAAAAAGTAGTAAGATGATGTCGCGGGATGGAGCAGTCTGGTAGCTCGTCGGGCTCATAACCCGAAGGTCGTAGGTTCGAATCCTGCTCCCGCAACCA